>JAAZAD010000245.1 GCA_012514505.1 Rhodococcus sp. (in: high G+C Gram-positive bacteria) | reverse complement strand
CGATTCCAACCATGTCGTCATCACGAGGGAGAGTTGCGCGATTCCGCTGCCCGGAATGGATCGAGGCTGTCGTAACAACCCCGACGTGGAGCAGAAGGTCGTCGAAGGGATCGCGAAAGTCGCCCCCAAGATCGACCGGGTCATCAGTGCGATCGCCGAGAAGGCGCCCAACGCGGAGATCGTGATCGTCGGTCACGGCGGTGCCGTCGGCAACCGAGGTTGTTGGCCCTCGATGCCCTACTCGGACGAGGACGCGAAGTGGCTGGTCACCTACTTCGATCGGTTCAATCAGGTGTATGTCGATGCGGCCGAAAAGTACGGCGTGCATTACATCGACATCGGCGCCGCCACAGTCGAAGGTGGCCACGGCCCGTGCGCTGCCCCGGACGACAAGTGGTTCGAGGGACTGATCCCTACCTCCTGGGCACAACCGGGCCACTTCAACGAGCGGGGAATGCAGGCCGTCGCCGACATGATCGTCGACGAACTGGATATTTGATTCGTTCGCCAGGGTGCCCTGTGTCCACGGGGTTCACCTTGGATATCCTGTGGGGTGACAGTTGGCCCGAATTCGGGTCGGTGCCGGTCCAGGTAAGGGGTTCCCCATCAGCAGCTTTGCAGACAAGACGTTTACGGATCCTGCGCAGATCCGGAACTTCTGCATCATCGCCCACATCGACCACGGCAAGTCGACGTTGGCCGACCGCATGCTTCAGCTGACCGGTGTCGTCGAAGAACGGCAGATGCGCGCGCAGTATCTGGATCGCATGGACATCGAGCGCGAGCGCGGTATCACCATCAAGGCACAGAACGTTCGCCTGCCGTGGACCGTGGACGGCGAAGAGTTCGTGATGCACCTGATCGACACTCCCGGGCACGTCGACTTCACCTACGAGGTGTCTCGTGCGCTCGAGGCGTGCGAGGGCGCGATCCTGCTGGTCGACGCGGCACAGGGCATCGAAGCGCAGACGCTGGCCAACCTGTACCTGGCGATGGAAAAAGACCTCACGATCATCCCGGTGCTCAACAAGATCGACCTCCCCGCCGCTGATCCGGATCGGTACGCCGAAGAGATCGCGCACATCACGGGCTGTGAAGCCGCCGACGTTCTGCGCGTATCCGGCAAGACCGGAATGGGTGTGAAGGAACTTCTCAACGAGGTCGTGAAGCAGATTCCGGCACCGGTCGGGAACGCGGACGGTCCGGCGCGCGCGATGATCTTCGACTCCGTGTACGACGCTTATCGCGGCGTCGTCACCTATGTCCGTGTCGTGGACGGGCGCATCTCGCCGCGCGAGAAGATCACCATGATGTCCACCGGCGCCACCCACGATCTGATCGAAGTCGGAATCATCTCGCCCGAACCGAAGGCCAGCATCGGTCTCGGCGTCGGCGAGGTCGGATACCTCATCACCGGTGTGAAGGACGTCCGTCAGTCCCGTGTCGGTGACACCGTGACGGCAGCCCGCCGCGGCGCGACGGAGCCGTTGGTGGGGTACCGCGATCCGAAACCGATGGTGTACTCCGGTCTGTATCCACTCGATGGATCCGACTACCCGGTTCTACGTGATGCGCTCGACAAGCTGCGTCTCAACGACGCGGCGCTCGCGTACGAACCGGAGACGTCCGTGGCCCTCGGGTTCGGGTTCCGCTGCGGTTTCCTCGGGCTGCTGCACATGGAGATCACACGCGATCGTCTCGAACGCGAGTTCGGCCTCGACCTGATCTCGACATCGCCCAACGTTGTGTATCGCGTCGTGATGGAGGACGGTTCGGAACAGGTGGTGACCAACCCCTCGTACTGGCCGGAAGGCAAGGTACGCGAGGTGTACGAGCCGATGGTCAAGTGCACGGTGATCGCCCCCAGCGAGTTCATCGGCGCGATCATGGAGTTGTGCCAGGGTCGCCGAGGCGAGCTCGGAGGCATGGACTACCTCTCCGAGACCCGCGTGGAACTGCGCTACGAGATTCCCATGGGCGAGATCATGTTCGACTTCTTCGACGCACTGAAGTCCCGGACGAAGGGATACGCGAGCCTCGACTACGAGGAGTCGGGCGAACAGCAGGCAGACCTGGTGAAGGTCGATATCCTGTTGCAGGGTGAGGCTGTCGACGCGTTCTCGTCGATCGTGCATCGCAACGCTGCCGGTGCATACGGCGGCAAGATGACCAGCAAACTGCGTGAGCTGATTCCACGTCAACAGTTCGAGGTGCCGATCCAGGCGGCGATCGGATCGAAGATCATTTCGCGCGAGAACATTCGAGCGATCCGCAAGGACGTGCTCGCCAAGTGCTACGGCGGCGACATCAGCCGTAAGCGCAAACTGCTCGAGAAGCAGAAGGAGGGCAAGAAGCGGATGAAGACCATCGGCCGGGTCGAGATTCCGCAGGAAGCATTCGTGGCGGCGCTCTCGTCCGACACCGCGGAGAAGTCGAAGAAGTAGCTCCCGAGAGGACTGGCATCGTGGCGATCGATACATGGCTCACTCGAACTTTGGGGATCGATCATCCGATCGTCGGTGCGCCGATGGGAGGGCGAGCCGGTGGTGTACTGACCGGCGAAGTATCGAAAGCCGGTGGAATAGGTCTTCTCGGCGCGGCGCGGTATGCCACACCGAAATGGATTGCCGACGAAGTTGCGACCGCACGCGAGATCGGCGGCGACACATTCGGAATCGGCCTGATGACGTGGGCTCTGGACGACGACGATTCGCTACTCGATGCCGCGCTGGAGCATCGCCCGCGGTTGGTGTCGTTGTCGTTCGGTGACCCCGCACCGTACGTGGGGCGTGCTCACGAGGCTGGTGCCCTCGTGATGTCTCAGATCAACTCTGTGGACGACCTCCGTGTGGTGGAAGCTGCCGGCGTCGACGTGGTGGTGGCACAGGGCGGCGAGGCAGGTGGGCACACCGGCCGTATCGGCACACTTCCGCTGCTTCAGGAAGTACTGGAGGCGACGAGTCTCCCGGTGCTCGCTGCCGGAGGTATCGGCACAGGCCGTGGGTTGGCCGCGGTGCTCGCAGCAGGGGCCGAAGGGGCGTTGATCGGGACCGCACTGTTGGCGAGCCCGGAAACGGTCGGTCCCGACTACGCGCGTGATCGGGTGGTGTCCGCGGGTAGCGCGGATACCGTCTACACCGCAGTCTTCGACCGCGCGCGAAACCAGCCGTGGCCGCAGCGATGGGGTGGTCGCGCGCTGACCAACGACTTCACGGCCCGCTGGCACGGTACCGATGCGGAAGAGAGCACGTTGGCAGACGCCTACGACGCGACAGACCCGAGCATCGGGGTGGTCTACGCGGGCGAGGCGGCAGGATTGGTTCACGAATCGGTTCCGGCCGCAGACGTGGTCCGCAGCATTGCCGAACAAGCAGACGAGATGCTCGCACGCCTGCGCACCTAGGCTGTTCGTCGCTGGTCCGCACCGGCACGCGTAGTGGATTACCCGGACGTTAAGCTGGGCGAATGGAACGCGCGGCAGGGTGGTGGGACAGCTTCGAATTGTGGGTTGTCGGACTTCCGTTCGTCCCGCAGGTCGTTCTGGTGCTGCTCGTGCTGGTCCCACTGTGTGCTGCGCTCGCGTGGCTGCTCGATCGTGGACTTGCCGCGATATTCGTCCTGCTTCGCAGAGACACGTCGAAATCGGAGGATCCGTAGATGCCGCGTTCACGAGTCACACTGGCGCTGATCGCCTTGCTGATCCTCGTCGTCGTCGCATGGCTGTTGACACTCTGACTTCGTTTCGGGTGGTGCATCGGCTACCTGATAAAGTCGGCTCCGTGCCCGATACTGCCGCCCACCAGGTCCGCCACGAGTTGGCGTTGATCGCAGTCGGCGCGTCCGCGGTCGCTGACATCGACTGTTGCCGATAGCCCTTTCGGTGGGCTGATCCGGCCTTCGGGTGGCGAACGAATGCCGTTCGGTCAGTTGATCGTTCGATTCCTCTCTCCATTCGACTGCCGCGAGTGCGGCCCATCCGAAAGGTTGCCCGACATGAGACGACGCTCGCGTCTGATGTTCGCCGCACTGGCTGCGGTGACGGTGATGGCGGTGAGCGCGTGCAGCGGCGGCTCGAGCGATGTTCCGGGTGCCGAACCGGACTCCGGCGGCGAAGCCGGAACGGTCAACTTGTACGCCTACGCCGTGGCCAAGGTCGGGTTCGAGAAGGTGATTCCGGCGTTCCAGGAGACCGAGGCAGGCGAGGACGTCGAGTTTCATCAGTCGTACGGGGCATCGGGTGACCAGTCACGTAAGACCAAGGACGGCGCGCCGGCAGATTTCGTCAGCTTTTCCGTGGAACCCGACATGACTCGATTGGTGGATGCGGGACTCGTGGCGGAGGACTGGAACGAGGACGCCTACGGCGGCTCGCCGTTCGGATCCGTAGTCACGATCGTCGTGCGGGAGGGCAACCCGAAGGGGATTCGCGACTGGGACGATCTCCTGAGGCCGGGGATCGAGGTGGTCACACCGAATCCCTTCAGTTCGGGCTCGGCAAAATGGAATCTCTTGGCACCGTATGCAGCCAAGAGCGATGGCGGCCAGAACCCTCAGGCCGGACTCGAGTACGTGGAACAATTGATCGACGAGCACGTCCGGATTCAGCCGAAGTCGGGGCGTGAGGCTACGGAGGCCTTCTTGCAAGGGGCAGGCGACGCGCTGCTCAGCTACGAGAACGAAGCACTGTTCATCGAAGCGGAGGGCGAACCTGTCGAACACATCACGCCGCCGACAACATTCGACATCGAGAATTCGGTGGCGGTGGTTCAGCACAGTCAGGACCTCGCCAAGGCCAGTGCATTCCAGGACTTCCTCTACACGTCGGAGGCGCAACGATTGTGGGCCGAGGCAGGATTCCGTCCGGTCGATCCCGGGGTTGCCAAGGAGTTCGCGGACAAGTTTCTCGAGCCGGAGCGCCTTTACACGATCGATGATCTGGGTGGTTGGCCGACAGTGAACGCCGACCTGTTCCAGCAGGACGTGGGCGCGATCGCGAGGATCTACGGTGACGCGACGAGGTGACGGCGCCGTGACCGCCCGCGACACCGCAGGTGACGGGATCCAAGACTCGGAGGCGACCGTGCCGGCCGGCAATCGTTCGCGGCTGATGAATGTCACGGGGGCCGTAGGACCGATCGGCATCGGAATCGTGGCGCTCTGGCTGAGCGTGATCGTGCTCTTGCCCCTCGCCGCGTTGACGGTGGCTTCCCTCGATGACGGGATCGGCGGGTTCGTCGACGCCGTGACCGAGCCGGCCGCGTTGGCGACGTTGCAGGTGACCGTACTGGTCTCCGCTGTTGTGGCCCTGATCAATGTCGTGATGGGCACCCTCATCGCGTGGGTCCTCGTGCGCGACGACTTTCCTGGGAAGCGGATCGTCAACGCGTTGATCGACCTGCCGTTCGCGTTACCCACCATCGTGGCGAGCATCGTGCTGTTGTCGCTGTACGGTCCCGACAGCCCCATCGACATTCATCTCAATGCAACGCAGCCCGGTCTCGTCGTGGCACTCGCCTTCGTGACCCTTCCCTTCGTCGTTCGATCGGTGCAGCCGGTGCTGATCGAACTCGACATGGATGTGGAGGAAGCTGCCGCATCGCTCGGTGCGAACAATGTGACGATCTTCCGACGGGTCGTGCTGCCCACGTTGGCGCCGGCGATCTTCGGTGGGGCAGGGCTCGCGTTTGCCCGCGCAATCGGAGAATACGGTTCCGTGGTGCTCATCGGCGGAAACATCCCCGGCGAAACTCAGGTTGCGTCGCAGTACATTCAGCAGCAGATCGAGATCGACCGTCAGATGAATGCCGCAGCCGTATCGGTGACGCTGCTCGCGATCGCATTTATCGTGCTCTTCGTATTGCGGATCCTTGCCGGCCGCAACCAAAGGCGACAGGAGCAGGCCGCGTGAAGACGTCGACGCCGGTCAGGCTCGGGCTGCGCAGCATCGCCCTGCTGTACCTGTTCGGATTGCTGTTCGTTCCGGTTCTGATGATTTTCTACCGCGCGTTCGAGCACGGCATCGGAACGTTCTTCGGCTGGATCAGCACGCCGGCAGCCATTTCCGCGCTGAATCTCTCGTTGCTCATCGTTGCGATCGTGGTGCCGATCAACGTGGTATTCGGTGTCGTGGCGGCGCTAGCGCTGGTGCGTGGACGGTTTCGCGGTCGTGGGGTACTTCAGGCCATGGTCGACTTGCCGTTCGCAGTGTCGCCGATCATCGTCGGTGTCTCGCTCATCTTGCTGTGGGGCGTACACGGCTGGTTCGGTGGGATCGAATCCCTCGGCTTCAAAGTGATATTCGGCCTGCCGGGGATGGTGTTGGCCACGATATTCGTGACCTTGCCGTTCGTTGTCCGAGAGGTCGAACCTGTTCTGCACGAAATCGGTGACGAACAGGAGCAGGCGGCCGCCACACTCGGGGCCACCAAATGGCAGACGTTCTGGCTGGTGACTCTGCCGGCGATCAGATGGGGTCTGACGTACGGAGTGGTCCTCACCATTGCCCGCGCACTCGGCGAGTTCGGTGCGGTGATCATGGTGTCCTCCGGCTTTCCGGGCGTGTCGCAGACGCTGACTCTTCTGGTGCACGCGCGGTACATCGACGACCACAACACGTTCGGCGCGTACTGCGCGGCAGTGCTGCTCATGGGAATTGCGCTTGTCGCTTTGCTGCTGATGACTCTGCTCGACCGAAAGAGGAGCACGACATGATCACGGTCACCGGCGCGCGCAAGAACTACGGGGACTTCGCGGCCCTCGACGGCGTGACGATCGATATCCCGGCGGGCAGCCTGACAGCTCTGCTGGGTCCGAGTGGTTCGGGAAAGTCGACATTGCTCCGCGCCATTGCCGGCCTCGAGGGGCTCGACTCCGGGATCGTCACGATCGGCGGTAAGGACGTCACCGGCGTTTCACCGCAGAAACGAGACATCGGGTTCGTCTTTCAGCACTATGCGGCGTTCAAGCACATGACGGTGCGCGGGAACGTCGCATTCGGGTTGAAGATCCGTAAGCGTCCCAAGTCCGAGATCGCCAAGCGGGTGGACGAGCTGCTCCAGATCGTCGGGTTGGACGGATTTCAGCACCGCTATCCGGCCCAGTTGTCCGGTGGTCAACGTCAGCGGATGGCGCTGGCGCGTGCACTGGCCGTCGATCCGCAGGTCCTCCTGCTGGACGAACCGTTCGGAGCCCTCGACGCGAAGGTGCGCACCGATCTGCGTACCTGGTTGCGGCGCCTGCACGACGAGGTGCACGTCACGACGGTTCTGGTCACGCACGATCAGGAGGAGGCCCTTGATGTCGCAGACCGGATCGCCGTACTCAACAAGGGACGGATCGAGCAGGTCGGTGTCCCCGAGGACCTCTACGACCGCCCGGCCAATGGCTTCGTGATGTCATTTCTCGGTCCCGTCGCCAAACTGAACGGGCAGTTGGTTCGTCCGCACGATATTCGACTGGGGCGAGGCTCGAGCCTGGCATTGGCGCAAGAGTCCGGCACAGCCGAAACACTCGGTATCACCCGGGCAACCGTGCAGCGCGTCGTCCATCTCGGGTTCGAGGTGCGTGTGGATCTCGTGAATGCTGCGACCGGGGAACTCTTCGCCGCGCAGGTGACCCGGGGTGACAGCGAAGCGCTCGGACTTCGGGCAGGGGAGACGGTGTACGCCCGCGCGACCCGGGTTCCTCAACTCCCGGAGACGTCACTGTCGTAACGGTGTAGCGGTTCCACCGCTTCGTCGCGTGATTCAGCCTTCTCGGCAGATCAATACCGGGCACCACGCGCGGTGAATGAGTGCCTGGCTGGTGGAGCCGACTACGGAGGCCATGAACGGGTTGCGGCCGTGACTGCCCACCGCGACCATCCGAGCCTCGGCGGAGTGTTCGAGAAGAATTTTCATCGGCCCACCGCGCTGAACGCTGTGGGTGACCTCGACATCGGGGTACTTTTCGCTCCAACCGGCAAGCGCTTCTGCGAGAACAGCGTGCTCGTGCTCCTCGTGGGGAGCCCAGTCGATGAAGCGGCGCGCTTCCGAGTATCCACCCAGCGACGAGTGCTCGGACCAGGTGTGTACGGCGACGAGCGGTGCCCCGAAGAAGGCAGCGAACTCGAACGCGTGGGCGACGGCCATGTCGCTGAGGTCGCTACCGTCCACACCGACCACGATCGGACGGTCGTCCTGATCGGCGGGGACGGCAGGACCACGCCAGACGACGACAGGGCACTTGGCATGATTCGCGATGCGGACCACGTTGGAGCCGACGAACACGGACTGCATCTCGGTGGTCTCCGCTGGACCGAGTACGAGCATCCGTGCGGTACGCGACATCTCGACCAGCGCTTTCGCCGGAGGGCCTTGGCGGATTCGCCGTTCGAGCGTGAGGTTCGTGCGACCGTCGCGTATTGCCGTCTCAGCGGCATCGAGGAAGGCGTGGCTGTTCGGGTGCGCGTCTCGCGTTGCGACTTCGTCGTCACCGAGTGAGGCGAGGTCGGAGTTTCCGCGAACCACATGGGTCAGATACACGGGTTCGCCGAATCGCTCGGCGGCCGCAGCGGCCCATTTCGCAGCCTCGAGGGCGCTGTCCGATCCATCGATGCCCGCCACGATCCCGTGTCGAACCGGTGCTGTCGTCATGATCGTCTCTCCTAGCCTTGCTTCCAGTCTGAATCAGACAGGAAGCTCTGCGCTAGTGATACGAAAGGTTCCCCCCCACTGACCAATGTCACACAGGTTCTACTCACGCGAACCGGTGTGACATTCGTGGGGTGCGAGGGTATGGGCAGTCAGGTGGTGGGAGACCGGTCAGGCGGAGCGAATGAGCGGCTGATCGATGTCCGCCAAGGATTCTGCGTACCGGTCGAGAACGACGTCTACGAGGTTGTCGTGAGCTCCGATCGGCGGTGCGAACACTGCGTCGGGTGCCGTATCGCAGGCCGCACGACCGAGCCGGTCGGTGAGCAGTCCGGGGGCGAGGAACCAGGGCGCGACAACGATTCGTTCGGCGCCCGCGCCGCGCAGTCGAGCGATCGCCTCGGACACGGTCGGCTCGGTCGCGGTTGCGAAGCAGGTATGCACTCCCACCCAGTTCGTTCCGTGACCGAGGGTGGCCCCGAGGTGCTGGGTGCGGTCGTTTGCGCGTTCATCCGACGAGCCGACCGCGGCGAACGCGACTCCGACGGTGGGATCGCCCTCGTTGAATCCGGTTTCGACGATGCGGTCACGGACCGCTTCGACCAGACGCTCGTCGTGGCCGAGGACGGGGGACTGCACGACGGTGAATCCGGGCTGTCGCACCTGCACACGGCCGAGCATCGCGGGCAGATCCACCCTGGCGTGGAACGCGTTTCCGAGCAGCAGCGGCACGACGACCGCAGAGGTGTGACCTTCGGAGGCTATCCCGTGCAGCACCTGTTCGACCGACGGTGCATTGAGGTCGAGAAAGCACAGGCGCACGTCCAGATCCGGGCGGCGACGTCGAACAGCCGTCACGGCAGCCGCGACCATCCGCGCACTGCGGGGGTCACGGCTGCCGTGGGCGACAGCTACCAGTGGTGTCGTCGCCGATACAGTCATCGGACGGTCATGCCGGGGTCGGGGCACCGAGCTCGACAGCGGCGATGGCGTCGCCGACGAGTCCGGCCGCAAGGGTGTTGCCCCCGGACGGATCGATCAGAAGGAAACTGCCGGTGTGGCGGTTGACGGTGTAGTCGTCTGCCACGATCGGCTCGGCAACTCGGATCGAGATCTTGCCGATTTCGTTGAGCTCCAACGACTCCGGACTCTGCTCCGACGTGAGGTTCTGCTCGTCGAAACGCTCGACCAGCCCGCTGACGATCGCCTGCGTGGTACGGGTGCCGTGCTTGAGGAGCAGTCGGGCGCCGGGACGCAGCGACTTTTCTGCGAGCCAGCACACGGTGGCATCGAACTCGGCGATCGGTGCCGGCGCATCGGCAACGGACGTAATGGTGTCGCCGCGCGAGACATCGACGTCATCGGCCAGAACGAGCGTTACGCTGCGACCGGCATGCGCGGTGTCGAGCTCGCCGTCCGCGGTGTCGATGCGGGTAACGGTGGTACGCACACCGGATGGCAGCACGACGACCTCGTCGCCGGGGGAGACCTCGCCCGCAGCGACCTGACCGGCGTACCCGCGGTAGTCCGGGAACTCCGCGGTGCGGGGGCGGATCACGTACTGGACGGGGAATCGCAGTCCCACGCGGTGGGCTTCCGCGTCGACCGGCACCGACTCGAGATGCTCGATGAGGGTCGGGCCGTCGTAGTACGGCGTGTTCGTGGAACGGACAGCCACGTTGTCACCGTGCAGTGCCGACACGGGAATCTCGAGTACATCCTCGGAATCCCATCCGAGTGACGTGGTGAGCGAATTGAACTCGGCCGAGATATCGCGGAACACCGTTTCCGGGTCCTCGACGAGGTCGATCTTGTTCACCGCGAGGACGAGCTTCGGCACTCCGAGGAGGGCGAGCACGGCGGCATGCTTGCGAGTCTGTGAGATGACACCCTTCCTGGCATCGACCAGCAGGATCACGAGCTGCGCAGTGGACGCACCCGACACCGTGTTGCGGGTGTACTGCACGTGTCCCGGGGTGTCCGCGAGGACGAAGGTCCGGTTCGGCGTCGCGAAGTACCGGTACGCGACGTCGATGGTGATGCCCTGTTCCCGCTCGGCCCGCAGACCGTCGACGAGAAGCGAAAGGTCGGGTGTGTCGAGACCGCGGTCGACTGATGCGCGAGTGACCGCATCGATCTGATCGGCAAGGACCGACTTGGTGTCGTACAGCAGGCGTCCCACGAGTGTGGACTTGCCGTCGTCGACGCTTCCTGCGGTCGCGAGCCGGAGCAGCTGTGCGCCGTCGGCGACCTGCGAATTCGTGTCGCTCATGATCAGAAGTAGCCCTCTCGCTTGCGGTCTTCCATGGCCGCTTCGGAAACTCGGTCGTCACCGCGGGTGGCGCCACGCTCGGTGAGCCGCGACGCCGCGACCTCGGCGAGAATCGCCTGGTTGTCGGCTGCGTCGGACAACACCGCGCCGGTCGTCGAACCGTCGCCGACGGTGCGGTAGCGCACCGACAGTTCCTGCAGTTCTTCGCCTTCGGCCGGTCCGCCCCACACGCCGGGTGTCATCCACATGCCGTCGCGCTGATACACCGGGCGCTGGTGGGCGTAGTAGATGCTGGCCAGCTCGACGTTCTCACGGGCGATGTAGCGCCAGATGTCGAGTTCGGTGAAGTTGCTGAGCGGGAACACGCGCACCTGCTCGCCGGGATCGTGCTTGCCGTTGTAGAGGTTCCACAACTCGGGACGCTGCTTCTTCGGGTCCCACTGGCCGAACGCGTTACGCAACGAGAAAATGCGTTCCTTCGCGCGGGCGCGCTCCTCGTCGCGGCGTGCGCCACCGAACACGGCGTCGAAGCGGTTCTCGGAGATGGCGTCCAGCAACGGGACGGTCTGCAGCGGATTACGGATGCCGTCGGGGCGTTCGGTCAGGCGGCCGTCGGCGATGTAGTCCTCGACCTTCGCCACGTGCAGGCGCAGGTTGTACTTCTCGACGACGTGGTCGCGGAAGTCGAGCACTTCCTGCAGGTTGTGCCCGGTGTCCACGTGCAGCAGTGCGAACGGCAGCGGTGCCGGCCAGAATGCCTTGATCGCCAGGTGCAGCAGCACCGTGGAGTCCTTGCCGCCCGAGAACAGGATGACCGGGCGTTCGAACTCGCCGGCGACCTCACGGAAGATGTGGATCGCTTCGGACTCGAGCGCGTCGAGCGTGTCGAAGCGGCTTCCGTTCAGCCGGGTCCCGGGGTCGGTGAGAGTGCTGTCGGTGAGTGTGGTGTCGATTGTCATGAGGCGTGCAACCCGCATTCTGTCTTGGCGTTACCGGCCCAACGTCCGCTGCGCGGATCGCTGCCGGGTGCTGGCTTGCTGGTGCACGGAGCGCACCCAATGGACGGATAGCCTTCGTCGACGAGCGGATTCACCAGAATCGAGTGCTTGTCGATGTAGGCCTGCATCTCGTCGTCCGACCAGGCGGCGATCGGGTTGATCTTGACCAACCCGAATGCTTCGTCGAACGAGATCAGGGGAGCGTTGGCGCGGGTGGGGGACTCGACGCGGCGAATGCCGGTCACCCACGCCTGATACCCACTCAAGGTCTGCTTCAGCGGCGCCACCTTGCGGAGGGCGCAGCAACGATTCGGTTCGCGAGCGAAGAGATCCTTGCCTTCGGCGGCATCCTGTTCGGCGACGCTGGCTGCGGCGCGCGCGTTGATGACGTTGACGCCGTACACCTGCTCGACGGCGTCTCGGGTGCCGAGTGTCTCGGCGAAGTGGTATCCGGTGTCGAGAAAGAGCACGTCGACACCCGGATGCACCTGTGCGGCGAGGTGGACCAGCACGCCGTCCTGCATGTTGGATGCAACGATGAAGCCGCTACGGGCGTCTGTGGTACCGGCGGCACCGGACCCGAAGGTGTCCTCGGTCCACTGGACGAGTTCCTGCGCCGACGCGCCGGCCATGTCTGCCGCGCCCCGCTCGGCGAGTGCGCGCAAGTCGTCCTGAGTTGCTGTGGTGAGGTCTGTCATCGCAGGTCCTCCTCGTCTGCGCGGACGACCCACTGTGCGAAACGTTCGCCGTCGTCCTTGTTCTTGATGAAGTTGCGCACGATGCGTTCGACGTAGTCCGTGACCTCGTTTCCGAGGATCTTGTGCTGGCGCAGTTTGCGGCCGAACGCGGTGTCGAATCCGAGGCTGCCACCGAGGTGGACCTGGAATCCCTCGACGTGATTGCCGTCGCCGTCGTCGACGAGCATGCCCTTGAATCCGATGTCGGCGACCTGCGTGCGGGCGCACGAGTTCGGGCAGCCGTTGATGTTGATGGTGATCGGGACGTCGAGGTCCGAGTTCAGCTCCTCGAGACGCTTCTCGAGTTCCGGAACCAGTGCCTGTGAACGGCTGCGGGTTTCGGTGAACGACAACTTGCAGTATTCGAGTCCCGTGCAGGCGATGAGGTTGCGGCGCCAGCGGGAGGGGCGGGACGTGAGGCCCACCGCTTCGAGATCTGCATCCAGCCCGGCGATCTTGTCCTCGGGAACGTCGACCACGACCAGCTTCTGGTACGGCGTCAGACGTACCGAGTCACTGCCGACCTTGTCCATTGCGTCCGCGAGTGTGTCGAGGATGGTGCCCGATACGCGACCGGACACCGCAGAGAAACCGACGGAGTTCAGGCCGTTCTTGAGCTTCGTGACGCCGACGTGGTCGATCGGGTGAGTGGGAGCGACAGGTGCCGGTCCGTCGATCAATGGACGCTTCAGGTACTCGGTCTCGAGCACCTCCCGGAACTTCTCGATTCCCCAGTCCTTGATGAGGAACTTGAGCCGAGCCTTCGAGCGCAGACGCCGGTAGCCGTAGTCGCGGAAGATCGCGACGACGCCTTCCCACACGTCCGGGACCTCGTCGAGCGGAATCCAGGCGCCTGTTCGCTTGGCCAGCATCGGGTTGGTGGAGAGACCGCCGCCGACCCACAGGTCGAACCCGGGACCGTGCTCCGGGTGGTTCACGCCGACGAACGACACGTCGTTGATTTCGTGCACGACGTCCTGGAGGCCGGAGATGGCCGTCTTGAACTTGCGCGGCAGGTTGGAGTACTCGGGGTTGCCGATGTAGCGACGCTTGATCTCCGCAAGCGCGGGGCGCGCGTCGATGACCTCGTCGGTGGACAAACCGGCGAGCGGTGACCCGAGCATGCCGCGGGGGCAGTCGCCGCACGCCTCCGTGGTCTGGAGACCGACTGCCTCGAGTCGGCGCCAGATCTCCGGAATGCTTTCGATTTCGACCCAGTGCAGCTGGATGTTCTGGCGGTCGGAGATGTCGGCGGTGTCGCGGGCGAACTCTTTGGAGATGCCCGCGATGGTCCGCACCTGCTCGGTGTTCAGCTCGCCGCCGTCGGTGCGGATGCGCATCATGAAGTACGAGGCTTCGAGCAGGTCGGCGTTGTCGTCGCCGGTCCAGGTGCCGTCGTAGCCCTGCTCACACTGCGTGTACAAGCCCATCCAACGGAAGCGTCCGCGCAGGTCGCCCTTGTCGATGCTGTCGAAACCGGACTTCGAGTAGATGTCCAGAATTCGGCGACGCACGTTGAGTGGGTTGTCGTCCTTCTTGGACTGCTCGTTCGGGTTGAGCGGCTCCCGGTAGCCGAGTGCCCACTGGCCTTCGGCGCGGCGTTTCACGGGCTTGGCGCTTCGCGTCCGGGCAGGCGCGGCAGCGGGGGCGTCGGTGGTCGACGTCATGGAGTACTCCTGGATCTCACGATGCACCGGTCCGGGGCCGAGGAGGAGGGCTGTCCTGCCTCGGGGCATCCAAATCCGGCCGGATGTCGGGAAGAGCGTGACGGGCTGGAAGGGTGGTCTGCGCTGAAGTTACTGCGCGTCGAGACGCTGACATGCGCAGCTGCAGACACGCTTGAGATCGACATGGCGGCGTGCCACGAGTCGTACCCCAGGTCCGGTCATGAGACCGATTGTGCCACGTCAGATCGGTTGAACGAAGAGCGGGGACATATTTCCACCAAATTTGGGGGAAATGTCACACGTGGGCGATGCGCAGGCATGTCGGAGGTGTGTCCTGAAGCTGGGACACTGGAGGTCGTGAACGCAGTGAACACGCACGCATCAGTGAACACGCACGGATCGGGGTTTCATCTACCCGCATCGGCGACCGACGGAGTGGGCACGCGGCCGTTCGGCATCTACATCCATGTGCCGTTTTGCGCGACTCGATGTGGTTACTGCGATTTCAACACGTACACGGCCGGCGAACTCGGCACTTCCGCGTCGCCCGAATCGTGGATGGAGGGGCTGCGCCGTGAGCTGGCGGCGGCCGCCGAAGTGACCGGCGCACCGACCGTGGACACCGTGTTCGTCGGTGGTGGGACGCCGTCGTTGCTGGGTGGAGACGGGTTGGCGGACGTACTCGCCGCCGTCCGCACTCATTTTCCGCTGACGACCGCCACGGAGGTGACCACGGAGTCGAACCCGGAATCGACATCGCCGGAATTCTTCGACGCACTGCGTTCCGGCGGATTCACCCGGGTGTCTCTCGGTATGCAGTCCGCCGCCCAACACGTGCTTCGTGTGCTCGACCGGAAGCACACGCCAGGGCGCGCCGTGGCGGCAGCGCAGGAAGCGCGGGCAGCGGGCTTCGACCACGTGAACCTGGATCTCATCTACGGCACACCCGGTGAACGTGACGAAGATCTCGATGCCTCGTTGGACGCGGTGCTGGCAGCCGGCGTCGACCATGTTTCGGCGTACGCGTTGATCGTGGAGGACGGAACCGCGCTGGCGCGAAAGGTGCGCAAGGGCGAGCTTCCGGCGCCCGACGACGACGTGCTGGCCAGCCGGTACGAGCGGATCGATGCTCGGCTCGGCGAAGCCGACATGTCCTGGTACGAGGTGTCGAACTGGGCGAGGGGCGAGGCCGGCGCATGCCGTCACAATCTCGGGTACTGGGACGGCGGCGACTGGTGGGGATTCGGGCCGGGCGCTCACAGTCACGTCGGTGGCGTGCGGTGGTGGAACGTCAAGCACCCCGCCCGGTATGCGGACGAGCTCTCGGCGGGCCGCCTTCCGGTGGGTGGAAGCGAGTTCCTCACGGCGGACGACATTCACACCGAACGCGTGATGCTCACCGCTCGGCTGCGAACCGGTATTCCGTTGGGCGACCTGGCGGCTGAGGAGTTGCGGGCCGCGCAACAGTTGGTCGTCGACGGGCTTCTGATCCGAGGCGGACAAGGATTCGTACTGACCGATCGTGGGCGACTGCTCGCCGACGCGGTTGTCCGCTCCGTTCTCGCGTGAGTATCAGCCGGTGATGATTCCCGGCATCTCGTCGTAGTCGAACACGCGGGCATGCAGAACCACGCGATTCCGGAGCGCCGATCGGACCGCGCGATGGAGGCCGTCCTCGAGGTACAGCACGCCCTTCCACTGCACGGCGTGTGGAAAGAGATCCCCGTAGAACGTGGAATCCTCCGACAGCAGTCGGTCGAGTTCGAGCACTTTCGTGGTCGTCACGATCTCGTCGAGACGCACCTGCCGCGGCGGAATCTTGGCCCAGTCGCGCAGCGACAGTCCGTGCTCGGGATACGGCTTGCCGTCCATCACACCTTTGAAGATCATCGACTCTGAATTCCGCCTTGCTCGTCTGTATCGGTGGTGCCCCGCGGCGTCCACAGTAAGGCCTCGGCCGGATTGTGGTCGGCCGGCGATTAGACTGGGCCCAGGCGACCCGACCGCCGATGGCGGCGTGCGCGCACCAGGCACGAGTCGAGACAGCAGTGATCGGAAACGGAGGTGGTCAGCGTGTCGAGTACGGACGATCGACGTTTCGAGGTACTGCGCGCGATCGTGGCCGATTACGTTTCCACGCAGGAACCGGTCGGATCGAAAGTGCTCGTGGACCGCCACAACTTGGGTGTGTCGAGTGCCACTGTTCGCAACGACATGGCAGTGCTCGAGAACGAGGGGTACATCGCTCAACCGCACACGAGTTCCGGCCGCGTCCCCACCGACAAGGGATATCGCCTGTTCGTGGATCGGATTGCGGACGTGAAGCCGTTGTCCGGGGCCGAGAGGCGCGCAATTCTCGAGTTTCTCGAGAACGGTGTCGACCTCGACGATGTGCTGCGCCGCGGAGTGCGACTGCTTGCACAGCTCACCAGACAGGTGGCTGTGGTGCAGTACCCGACACTGTCGGCGTCGTCCGTCCGGCACCTCGAAGTGGTGGCACTGACCCCGGCCCGGCTGCTGCTGGTGCTCATCACCGATTCGGGTCGTGTCGATCAGCGCATCGTCGAACTGGGCGACGTCCTCGACGACGAGGATCTGGTGCGGTTGCGGACTCTGCTGGGTGGAGCGCTCGAAGGCAAGCGGTTGGCCGCGGCCTCGATTGCAGTATCCGAACTGGCTGACGAGGCTCCCGACGACTTGCGTGACGCGGTTATCCGGTCGGCAACGGTGTTGGTGGAAACGCTGGTGGAACATCCCGAGGACCGGCTGGTGCTCGGGGGTACCTCCAACCTGACCCGGAATGCGGCGGACTTCCCGGGTGTCAGTGGATTCCCAGGATCGCTGCGCTCCGTGCTCGAGGCCCTGGAAGAGCAAGTGGTGGTACTGAAACTGCTGGCCGCCACGCAGACGAGCGGACAGGTCACGGTACAGATCGGCGAAGAAACCAAGGTCGAGCAGATGCGCGGCACGTCGGTGATCTCGACGGGCTACGGCGCCGCAGGGACGGTGTTGGGCGGTATGGGTGTGCTCGGACCCACCCGGATGGACTATCCGGGAACAATCGCCTCGGTCGCAGCCGTTGCGAAGTACGTCGGCGAGGTACTCGCCGAGCGGTAGAGCCGGTCAGGCGATGCACCGACCGAAACCGAACAAGTCGTGATCAGACGAAGTAGTAGAGAAGGACGAGAGACAGAACGTGGCACGGGATTACTACGGAACGCTCGGCGTCGACCAGAAGGCGACCGACCAAGAGCTCAAGCGTGCGTATCGCAAGCTTGCCCGCGAACTGCACCCCGACGTCAATCCCGACGAGGCGGCACAAGCCCGGTTCCGAGAGATTTCGACCGCCTACGAGGTGTTGTCGGACCCTGAGAAGCGTCGAATCGTCGACCTCGGTGGCGACCCGCTCTCGTCGGGCGGCGGCGGAGGCGGCGCAGGCTTCGGCGGTGGCTTCGGCGGCGGTCTCGGCGACGTGTTCGAGGCGTTCTTCGGTGGCGGCGGCGGGGGAGCCGGTCGCGGACCGCGTGGCCGCGTCCAGCCCGGTGCGGACTCGCTGCTCCGCACCAAACTCACACTCGAAGAATGCGCCACGGGCGTCAGTAAGCATGTCACCGTCGAGACAGCGGTCCTGTGCGACAGCTGCACGGGGTCGGGAACCAACGGTGACTCGAAGCCGATTCGATGCGAGACGTGCAACGGCGCAGGCGAAGTGCAATCGGTGCAGCGTTCGTTCCTCGGCCAGGTCATGACATCCCGGCCGTGCCCGACCTGTCGCGGCGCCGGTGAGACCATTCCGGACCCGTGCCACAAGTGCGCCGGTGACGGCCGCGTCCGGGCTCGCCGCGACATCACCGTGAAGGTTCCTGCCGGCGTGGCCGGTGGCATGCGGATCCGCCTTGCGGCGCAGGGCGAGGTCGGTCCGGGTGGTGGCCCCGCCGGCGATCTCTACGTCGAGGTCGTCGAGAAGCAGCACGAGGTGTTCGTCCGCGACGGCGAAGACCTGCACTTCACGGTTCGCGTACCGATGATCGACGCGGCTCTGGGTACCAAGGTCACCTTCGAGTCCATCATCGACGGACCCAAGGAGATCGAGGTCGAGCCGGGAACGCAGCCTGGTGCTGTGACGATCGTGCGCGGCTTCGGTATGCCGAAGCTGCGGTCCGGTGTCCGAGGCGATGTGCATGCGCACCTCGACGTCGTGGTGCCCGCCAAGTTGGACAACAAGGAGGCCAAGCTTCTCCGGGAGCTCAAGGATCTGCGGGCTCGGGACGAAGCCGAGGTCGTCACCACCGCGTCGCAGCACACTGGTGGCCTGTTCTCGCGGTTGCGCGAAGCGTTCAGCGGACGCTGATCCGTGGCCGCGACGGTCTACTACCTCGATCCGCTGCCGGAAGCCGGATCGACGGCCGTCCTCGACGGTCCTGAGGGGCGTCACGCCGCGACGGTGCGACGGACGGCCGTGGGTGAGCGTGTTGTGTTGTCGGACGGCCGGGGCGGCCTCGCCGATTCGGAAGTCACCGCAGCAGCGAAAGATCGCCTCGAACTGATCGTGCACACCGTGCGCCGAGTGTCCGCGCCGACGCCGACGGTGACGCTGGTACAGGCGCTACCCAAGGCGGACCGTTCCGAACTCGCGGTCGACTTGGCCACCGAAGCCGGTGTCGACACGATCGTGCCGTGGCAGTCGTCGCGGTGCGTGGCGCGATGGGAAGGCCCCAAGGTGGCGAAGGGGCTGACCAGGTGGCGAAATGCCGCGAAGGCGGCTGCCAAGCAGTCGCGACGGGCGATCATTCCCGACATCACCGACCTCCATCGCACAGCCGACGTGGTGGCGTTGGTTCGAGATGTGGTCGCCCGTGGTGGCCGGGTCGCGGTGCTGCACGAGTCGGCGACGGATTCGTTGACATCGTTGCCGCTCGGTGAGCTGTCCGAATTGGTCCTCGTCGTCGGGCCCGAGGGCGGGCTCTCTGACGACGAAGTGGCGAAACTCGCGGACTCGGGCGCCACGCCCGTCCTCCTGGGTCCCGAGGTGCTCCGCACGTCCACTGCAGCCGCAGTCGCGCTCGGCGCTATCGGTGCGTTGACCGACAGATGGGGGCATCCGCCCGTCGCATGAGGGCGGTTGCTTTCGATGATCAGGAAGGTTGCCGCTGACGTGGCTCGCATTCGCATCGAGTACGGTCCCGAGCCCGAACAGTTCGGGCACCTGTACCTCCCTCAGGAGCCGACCAGCGATCCGGTTCCGGTGGTGATGATGATCCACGGCGGATTCTGGAGCGGTGACTATCACCTGAACGTGGCTACACGTTTCTCCCTCGACCTGGCACGGTGCGGAGTCGCCGTCTGGAACATCGAGTATCGGCGGCTCGGCGCGGGTGGTGCCTGGCCGGAGATGTCGGCGGATGTGACGGCGGCGTGGGAGGCGATCGACGGGCCGGTCGCTGCGTCCACAGACCAGAGGCTGGACGTGTCCCGGGCGAGACTCGTCGGCAATTCCGCCGGTGGGCAGTTGGCGGTGTGGCTTGCGGGTCAGGCGCTTTCCCACGCTCCCGAGCGTGTGGTGGCCCAGGCGGGGGCACTCGATCTGGCCACCGCGGGTGAGCGAGGAAGACGTATCGGCTATATCGAGAAGCTGTTCGGCGCGACCTACGACGAGAATCCCGATCTCTACCGCTCGGCGTCACCGCACCACCGCGTCCCGATTCACGTGCCGGTGGTGTGTGTGCACGGCACCGAAGACGAGCATGTCCCGGCCACGGTCAGCACGCGCTACCGAGATGCTGCGGTTGCCGCAGGAGACGAAGTAGCCCTCCACCTGATCGAGGGGGAGGACCACTTCGCCTTCGTGGATCCGGCTAGCCGGTGTTGGGCCGTATCACGCGAGGTTGTGCTCGAGGGGTTGGTCGGCTGAGATACCCGGCGCGTCGGTGGGTAGGACGAACGCGACGACGACTGCGCCGAGTCCGAGCATGGCACCGCCGACCAGGCCCGCATGGGTGATCGCTTCGGTGAAGGCCGCTCCGGCTGCATCGAGCATGGGCTGTGCGAACGATCCGGCGATCGGGTCGTCAGCGAGTTCCTGGGCCACGAGCGTGGCGCCACCGACCGAGTTCCCAGCGATGTCCACTGCCTGCTGCGCTTGTTCGGCCTGCGGTCCGGTCAGTTGGCCCAGTGGCAACGATGCCAGGAATCCGGCGATGCCGTCCTTGTAGTTCGACGCGAGTACCGACCCCAGCAGAGCGATGCCGAGCGCACCACCGAACTCGATGGCCGTGTCGTTCAGACCGCCGGCGGCGCCCAGGTCGCGTTCGTCGAAGCTGCCCATGATGGCATCCGTGGACGGCGAGACCGACAGCCCGATTCCGAGGCCGGTCAGGATGAGCGACACGAGAAAGACGCTGTAGCCCGAGTCTGCGTCGACGACGGTGAGGATCATCGCACCGGTGGCAGCCACGGCCATGCCGAACGCGATCGTGAAGCGGATGCCGATCGGTCCGACCATACGGCCACCGACGGCAGCGCCGATCGAGACGCAGATCGCGAGCGGGAGAAGCCGGACCCCGGTTTCGAGGGGGCCGTAGGCCAGCACGAACTGGAACTGCTGAGCGACGGTGTAGATGATTCCGAATGCGGTGAGGAACAGAATGAGCACGGCGAGAGTCGCACCGCCGACCGTCCGGTCGCCGAGCTTGCGGACGTCGAGCAGCGAACGGGGGTGTTCGAGTTCCCAGGCCAGGAAAAGCAGAGCGCCGACGATCGAGCCCAGCCCGGCGATCACGGTCGCCGAAGTGATTCCGAAGTGGAAGCCATCGATGATGGCGAAGACCAGACCGCCGATCGTGACCACGGACAGGAGCCCGCCTACCCAGTCGATGGCGCCCTGGGATTCGGACTTCGACGGTGGCACCAATGCGAGCGCGCCCACAGCTGCGACGACAGCGATCGGAACATTGATCAGGAATGTGGAGCCCCACGAGCTGGATTCCAGGAGCCATCCGGCGAGCAGCGGTCCGAGCGCGATGGCCAGGCCGGACGTTGCGGCCCATACGGCGATCGCGCGTGAGCGTTCCGGCTTGGGGAAGGTCGCGACCAACAGAGACAGGGTCGCGGGCATGATCATGGCGGCGCCGACGCCCATCATCATCCTCGCTGCGATGACCAAGGTGGTGGTGTCTGCGAGGCTGCCGAACACGGCGCCGGCGGCGAATACCCCGAGACCGGTGAGAAGTGCTCCGCGTCGGCTGTACTTGTCACCGATGACGCCGAACAACAACATCAGCGCGGCGTACGGAACGGTGTATCCGTCGATCACCCATTGCAGATCGGCGCTCGTCAGGCCCAGGTCCTGGGTCATGCTCGGGGCGGCGACGATCAGGGCGGTGTTCGCCATCACCACGATCAGCAGGCTCAGGCACAAAACGCCCAGTGCGGCCCAGCGCCGTGGGTATGGGGTGTTCATCTGCGATACGGGCTGGTTCGCCAATGTGACCATCGCACTTCCCTCTCTCGATTGGCTACGCATAACTGCACAACACTGTGCAAGTTAGTAAACATGCACAGTGGTGTGCAAGTATTGTTGACGTGGATCACATCGGCTGGTGTGCGAGCAGGCTGTCGAACAGGAGGTGAGGCGTATGGCTGTCGGACGTGCCAAGGACGGGGCGCCGCGACGTCGGCACGCGCGTGCGAACCGGGAAGCCATCGTGGAGGCGGCCATCGTGGCGCTCGCTGCCGATCCGGACGCGAGCATGGCCGAGGTTGCGCGTGCGGCCGGAGTGGTGCGGCGCACGGTCTACGCACACTTTCCCAGCCGGCAGGATCTGCTGGAGGGCATTGCAGAGGAAGCGTTCGCCCAGCTCATGGCCGTATCCGGGCAGGAGGACGAGGCTTCCGGTGATCCCGCCGTCGCACTGGCCGAACTGACCCTCCGGATCTGGCCGGTCGGCGACAGGTTCCGCCTGCTTCTCTCGGTTGCGCGCAAGGAGATCGGCGACACCCGCATCCACCACATGCTCGAACCGATCCGTGGGCGCCTCCACGACATCGTCGAACGCGGCCGCGGCGACGGCAGGTTCTCGACATACCTGCCTGTCGAGGTGCTGGTGGCGACCGCAGAAGCCGTGACGCTCGGGCATCTCGAACAGGCGAACCGCGGGTTGATCACAGACAAGGGGGAGACGTGTGCTGTCACGGGTCTCGTGTTGATGGGCCTGCCCCCCGAGGCGGCGCACCGCGTCGTGGACGGCCTGGTCGAGAGCCGCCCCGCAAACTCGGTGGGCGACCCGGACAGCGAGCGTTAGACTTTGGGCATCGAAGCTGCGGTGCCGTGCCGGCAGCGAAAGACCAGGAAGTAGGCCACATCCCCCACGTGAGTGAAGCACAAGAGAACCGCGAGGACGCACCTCCTGCCGACCGCGTCGTGAGATCGACGATGGACCTTGCATCCGAGTCGATGTTGTCCTTCCTGGGATCTTCGGACGAAAACCTGCGGGCACTGGAGAGGGTGCTGGACGCCGACGTTCACGTTCGCGGGAACACGGTGACCCTCAGCGGAACCCCGGCCGACGTGGCTTTGGCGGAGCGCGTGGTCGCCGAGTTGGCATCGATAGTGGCTCGCCGTCAATCGTTGACACCGGATGCGGTCCGCCGAACCGTGGGCATGCTGACCCAGGGCGTGGGGGAGTCACCGGCGGAGGTGCTCACACTCGACATCCTGTCTCGTCGCGGAAAAACGATTCGTCCCAAGACTCTGAATCAGAAGCGGTACGTCGATGCGATCGACGCCAACACGATCGTGTTCGGGATCGGTCCTGCTGGTACCGGAAAGACCTACCTGGCGATGGCAAAGGCCGTGCAGGCTCTTCAGGCGAAGAATGTGTCTCGCATCATCCTCACCCGTCCGGCGGTCGAAGCCGGCGAGCGTCTGGGCTTCCTGCCCGGCACGCTGCACGAGAAGATCGATCCGTATCTGCGTCCGCTGCACGACGCCCTGCACGACATGATGGACCCGGAAGCGATCCCGAAGCTCATGCAATCCGGGGTCATCGAGGTGGCTCCGTTGGCGTACATGCGTGGTCGCACCCTCAACGACGCCTTCATCATCCTGGACGAAGCCCAGAACACGACGGCCGAGCAGATGAAGATGTTCCTCACGCGACTCGGCTTCGGTTCGAAGGTCGTCGTGACCGGCGACGTCACGCAGGTCGACCTCCCGGGTGGTGCCAGGTCCGGACTTCGGGCAGCCACCGAAATCCTCGGCGGGATCGACGACATCCATTTCGCAGAACTGAACAGCAGCGACGTGGTACGGCACCGACTGGTGTCCGACATCGTCGACGCATACTCGCGTTTCGAGGAGGAACGTGAGAGCGATGTGCGGGTGGGAAACCGCGCACAGCGAAGGTCGGCGCATGCACGTGCTCCGCGCCGGTAGTGTGAGCGGCGCCGGAATCAGGAGGAAACACCACACATGAGCATCGAAGTCTCGAACGAATCGGGCATGGACGTCTCCGAGGGGGAACTGATCAGTGTCGCCCGCTTCGTGATTGCGCGGATGGACGTACATCCCGCTGCAGAGTTGTCGATGGTGCTGGTGGACTCCGCATCCATGGCCGATCTGCACATGCGCTGGATGGACCTTCCCGGGCCGACCGATGTCATGTCGTTTCCGATGGACGAACTCGAACCGGGCGGCCGGCCGGACGCGCCGGAGCCCGGCCCGTCGATGCTCGGGGACATCGTGCTGTGCCCGTCGTTCGCGGCGGACCAGGCCGACAAGGCGGGTCATCCTCTCGCTCACGAACTCGCGCTTCTGACCGTGCACGGGGTCCTGCATCTTCTCGGCTACGACCATGCGGAGCCGGAGGAAGAGAAGGAGATGTTCGGTCTCCAGAACCGGTTGCTCGAGGAGTGGTACGAAGACCTCCGGCGAGCCGAACGCGACGCTGCACTCGCCGCACGTGACCAGAAGCTTCTCGGCAAGACCGGATTCTTCGACGGCACGGAGCAACGGTAGATGCCGCCTCTGGAGGTGGACCGGTGACCGAAGCAATTCTGCTGATCGTCATCGCGGTCGTTCTCGTCCCGTTGGGCGGGATTTTCGCGGCCGTGGACTCCGCGCTCAACACCGTCTCGCCCGCCCGCGTCGAGGAGATGGCCAAGGAAGGTCGTGCCGGCGCCGCGCGGGTGAAGCGCATTCTCGAGGACCGCCCGCGCTACGTGAACCTGATGGTGTTGCTGCGCATCTTGTGCGAGATCACCGCAACAGTGGTGCTGGCTGGTGCCTTCATCGATCTGCTGCCACTGGTGTGGGCGCTCACCGCCACCGCCGCCATCATGGTCCTCGTCGACTACGTGGTGATCGGTGTCGGTCCGCGAACGCTGGGCAGGCAGCACGCGTATTCGATCGCTCTCGGTGCATCCTTGCCGCTGCAGGTCATCGGCGTGGTGCTCGGTCCGCTCAGCCGGCTGCTCATTCTGGTCGGCAACGCCATCACTCCGGGCCGGGGATTTCGCAACGGCCCATTCGCATCCGAAATCGAACTTCGCGAACTGGTCGACATGGCGCAGGAGCGCGGAGTGGTCGCCGACGACGAGCGGCGAATGATTCAGTCCGTGTTCGAACTCGGCGACACCTCGGCGCGTGAGGTGATGGTGCCACGCACGGAGATGGTGTGGATCGAGGCGGACAAGAGTGCCGGCCAGGCAACGTCGCTCGCGGTGCGCAGCGGACACTCCAGAATTCCGGTGATCGGGGAAAACGTCGACGACGTGCTCGGTGTCGTGTACCTCAAGGATCTGGTGCAACAGACGTACCATTCACGCGACGGTGGCCGCAGCGTGCTCGTGAGCGACGTGATGAGACCTGCCGTGTTCGTTCCCGATTCGAAGGCTCTGGACAGCCTGCTCGGCGAAATGCAGCGCGACCGCAACCACATGGCCGTTCTCGTCGACGAATACGGCGGAATCGCGGGACTCGTGACGATCGAGGATGTGCTGGAGGAGATCGTCGGTGAGATCGCCGACGAATACGACCAGGACGAAACACCTCCGGTCGAGGATCTCGGCCGCGGCGAATACCGCGTCTCCGCACGGCTTCCCATCGAGAGTCTCGGCGAACTGTACGAGATCGAGATCGAGAACGACGAGGTGGAAACCGTCGGTGGTCTCATCGGCTACGAACTGGGCAGAGTGCCGCTGCCCGGCTCCGAGGTAACGGTCGCGGGCCTCGTGCTGCGCGGGGAGGGCTCGAGCGATGTTCGTGGGCGGGTGCGGATCAATACCGTCCTCGTGCATCGTGCGCCACACGAACCCGAACAGGACGAGACAGATGAAGGTACGCAGGTCGCGGAGATCGACGGTGCGGATCGATGACGACCGAGCTGGGAGAAGAGAACACGAAGCTGTTGGTTCTCGCTCGGGGAGCCCTCGCCCGCACCGAGAGTGGTGAAGGCGCCGCGGTTCGCGACCTGGACGGGCGTAGCTACGCGGCGGGCGCAACACGGCTGAACTCGTTGACGTTGACAGCGCTTCAGGGCGCTGTCGCGGTCGCAGTATCGAGCGGTGCGCGCGGTTTCGAAGCGGCAGTGGTGGTCGGCGGCGACCACACCGACCCTGGAGTTGCCGCGCTCCGTGAACTCAGCGCGGAGGCGACGCTCGTCTTTGCGCGACCTGATGGATCCGTGATCGAGGAGTGACATGAGTGAGCCCGAATTCCGTTCCGGATTCGTCTGTTTCGTCGGAAGGCCGAATACCGGCAAGTCCACACTGACGAATGCGTTGGTGGGGAGCAAGATTGCGATCACGTCGTCGCGTCCGCAAACCACACGCCACACCATTCGTGGAATCGTGCATCGAGAGAAGTCGCAGCTGATTCTCGTCGACACCCCGGGTTTGCACCGCCCGCGCACCCTGCTCGGGCAGCGGCTCAATGATCTGGTGCAGGACACCTATTCCGAGGTCGACGTGATCTGCCTGTGTATTCCGGCGGACGAGCGCATCGGGCCGGGTGATCGGTGGATCGTCAAGCAGGTCAGGCAGATTGCGCCCAAGACGCAGATTGTGGGCATCGTCACCAAGATCGACAAGGTCGGGCGTGATGCGGTCGGCAAACAGCTGCTCGAGGTGTCGAAGTTGCTCGGCCCGGATGCAGAAATCGTGCCGGTGTCCGCAACGTCGGGGGAGCAGGTGGAACTGCTGGTCGACGTTCTGTCAGCGCAGATGGAGCCGGGTCCGGCGTTCTACCCCGACGGTGAACTCACCGACGAACCCGAAGAAGTACTGATGGCGGAACTCATTCGTGAGGCGGCTCTCGAAGGACTCGGAGACGAACTTCCGCATTCGCTCGCTGTCGTGATCGAGGAAGTGATTCCGCGCGAGGGGCGCACCGAGAAACAAGGGGAGTTGCTGGACGTGCATGCTCTGCTCTATGTGGAGCGTGCATCTCAGAAGGGAATCGTCATCGGCAAGGGCGGCGCCCGTCTACGTGAGGTGGGTACCAACGCGCGGAAGCAGATCGAGAAGATCCTGGGCACCAAGATCTTCCTCGAACTACACGTGAAGGTGGCGAAGGACTGGCAGCGCGACCCGAAGCAAATGGGTCGTTTGGGATTCTGACTTCTGTCAGGGCTGCTGTTCCAGCGCGGCGGCGACGGCTCCGCGCAGCAATAGCATCAGTGCACCGGTGATGTCTTGTTCCGAGTTGCCGGTCGAGAGCCTGCGAAGCTGAAACCCGGCAATGATCGCCACCACGGTGGGTACGACCGATTCCGGGTCGGGAACGCCGAGCACCGACAGGAGGGTCACGGTCAATTCGTCGTAGGCGGCAAAGCATTCGGCCGCCGCCTCACGCAGAGACGGATCGCGGCCGGCCTGAATGAACAACTCGAAAGGTGCGATGCGTTCCGCGGAGAACGCGAGATCCTTGACCACCTGGTCGGTGAGTTCCGCGGCACCCGCGATGCTCAGTCCTTTGTCGCGATACTCCTGCGAAATCTCCATGATGCGGGCGGTCTCACCCGCTACGAAGTCCGTCAACGCCGACCTGAGCAAGTCCGACTGAGTCGGGAAGTGATAGGTGATCGAGCCCAGTGACACCTGGGCCCGAGCGGCGATACTACGGTTCGTGAGCGCGGGAATGCCGTCGGTACCGACGATGTGAAGTGCCGCCGCGATGATCTTCTCGCGAGCGCCGGTGGCGGCGCTCACGATCGCAGACCCCTCGTCATCGATTGCACGTTACCACCACTGGTCAGGCGTGGATCGGTCCCAATGCAGCACGGATTCGAGCTGTGCTGCAACCGAAACGAGAAGCGGCTCGGAGTTCTCGTGGCCCATCAGTTGCACTCCGATGGGCAGGCCCGTCTCGGTGAATCCTGCGGGCACGTTCACGCTGGGCCAGCCGAGCACGTTCCACGGCCAGGCGTAGGGGCACAAGGCGGTGACGGCCTTGTCGGTTTCCCACGAGCTGATGCCGTCCAGCGCCTCGACGCGCGGCGGCGGAGTTGCCGTCGTCGGTGCGAGCACGATGTCGTACTCGTCGAAGATGGCACCGATTCGGCGGCGCATCCGTGGTTCGGCGGCGCGTGCTGCGCGTAGTGGGAGACCATGTATCGCCCGCCCGTACCGTGCTTTGAGCCGTGTTCTGGGGTCGGCAAGCTCCGGTTCGGGGAAGGTCTGCGTCCAGTCGTCCAGGCCGGCATACGAGCGCGGGAGGAAGTTGAGCCCGAACAGGATTCCGTAGTCCGGGTCGTCGACCACTACATGGTGCCCGAGTGATCGCAGGACGCGCGCGGTGTTCCACACTGCGCGGCGGATCTCGGGGTGCAGGGTCGAAGGAGTGCCGGTGAAGGGAATTCGCAATGAAAGCGCAATCCGCAACACGCCGGGGTCGCGACCGACGGCGTCGCTCACGCTGACGGGATCCGGGCGGTGGATGTCGCCGTCGTGATTTCCCGACGCGATGTCGAGAAGCAGTGCAGCATCGCCGACCGTGCGGGCCAGCGGGCCGTTGACGGTCAGCCCGTAGAACGCCTCGGCGTGCGGCCACGTGGAGATGCGCCCGCGCTGGGGTTTGATGCCGACCAGGTTGGTCCACGCTGCCGGGATTCGGACCGAGCCTGCGCCGTCCGACCCGATGAGTGCAGGGAAGATTCCCGCGGCCACAGCGGCTGCGGTGCCGCCGGAGGATCCGCCCGGCGTGTGATCGCGATTCCACGGATTGCGGGTGTAACCGAAGTGACCGCCGGTCAGCGGCCACCATCCGAGTTCGGGCGCATTCGTCTTACCGACGATGACGGCCCCGGCAGCGCGCAGGCGTCGAACCATTTCGGAATCGGCGGCCTTCGGCGGGAAGTTACCGGGAGCGCCGAAAGCTGTGGGTTCACCGGCGACGTCGGTGTCGTCTTTGACGGCCATCGGGACACCCAGGAGGGGGAGGCGCTCGCCGGCAGCAAGTCGGCGGTCGGCCTCCGCGGCCTCGGCGAGAGCCTTTTCTCGGAGGATGATCCTGAACGCATTGAGGGTCGGCTGGCTGGCGTCGATGCGATCGAGAGCGGTACGCGTTGCCTCGACCGAGGTGAGCTTGCCCGATGCGAGATCTGCCACTTGATCGACCAGGCGAGGGGACGTCGATGCACCGCGCTGGTCGGTTGCATCCGGTGCGCGATCGCTCACGTTCTCAGTGCTCATCTGCCCTCTCCCCGTCATTGTTCGTTCGAACGAACAGTAGCAGCCCGCCGGGCCGGTTTGATAACGAACCGATAACACTCGTGGGTCGGCACCGGGTAGCGTGGCCAGATCGACGACGGACAACCGTGGAAGCAGGGAATGGACACGCACGACATTCGGCTACTCGTCGGCAGCCTCGTCTGGATTCTCGCAGTGGGATATCTGGTGTCGGAGGCGCTCACCGCGGAAGCGTGGTCGACGCCCTACAGTTTCGTCCGCAATTCGATCAGCGACCTGGGCGTCACCGACTGCGAGCAGGTGTGTTCGCCGTTGCACTGGTACATGAACATCTCCTTCGCGGTCATGGGGTTGCTCGTGATTGTGGGGGCCGTGCTGCTGCGTCGGCATCTGCCTCCGGGTCGACGACGAACATGGTCGGTGGGGCTCGCCGTGATGATCGGCGTAAGTACTGCTGCCACCGGACTCTTCCCGGCGAACGACAATCCGATCGGGCATTTCGTTGCCGTGCTGCCCGGATTCGTCGGTAGGCATATTCTGCTGATTCTGGTCGCGTGGACGCTGTGGCGCCGGATGCGGTGGACCGCCGTATGGACGACGGTGTGCGCCGTCATCGGCATCGCAGGTGGCGCCCTACTCGCGTTCCCCGACGCTTACTTCGGCCTGACCGAACGGATCATCTTGTATCCGTTCCCGATCTGGATGGTCGTGGTCGGCGTGGCGGTGTTCGTGTCCGTCGTACGGTCGAACCTGCTCGGTCGGGCGGCATCTTCGCTGCCCGGATTCGGGCCGGTGGCGTGGCGCCGGAGTTTGGCGTTGCACGACGTCACCGCAATTGCGTGCCCGTCGTGCGCGGGTGGCCCGTCCACTCTCCGGCTGGGGTCGTGGTGAACTGACGGGCATGGACATGCCTCACAGCGCGAGGGACCTTCTCGCTTGAGGTTGACCCGAAACGGCTTCTTCTGCATCGGTCCGGTTCGGCCACGTACTGTGGCGGCTATGCCGCGAAACGGTCTCCAGTCCGTAGTCGAACCTCCCGTAGCCAAGCCGAGTCTGTTGACGTGTTGTGCCGCAATCGGTGGCCTGGTTCCCGGGCTGATCCGCCCACGGCCGATCGACCGGGCGTTCCTGGGCGCCCTCGACGACGTGGGTCTACCGAATGCCCGTGCGGAGGTTCAGGTCCTGGCCCTGCATCAGGTTTCGCGGCCGGTGCCGACCGCGATCCTCGCCGAAGGCGTCCGGCGTCCAGTGCTGTCCGGCAATTCGATGACGTCGTACCTGGTGCGGCATCCAGCAGCGACTTTCGTTGTGGACCCGAGCATCTGCACCGACGTGGTCGATCGTGCCGTCGCCGAGTTGCCGGGCATTCTCCGCCCCCTCGTTCGGCCCCCGGACGGGGTGCTGGACATCTGCACGTCTCTCGATCGTGTCGGGATGTCGCCCGCCGACCTCGATTTCGCATTGCCCACGCACCTGCACTGGGATCACGTCTCCGGATTGCTGGACATGCCGGATCTACCGGTGCGGGTGCATGCCCCCGAACGAGCATGGTTGATGGACGGCGTCACGGCGCCGGTCGGGGGAGTACGGCCGTCCCTCGAGGGCCGGGAGATCGAAGAGTTCGTGCTGGACGGGCCACCGGTTCTGACGTTCGGTCGCAGCCACGACCTGTTCGGAGACGGGTCGGTGACGCTGGTCGACCTACCGGGGCACACGCCGGGAAGTATCGGTTTGCTGCTCAACACGGCGCGCGGTCCGGTGTTGCTCGCAGGTGACGCGGCGTGGCACCACCTGCAGATCGAACACGTCCGCAGCAAGGCGTCGTTTCCGGGGTTGCTCGTAGACGCTGATCGTGGTGAGGCGTTGCGAACACTGCACCGATTGCACGCGGTTCGAAGCCGAGTGCGCATCGTGCCGACCCACGATCATGATGCTTCGCAGGCGCTGAACTGACGCATCGTTGCTGCGGTTGGTTGTCGGCTCATCATGAGAGACTGAGCAGGTGAGGCTGTACAGAGACAATGCGGTGGTCGTGCGCCAGCACAAGCTGGGCGAAGCCGATCGCATCGTCACGCTCCTCACTCGGCAGCACGGTCTGGTGCGGGCGGTGGCCAAGGGGGTGCGGCGGACGAAGTCCAAGTTCGGTGCCCGTCTCGAGCCGTTCGCGCACATCGACGTGCAGCTCTACCCGGGGCGCAATCTCGACATCGTCACGCAGGTGCAGACGGTCGACGCATTCGCCACCGACATCGTCGACGACTACGGCCGCTACACCACGGCCTGCGCGATCCTCGAGACTGCGGAGCGTCTGGCGGGCGAGGAACGGGCACCTGCCGTGCAGCTACACCGACTCACCGTTGGCGCGTTGCGAGCGATTGCACAACATCAGAGAGCGCCCGAGTTGATTCTCGACGCGTTCCTGCTGCGCGCAATGGGATATGCCGGCTGGGCGCCGGCGCTGGAAGAGTGCGCACGATGCGCCACACCGGGCCCGCACCGCGCTTTCCACGTCGCAGCTGGGGGAGCGGTGTGTGTGCATTGCAGGCCGCCGGGTGCAGCCACGCCTTCTCCTGGCGTCCTCGATCACATGGATGCGTTGTACCGCGGTGAGTGGGCTGGAACAGAGATGGCATCGGCGGCGCTTCGCGCGCAGGCCAGCGGTCTCGTGGCCGCACACTTGCAATGGCACCTGGAACGACAACTGCGCACGTTGCCGCTCATCGAGCGGGCACGCCCCCATGCGGCGGTAGGTGAGCCGGATCCGGTCAGGCAGGATGGGGACCGTGATTCGACGACGCGAACCGCGAGCACAGCATGATGCCGGCGCCGATCGGGCAATACGCCCACCGGACCCGCACCCGTCCGGTGCCACACCTCCGAAGCTGCAAAAAGAACTGATCCCACGTCACGTCGCGCTCGTGATGGACGGCAACGGTCGCTGGGCGCAAGAACGTGGACTGCCCCGCACCGCAGGTCACGAACGCGGCGAAGGTGTCCTGATGGACACCGTGTCCGGCTGCATCGAGATGGGTGTCGAATGGTTGTCCGCATACGCATTCTCGACGGAGAACTGGAAGCGCAGTCCCGAGGAAGTGCGCTTCCTCATGGGGTTCAACCGGGACGTGATTCGTAACCGGCGAGACGAGATGAACGAGATGGGCGTGCGGGTCCGTTGGGCCGGCCGTCGCCCGAAGCTGTGGCGCAGCGTCATCAAGGAACTCGAGATCGCCGAGGAGTTGACCAAGCACAACACCGTCATGAACCTGACGATGTGCGTCAATTACGGCGGGCGCGCCGAGATCGCCGACGCGGCTCGTGAGATCGGTCGCCGGGTCGCCGCCGGAACGCTGGACCCCGAGAAGATTTCGGAGGCCACTATCGGCCGCTACCTCGACGAACCCGACATGCCCGATGTCGACCTGTTCCTCCGCCCTTCCGGTGAGCAGCGCACGTCCAACTTCTTGTTGTGGCAGTCCGCCTACGCCGAAATGGTGTACCAGGAGAAGCTCTTTCCCGATTTCGATCGACGTGACCTGTGGGACGCATGCGTGGAGTTCGCGTCACGGGACAGGCGATTCGGGGGAGTGAAGTGACCGCGGAGCAGTTGCAGAGCCGGGCGTCCGAGGCCTTGGCGAACTTCGTCTCCGTCGACACCGTCGACGACGGTTCTCTGGGGTTCGAATTCGCGGGTGCCCTGTGCTCGCTGAGCGCGATGACGCTGTCGGACGGCCTCGAAGTTTTGTCTTTGACCTGTGTCCTCGCCTGGGACCGTCCGATCAGTGCCGCACTGCACAAGAAGGTGGCCGAACGTAATCAGTCGGTGCAGTTCGGTTCGGTGGCGTTGTTCGGCCACGGCCGGTTCGGTGACGTCATTTTGCGATACACGTTCCCGGCCGCCGGGCTGAGCGATGAAGCCCTCACCACCATGTTGTTACTGGTCCTGTCCGGAGCAGATTCGGCGCGGCAGGGCCTGCTGCCGTAGTGCTGCTGCATGCTGCCGAGGGTTAGGATCAGAGAACACGGCTGTTGATTCGGCTGAATGGTCCGACCAGGCCCAAGGGGGCATGTCATGGACACGCAGCGCACACCCACTGCCGACCAGATCCGTACTGCTTGGGACGGGCTGGCGAGCGGTTTCGACGAGTTCGTCACTCCAGAAACGGCGTCGATTGCGCAGGAAACACTAAGGATCCTCGACCTACAGCCGGGGATGCGGCTAGTGGACGTAGCTGCCGGAACGGGAGCACTGAGCTTTCCGGCCGCGCGAACCGGAGCCCATGTGGTTGCTACCGACATCTCGCCGGTCATGATCGATCTGCTGAACGATCGAGCACGGGCCGAGGGACTCGCCAACGTGGAAGGCCGGGCGATGGACGGCACCGCCCTCGACCTCGAGGCCGACACCTTCGATGTGGCTGTCTCCGTCAACGGGGTGTCGTTGTTTCCGGACCTCCCGACCAGCCTCGCCGAGATGGTTCGAGTCACGAAACCCGGCGGGCGCGTGGTACTCGTCAGCTTCGGCCCACCACCCGCGGTCGAGTTCATCGGATTCGTCATGGGGGCGATGAAGGCAGAGGTGCCGGGGTTCACGCCGTTGCCGGTCGACCCGCCGCCGTTGCCCTTTCAGGTTGCCGACCCGGATGTCATGCGAAGCAGACTGACCGAGGCGGGTCTGAGCGAGGTGAGCGTCCACCGCAGCACGTGTCACATGAGCTTCGACTCCGCCGAACGACTGTTGACCACGTTCATGTTCAGCAACCCGATCGGCGCGCGTTTCGTCGCGGAGCTCACGGCCGAGCAGAAGTCAGCGGTCGAACAGAGGTTGGCGGGAATGTTGAAGGATCGTGCGGGGGAGCAGGGTCGTTCGGGTGACCAGAGTGGTTCGGATAACAGGGGCGCCGAGCTGCACTGCGCGGTGAACATCGGCGTCGGGATCGTGTCCTAGGCGGACGCGCACTCCGCGCACACGCCGAAGATTTCGACGGTGTGGCTGATGTCGGTGAACCCGTTGGACTCAGCGACCGACTGAGACCATTGCTCGACCGTTGGTCCCTCGACTTCGACGGTGAAACCGCACTCGCGGCACACCAGGTGATGATGATGACCCGACGAGCATCGGCGATACATGGATTCGCCGGTGCTGGTACGGAGTACATCGACCGTCCCGGATTCGGACATGGCCTGCAGCGTGCGGTAGACCGTGGTGAGACCGATTCCTTCGCCGCGTTTGCGTAGCTCGTCGTGGAGTTCCTGCGCAGAACGGAACTCTTCGATGTCGTCGAGAAGAGCTGAGATCGCGCTGCGCTGCTTTGTCGAGCGGATTCCCACCTCGGCCCGGCTGGTGTGCTGGGGCAACAGTTCTATCCTTCCTCGGCGTGGGCGACGGCATCGACGACGATGTGCGCCAGATGGTCGTCGACCAGTCGGTACATGACTTCGCGGCCGTTCCGCTCGCCGCGTACGACTCCGGCGGCCTTGAGAACACGTAGGTGCTGACTGATGAGTGGTTGGGTGACGCCCAGGGCTTCCACCAGCTCGTGGACGCAACGGTCGGACTCGTGCAGTTGAAGCACGATGGAGATGCGGACCGGCGCGGCCAGCGCGCGCAGAAGGTCACCGGCAGCCGCCAACGTTTCTTTCGACGGGACCGGGGCGGGCGGTGCGTCGAACCGGTCGTGGGAATGCTCGTCGGCAGGGTGCTCGGTGGCAGCGTGATCGCCTACGGAGGGGTCACCAGTTTCGGCAACGCTCACAGTGATACCCCTTCTTTGTGGTGACGCGGGATTGGTTCCCGTCACCTTATTGCAAACCGATTCCATTTTTATATGCACAACCACGCATGTCAACCACGTGGCTCTCACCTGCGCGAAAATGCTCATCGTGTCCTGCCCTGGACCGACTCCAGGCGGTGATAGCGTCCACAACGTCGGCCGGTGGGTGATCTGACGGCGAAAGGGTGCGCATGACTCGGACGCTGCTTCCCGGCGCCGTGTCGACACCTTCGAGTGAGTTTCCACGTGCGGCGAGAAGAGAAGCGGCTCCGCGTCGGGTCGCCTGGATGTTGCTCGCCGCGGCAGGATTGCTCGGCGTGCTCGTGCCGTTGGCGCTGGCGACAACCACCGGCGGCCTGGCCATTCCGCACAACGATGCCTGGTCGTACAGCCGGATCGCACAGACCTTCGGGAACAACGGTCACATCGAACTGCTCGGGTGGAACCGGTCAGCGCTGTTCGGACAGTTCTTGGTGCTGGGGCCGCTCGCCCGATGGGTGATCGCCCAGCACGTTTTCGTCGCGCTGCTGGGCGTGGTCACGCTCGCGGCGGTGCACGACCTTCTCGTCGACACGGTGGGCCGGGTACGCGCCGCTCTCGCCGTGCTCATCGTCGCGACCTGGCCGGGATTCGGTTTGCTGGCCACCAGTTTCATGCTCGACGTGCCCGCGATGGCCGCGATGATGGTCTGCCTTGCACTGGGCCGGAGGGCGTTGCGTAACGGGTCGACGGTGCTGCTCGCGGTATCGATCACCTTCGGACTCTGGGGTTTCACGATCCGGGAGCAGGCGCTCGCCGCACCGGCGGCCGTTTTACTGATCGCCGCAGCGACTGCCTGGCGCTCACGACGTATCCGCGACTGGAGCGTTGTGATCGTTACCAGCGCGATGTTCCTGGTCACGGCCACAGTATTCGAGCTGTGGCGCCGGTCCTACGCCGCGGGTGACCCGCCGGTGCTTGCGGTGCCGGAGAGTCTGGTGCAGGTCGGCGGAAATGCACTGGTCGACGGCTACTTCGTACTGGCGCTGGTGTCGGCGCCGGCGGTCCTGCTGGTCGCGCGCCCCTGGCGATGGGGATGCGGCGCGCTTGTCGCTTCCGCCGCGGCCGCTGTTGTCGCAGTGGTGGCGGTGTCCAACGGCAGTGCGGAGGACTTCTTCGTCGGCAACTATTTGGACCCCGCCGGGCCGTACAGGGCAGCGGGCAACGGCCGTCCCGCTGAGATCTTTCCCGCGTCCGCATGGTGGGTCGTCGTGGCGCTCGCGTGCGTTTCGGGCGTCCTGCTCGCCGGGGTGTTGGCGCGGCGCTTGCGCCGAGTCGACCCGGTGCTGGGCACGTTCGGGGCACTGATCGTGCTGGGCAACCTCGGGACCGCGCTGACCGGGCAGGAGCTGTTCGACCGATACTGGCTGCTGGCCTTGCCTCCGCTGTTGGCTGTGGTCCTGGCCGAACGGACGGCACGTTCGCCGAATCCGTCGGAGCACCCGTCCTTCGCCCGCATCGCAGTGCGGTTGCCCGCCGTTGCTGCCCTCGCCGCGTTGGCCGGCGTCTCGCTGGTCATCACCGCCGCCGGACTCGCATACGACTCCGCCCGATGGGATGCGGCCGAACGGATGGTCGCGATGGGTGTACCGGCCGTCGACGTCAACTCCGGTCTGGAATGGAACGGCTATCACTCGGGCGTCGGTATGTCCCCGCCAGGATCGTGGAAGTTCCCTGGAAGCCGCTCCTGCTACCGGGTGACCGCCTCGCAGCGTCCCGGCCAGGAAGCCGAAATGGTCTGGAGTTATCGGCCCCTCGTGGTCGCGGGCGCCGCCCAGTTGTGGGTCTACCGCGACGGCTGCCGGTAGGCAGATAGGCTGAGTGCCGAAAAGCGCACGTGAACCATGCATCTATTACCCAGATGGAGAGCACCCGAGTGGCACCCAAGTCCAAAGTCGAAACCGTCGTCAACCTCGCCAAGCGGCGTGGCCTCGTATTCCCGTGCGGTGAGATCTACGGCGGTACCAAGTCCGCCTGGGACTACGGTCCGCTCGGCGTCGAACTGAAAGACAACATCAAGAAGCAGTGGTGGCGAAACATGGTCACCAGCCGCGAGGACGTCGTCGGACTCGACTCGTCCGTGATCCTGCCCCGCGAGGTGTGGGTGGCGTCCGGGCACGTGGGCGTGTTCAACGACCCGCTCGTCGAATGCCTGAACTGCCACAAGCGTCACCGCCAGGACCACCTGCAGGAGGCGTACGCGGAGAAGAAGGGCCTCGACAACCCAGACGACGTGTCGATGGACATCCTGGGCTGCCCCGATTGCGGCACCGTCGGCAAGTGGACCGAACCGCGCGACTTCAACATGATGCTCAAGACGTACCTCGGCCCCGTCGAGAGCGAAGAGGGCATGCACTACCTGCGTCCGGAGACGGCGCAGGGCATCTTCGTGAACTTCGCGAACGTCCTCACCACTGCGCGGAAGAAGCCCCCGTTCGGAATCGGCCAGATCGGCAAGAGCTTCCGCAACGAGATCACGCCGGGCAACTTCATCTTCCGCACTCGTGAGTT
>JAAZAD010000244.1 GCA_012514505.1 Rhodococcus sp. (in: high G+C Gram-positive bacteria) | reverse complement strand
CGAGAATGTAGATCTCGCCCATCGAGTCTTCTTTGTGGAGGCGCACACTCACCCATCCGCACACTTCGTCGCCGATAAGGGCGACCAGTGTCTGCTCCGCCTCCTCGTCGAGCAAGGTCTCGATGTCGTGTTGCTGGCGCTCCCACCAGCCACGCGGATAGAACGCGTTGTACACGTAGGACGGCACGTTCTCACGAAGCTGCGCGAATACCGGTTCCCACGCCCGTTCCGACAGTTCTACGACGGCCGGGCGATGCTGGGGGAGGTACGTGACGACACGAGGGATCACATCCACAGCATCACACAAGCGCAGTCGTGGATCATTAGGTTTTATGACCCTCGACGCCGAGCATGTGAAGAGTGAACTTGCCGCCGTCGCAGACGCGGACGATGCGGTGAATCTGTCACGATTCTTCAAGACCGGCCCGGGCGAATACGGCGAAGGGGACGTGTTCATCGGGGTGCGGGTTCCGAAGACGCGGCGTGTGGTTCGCGCACATCGGGGACTGCAGCGTAGCGAGGTCGTGGTGTTGATGGAGAGCCCCGTGCACGAGCATCGACTCGCGGGTTTGTTGGTGCTGGTCGAGCAGTACGCTGCCGCCGAGAAAGTGGGGGATGAGAAGGAGTGCGAGGAGATCGCCACCCTGTACCTCGATCTGGTCGACCGAGGTCGAGTCAACAACTGGGACCTGGTCGATTCCTCGGCGCCGAATGTGTTGGGTGGCTGGTTCTTCGATCGCTCCCGGATCCCGGTGCACACGTTGGCGGGCAGTGACGACCTGTGGCGCCGGAGAGCGGGGTTGTTGACCACCTTCGGTTTCATTCGGCGCGGGGACGCCTCCACCACCCTCGAAGTCGCAGAGCGTGTTCTTGCCGACCGGCGCGACCTCACGCAAAAAGCCATGGGTTGGATGCTGCGAGAAGTAGGCAAACGCGTCGACCGGCAATTGCTGACCGACTTCCTCGACCGCTTTGCCGGCGACATGGGCCGGACCGCACTCACGTACGCGTGCGAGCACCTTACGGCCGAAGAGCGGGCAACTTACCGCGCACTGCCTCCTTCTCCGGGTCGGTGACGTCCCGGCGCGGGCAGAGTTCAGGGTCTCGCTCCGGGGTTTCCCCGATGTGGTGGCAGTGCCTCCGTACCTAATCTCGATGGCACAGAGTTTCGACTGCCCGAGAGGAAACGTCCACATGAGCGACAGTGACCAGTTGACCGCATTGTTCGACCGCATGTGCCAGGCCTGGACCGACGGCGACGCCGACGCGTACGGCGCGTGCTTGACCGAGGACAGCGACTACGTCTCTTTCGACGGCAGCCTTGCGCGCGGACGGGAATCGATGGTCGTCGCGCACGACAAGCTGTTTCGCGGAGTGCTTCTCGGTAGTGCTCTGGTCGGTGAGGTGGAATCGATCCGGTACCTGACAGACGACGTTGCGCTGCTGCACGGCACCGGCTCGGTGCTCACGGCGTGGCGCTCGCGGACTCCGAAACGGCGCCTGACCCGCAATACGGTGGTCGCTGTCAGGACGGTGGAGGGCTGGCGATTCACCGCCATACACAACGGACGCGTGCGCCCGCTGTCGATCCCTGAGCCGGACTCCTTTCCGGCGCGAGCGAATCACGCGCTGGTGCGCGCAAGCCGAAAGGTCGGTGTGGGGCACCGCCGGGGCGAGTGAGCGTGTCGGGTACGGATACATTCGAGGCATGACAAATCCAGCGCCGGTGCGGCGTCGCGCGCGGGTCGGAATCGTTGTCGCAGCGCTGGCAGTCGTGCTCGGCGTGATCGTGGCGGGCGTTTTGTGGTGGGCGCCGTCGCGCTATCTGCCGTGGGACTCAGCGGACTTTCCCGATGTGGATACGTCGGCGCTGTCGCCGCTCCAGGCCGACATCGTCGGGCTGCTCGAGACCGAGCACGAGAAGCAGCGCCCGGGCACCTTCTATTCGGAAGGGGTCGAGCAACCGTGGTGCGCCAACTTCGTCAGCTGGATCATGCGTGAGGTGGGGGAGCCGTTCTCGAATCCGAACTCGGGGCACTGGCGGATACCGGGCGTGTACACGCTGCGCGAGTACTACCAATCGCAGTCGCGATACGAGCCGGCGGACAGCGGCTACCGGCCGGTGGTGGGCGACGTGGTGCTCTACGACAACGACATGTGGGTAGGACAGCACACCAACTTCGTCGTAGCGGTCGACGGTGATACCGCAATCACGGTCGGCGGCAACGAACTCGGCAAGATTCGCGTGCACACTCTCGACTGGGCGGACGATTCCGCTGTCATCGGATTCGGACGCCTCGCGTAGCTCAGAACTCGATCTTGAGGTGATCGGTGACCGGGCGGGCCTGGCAGCCCAGGATGTAACCGGCTTCGATGTCCTCGGGGTCGAGGATCTCGCTGTTCTCCATCTCGACCTTGCCCTCGAGGACCGTGCAGGCGCAGGACCCGCATTCACCTTCCTGGCAGGAGTACGGGACGTCGATGCCCTTCGCCAGCATGATGTCGACGAGGGTCTGCTTGCGTGGCCACGACATGTTGTGGGTCTCGCCGTCGAGTTCGACCTCCACCGTGGCAGCGTCGGCGGCCTCCTCATCGGAAATCTCCACGACGTCCGCATCGCGGAACGGGTCGCCCGCCAGTGAGTTGAATACCTCGGCGTGCACCTGAGTGCGGGGCATGCCGGCATCCGCCAGGGCCTTGTGGATGGTGTCCATGAACGGGGTCGGCCCGCACATGAATGCCTCGTGTCCGAGGTAGGGCCCGACGATGTTGGCCAACTGGTCCGCACTCGGCAGTCCTTGCAGAGTCTCGATCCAGTGGATGACGACCAGACGCGACGGGTACTGCTGGGAGAGCGTGCGCAGCTCGTCGGCGAAGATGACCGACTTCTCGTCACGGTTCGCGTAGAAGAGCACCACCTTCCCGGTGCCCTCGGTGAGCGCCGATTTCAGGATCGAGACGACCGGGGTGATCCCGCTCCCAGCGCCGAACAGAAGGAAGTCGTGATCGAGTGATTTCGGGCTGAACACGCCCGACGGAGGCAGCACCTCGACGGAATCGCCCACGTCCAGGTTGTCGCACAGCCAGTTGGAGCCGTAGCCGTCCGCAGTGCGTTTGACCGTGACCTTGGGTGCGTCGTCGGTGAACGGTGAACTGGCCAGCGAGTAGCAACGCGCCACCGAGCCGGTGAGGTCGCTGGGGATGCGCAGGGTCAGAAACTGGCCGGGCTTGTACTGAAACTTGTCGGCGAGATCGGCCGGGATGTCGAAGACGATGGAGCAGGCATCGGTCGTTTCCTCGATCACCTTCGATACGGTGAGCAGCACCGATCGGGAGCTGTGCGGCACCTCGACTGTCGTCATCGCGGCTGTGGTCCTCTCCTGATGCACCACCTGTAACCAGGCGGTAGAACGTGTTCTAGTTTCAGCGTAGCAGCAGCGAACTCGTCGGTACACCATTCCCCGACCGATGTCGCATCGGTGCGCGTGAGTGGAACGGGTGTGACATTCGTCGGGTGGGGTGGGGTGTCAGCGATTGCGGCTGGCGCGCCACTCCTCGAGCATGCGCGGCATCTCGCCGGCGATGAAATCGAAGAAGTCGCGAACCTCGGCGATCCGTTCGCCGGCGACACTGTGCTCGCCCAGGATGCCCAGGCCCTGCTCTGCCACCTTGGAGAACTCGCCCAGTGCGCTCTGGCGCTTCATGAACGACTCCGTCCACATTTCGGCGCTGACGGAATAGTGCTGACGTCGTGAGCCCGGCATGGGAACTCGTTCGATCAGGCCCACTTGCCCGAGGTAACGAAGCGCGCCGGAGATGGCCGCCGGGCTGACGTTCAGGCCGGTGCTCAATTCGCCGGGTGTCGTCGTCTCGGCCTCGTCGGCCATCATCGCGGCCCACACGCGCGCAGGCATGGGAGGGAAGCCCATCGCTACGAGGACGAGCGATAGTTGCTCGACGAAATGGCGCAATTCGTCGGGGTCCGCCGACTGCGCCGCAGTGGGGTGTGTCGATGTGCTCAAGTCTTCCGATCCTTCATGTGTGCTTGTCAATTCAAAACCTTCACACATTCGTGAAGTAAGTGTAGTCTCCGAATTATGGTAGCTGCAATCGCGGTAGAGAACCTCGTAAAGACATTCGGATCGACGCGAGCACTCGACGGCCTCGATCTCGAAGTGACCACAGGCCAGGTACACGGCTTCCTCGGCCCGAACGGCTCCGGTAAGTCAACCACCATTCGGGTGATACTAGGGCTGCTTCGATCCGACTCCGGTTCGGTGCAATTACTCGGTGGCGATCCCTGGCACGACGCAGTCGGGCTCCACAGGCGACTCGCGTACGTGCCCGGCGACGTGAACCTGTGGCCGAACCTGACCGGAGGTGAAGCGATCGATCTGCTCGCCGGCCTGCGTGGCGGGCTGGACGAGTCGCGTCGACGCGATCTCCTCGAACGCTTCGACCTCGACCCAAAAAAGAAGGCGCGCACCTACTCGAAAGGCAACCGGCAGAAGGTGGCCCTCGTGGCCGCGTTCGCCTCCGACGTCGACCTCTACATCCTGGACGAACCGACCTCGGGGCTCGATCCTCTGATGGAATCGGTCTTTCAGGATTGCGTGAAGGAGGCATCGGACGCGGGCAAGACCGTGTTGCTGTCGAGTCACATCCTTGCCGAGGTGGAGGCATTGTGCGACCGCGTCAGCATCATCCGCGAAGGGCGCACCGTCGAATCGGGAAGCCTCGCGGAACTGCGGCATCTGACCCGAACGTCCGTGACCGCTGAGACGGAACGTCCGGTCACCGGTCTG
>JAAZAD010000243.1 GCA_012514505.1 Rhodococcus sp. (in: high G+C Gram-positive bacteria) | reverse complement strand
GCGTTGAGCAGGTACTCAGACGTCGCCCGCGAGCTGGCCAACTGGGAGGACTACCGCTCGGGCAAGGGCACCACCATCGAGATCATTCTCAACGGTGTCGAGGTACCGCCGGGCATCATCCTGTTCGAGGACCCCCCGATCCACGACTTTCACCGTCGCCTGTTGTCGGGTGTGTTCACGCCACGGCGCATGGCTGCCATCGAACCGCTGGCGCGAGAGTTCTGCCAGCGCGCATTGGAGCCCCTCGAGAACGCCGAGAGGTTCGACTTCATCGCCGACCTCGGAGCATGGATGCCGATGCGCACCATCGGATACGTGTTGGGCATACCGGAGGACAGGCAGATCGCCATCCGGCAGAACACCGATCGGCTTCTCGAACTCAAAGGCGGCGAACTCTTCGATGTGGCCGCCGACATGCTGACACGCCAAGGCTCGATGCTGGAAGAGTTCATCGACTGGCGTTACGACCACCCATCAGACGATCTGATGACCGAACTGGTCAACGCCGAGATCGAGGAACGCGACGGTAGCCGCAGGCGATTGACCCGCGAAGAGGTGTTGACCTATACCGGCACCCTCGTCGGCGCGGGAAACGAGACGACGACGCGGCTGATCGGCTTTGCCGGACAACTGTTGTCGGACCATGCGGACCAACGCCGCGAACTAGCGGCGGATTTCAGTCTTATCCCCGCGGCGATCGAGGAGGTGCTGCGCTACGAGGCACCGTCGCCCGTACAGGCACGCTATGTCGCTCGTGATGTTGAACTCTATGGCCAGACGGTCGCCGAGGGCTCGGTGATGCTGCTGATCAACGGTTCGGCGAACCGCGACGAGCGACAGTACCCGGACGGGGACCGGTTCGACATCCACCGGCAGGCCACGCACTTGTCATTCGGCCGCGGAATTCACTTCTGCCTCGGCGCCGCGCTCGCGCGGATGCAAGCGCGCGTGGCGCTCGAGGAGGTTTTGCGCCGATGGCCGGACTGGGAAGTCGATTACGCGGCGGCAAAACGCGCTCATACCACCAGCGTCCGAGGGTGGGCAACGCTTCCGGTCACGGTCTGAGATGACCGATACCGTTGACCGTGAGCCGAATTGCGCTCCCGGCGAACCGGCCGAGGAACACTTTTCCCCGTGGTCTGCCAGGATCGGGTGGTCGCTGTTCTTCATCGCCTACCTGACCTTCGCCATCGTGACGATCGCGAACATTCAGACAGGTCTGCACGGGGACCCGAAAAGAGCGAACCCGAATCCCGGCCCCGATCCGTATCCGCCGTTTCTCGGCTTCGACAACTGGCCGCTGGCGGTCTCGATCAGCTCGATCCCGTTGGCGATCGGTCTGATCACCGCCCTGACGTGGTTGTCGTGGCGGCAACGAAAGGTGCACTGGGCGGTCATCATCGCGTTTGCCGGCCTGATCACCGGGGCGCTGGATCCGTTGGCGAATTGGGCGACGTTCGCGATATTCGATCCGCGCATGTTGCACTTCCCGCTGTCCTGGCCGTACGTGAACATCTCACCGAATCTTGAACCGGCGCTGGCGTTCCTAGGGGGCTACGCCGCTTACTACCTGCTGAACGGTCTGGGCTTCTTGAAGCTGCACGAGAGCCTCTTGGATCCGCTGATGCGTCGCGCCGGCTGGTTGGCACCGCGCAGGCTACTGCGGGTGTTCATCGGTGCGACGATCATCGCCGTCCCGATCAACGGGCTCATCCAGTTCACCTGGATGAGAGCCGGAATCTTCTACTACACAGAGGCAGTCGGTCCGGTGCTGCAGATCGGCCACATCCACTTTCCACTGATCATGGCGGTGTACGACGCCCCGATATTCGCCATGGTCGCCGTGATGTGCGTGCGGGACGAGAGTGGCGAGTTGGTGTTGATCAACCGACTCGCGCGCTGGTTGCCCGCGAGGCGGGGACGCCCAAAGGTGACGCTGACTCGCCAGTTGCTGATATCTGTGACGGTGGGCCTGGTGTCGTTCGCTGTGCCGCTGGCTGTGTTGTCCGGGCTGCGAGAGGCAGGTCTGTCGCGGCCCTCCTTCGATCAAAACCCCTTTCCGGAGGTAAACCTGTACGACCCATACGGTCATCTCGAGGAAGCCGGTAAGCCGGGACCGTTTTACCGATAACTACGAACATGCCACGACGACGAGAACGGTTGCCCCGCAGGGCGCAGAAAGGGTGAGAGACAGTGATCGACTTCTCCGGTCGCCGCTATCGAGTTGTCCACGTCGGCACCGGGTTGACCGGCAGGGAGGCCTTGCGTGCGGTCATCGAGGACCCCTTGCTCGATCTCGTCGGGGTGAAGGTGTCGACACCGGAAAAAGCCGGGCTAGACGCAGGAGAACTGTGCGGCGCACCATCGGTCGGCGTACCCGCGACCGATGACCTTTCGACGGTTCTCGCGCTGAAACCCGACTGCGTGACATATTGCGCGACCGCCGTTCGACGCGAAGACGAGGTGATCGCAGACATCGCCACGTACCTCGAGGCGGGGATCAATGTGGTGACGTTCTCGCTGATCCCGATGATCTATCCCCGGGCCGCGCCCGCGTCATGGCGAGAAGACCTGGAAAATGCGGCTCAGCAGGGTAATGCAACGTTCTATGCCACCGGCAGCGAGCCGGGGTTCATCAGCCTGAACATCCCCACCGCTCTGCTGACCGGGGCGGGTCGAGTCGACTCGTACCGGATGGACGAGTACGCCGTCGACCTCGACAAGTCCTACCCGATATGGGACGTCCTGCATGAGTCGATGGGATTCGGTAAGCCCGACGGCCATGTGCCCGTTCGAATCGCGTCGGGGAAGGTCAACAAGGACTGGGGCACGGTCGTGACCTACATCGCCGACATCCTCGGATTCGAACTCGACGGAATAGAACTGGACTGGGAGACTCTGCTCGCGCCGACCGACCTTCCGACCGCGCTCGGCGTCATCCCCCAGGGAACGATCTGTGCGCACCGGTGGCAGCTCGCCGGGATCGTCAGAGGCCGCCCAACCGTCGCGGTTCAGTACTTCGCGACGGTCAGCAGCACGCCGTGGCCCGGTCGTTGGCCCAAGCCGGCGCGTGAAGGCCAAGGCGGAATGGTATTCCGCGTCAACGGCAATCCCAACATGAACCTCGAACTGCACCTCGAGCAGTCGGACGACGACCGAGTGAATCCCGGTGTCGCGGCCACGGCGCTCGCGGCGGTGAACGCCATCCCCAGCGTGGTCGAAGCCCCGCGTGGCGTGATCGCCAGCCCTCTTTCCGGGCCGTCGGTCGTCACTCGACAATCCAGCGCTTAACTGCCCGTCACGCCGACGTCCACCGGAATGGCGGCAGCCGTGACAAATCTCGCGTCGTCGGATGCCAACCACGCGACCGCACGGGCGACGTCCTCGGCGGTGGTGATCGCGTCCGGCAAAAGTTGCTTTGTGAAACCGGGCCGCAGCGCCGGATTCGACTTCGCTGCCTCGGCCATCGCCTCGATCATCCGACCGCTTCCCATCGGTGTCGCCACCGAGCCAGGGTGCAAACTGTTGACTCGAATGTGGTATTTGCCGAGTTCGGCGGCAAATGAGCGGGCCAGGGCCGTTACGGCGTGCTTACTGGCTGTGTAGGCGATCATGAACGGCTCCACCGTGAGGCCGGCTGCCGAGCTGACGAGGATGATGGAGCCGCCCCGCCCGGCGGCGACGATGTGCTTGGCCCCCGCCATCACCGTGTTCCAGGTACCGACGATATTGATGTCGATGGTGTCCTGGAAGTCACGCGGCGACACTTGATCCCACGCGGCGGGCACACAGATGCCCGCGTTGGCGACGATGACATCGAGCCGCCCGAGCTCGGCGACCGCGTTATCGACAGCGGTGCAAAGGCCGTCGTGATCTCGAGTGTCGACGATCGCCGTCACTGCCCGCCGGCCCTTGCTTGCCACCATCTCCGCCGTCTCGGTCAGATCCTCGGGCGTGGCCGAATCGTAGGGGACGCTCGGTGGGAGCGGCCCCGCGATGTCAACGAGAATGACGTCGGCGCCGTCGGCGCTGAGCCTTTCGGCATGAGCGCGTCCCTGTCCGCGGGCAGCCCCGGTAATGAGCGCGACCTTGTCGGT
>JAAZAD010000242.1 GCA_012514505.1 Rhodococcus sp. (in: high G+C Gram-positive bacteria) | reverse complement strand
TCCTTGGTGCGGTCTTGCTGCGGATTGCCGAAAATGGCTTCGGGACTGCCTTCTTCGACGATGTACCCGTCGGCCATGAAGATGACGCGGTCCGATACTTCACGCGCGAAGCCCATCTCGTGGGTGACGACGACCATCGTCATACCGCCCTCCGCGAGATCGCGAAGTACCTGTAGTACCTCGCCGACCATCTCTGGGTCGAGTGCGCTCGTCGCCTCGTCGAACAGCATGATGTCCGGGTTCATCGCGAGTGCTCGTGCGATCGCGACGCGTTGCTTCTGCCCACCGGACAGGTTCGCCGGCTTCGCATCGGCCTTCTCGGCGAGCCCGACCTGTCCGAGAAGTTTCATCGCAGACTCGCGCGCTTGTTCTTTCGACGCCTTCTTGGTCTGCACGGGACCGAGCATCACGTTCTCGAGCGCGGTCATGTGGGGGAACAGGTTGAAGTGCTGGAACACCATCCCGATGTGCTGGCGCACCGCGTCGATGTCGGCCTTCTTGTCACTGATGTCCGTGCCGTCGACCACAACGCTGCCGCCGGTGATGTCTTCGAGCCGGTTCAGGCACCGCAGAAACGTGCTCTTGCCGGATCCGGACGGTCCGATCACGCACACCACTTCGCCTGCGGTGATGTCGACGTCGAGGCCCTTGAGTACTTCGTTGTCACCGAAGGACTTCTTCAGGCCCGAAACCCGGATCTTCGTTTCGGGTGCGGTCACCGTTGTGGCCGTGCTGGTTTGGTCGGTCATGCGTTGATCCTCTTCTCGAGGCGGTTCGACAACTTGGTCAGCGCCATGATGATGATGAAGTACATGATGCCGATGATCAGCCACATGTTGAACGACTGGAAGTTGCGGGCGATGATGATGCGCCCGGTTTGGGTGAGCTCGGCAAGACCGATCACGGACAGGATCGACGTGTCCTTGAGAGTGATGACGAACTGATTGATGTACGACGGGATCATCGTGCGAATGGCTTGCGGCATCACCACTTTTCGCATGGATTTCAGGTAGCTGATGCCGAGGCTGCGGGACGCTTCCATCTGGCCCTTGTCGACGGACAGGATGCCGCCGCGCATGATCTCTGCCATGTAGGCGCCCGCATTGAGCGACAGTGTGATGACACCGGCGGTGAAGGCGGACATCTGGAATCCCAGTGCGGTGGGAATGCCGAAGTAGATGAAGAACGCTTGCACGAGGAGCGGTGTGCCACGAAAGACGTCGACGTAGGTGGTGCCGATCGCCCGCAGGACGATGTTGCCGGAGACACGGAACAGGCCGAAGATTGCGCCGAGGACCAAGGCGATCGCAATCGACACCGCCGTCAGAACGATCGTGAGCCACAGTCCTTCCAGCAGCTGCGGGTAGGTGCTCTTGATCAGTCCGAGGATGCTGTTGTCGTTGTTCGACGCGTCGGCTCCCAGGTACGTTTCCAGGATCTCGTCGTACTCACCGCTGTCCTTCAGATTGGCCAGTCCCGCATTGAACGACTCCAGAAGCTGCGCGTTCCGACCCTTGGCAACCGCGAATCCGTAACTGGCGCCGGGCTCCTTCTCCGTCACGGTCTTGAATCCGTTGCCCTGCTTGATGCCGTAGGCAAGGACCGGGTAGTCCTCGAAGACCGCAGCGGAGTTCCCGGTGCGCACCTCGCTGAACATGCTCGAGGAGTCGGCGAAGTACTTGGTGGTGAACCCGTACTGGTCCTTGATGGACTCGGCGAACGCGGCGCCTTCGGTGCCGTTCTTGACGGCGACCTGCTTGCCTGCCAGATCTTCGTAGCCGTTGATGTCCTCGTTCGATTCGGGCACGGCCATCTGGACGCCGGAGTCGAAGTACGGGTCGGAGAAGTCGAATGTCGCTTTCCGCTCGTCGGTGATCGACATGCCGGCGATCATCCCGTGTACCTGACCGCTGGTGACGGCCTGGAGTGCGGAGTCGAATCCCACCGACTGGATTTCGACATCGAATCCCTGATCCTCGCCGATGGCGCGGATCAGGTCCATGTCGATTCCGACGAGTTCGCCGTTCTCGTTCTGGAACTCGAACGGGGCGAACGTGATGTCGGTGGCGATCCGATAGGTCGGGTGTTCTCCGGGGGGCGTGGGTTGTGCCGCGGCAAGTGACGGTGCGAAGACCATCGACAGAAGGGCGAGTAAGGCGGCGAGTAGTGGTACCCGCCGCAGGGATGTCGACCGTGCTGATCTGCCGGATCGATCGGGTGTGGTGTGCACGCAGTCCCCAGCTTTCTTTCGGCGCATTGCCTGCCTTTGCGCTCGAAAGATACTTCGTCGAGCTCACGTCCCGTGGGGTTATCGACCAATCGCCGCGATAGTCCGTATCTCAACGAGTTATCGAAACTTTATGCAGGTCAAGCCACATAAGTTGCCATACCGGTTCCTGTTCGTTACCGTGCTGTGACAATACAATCGTCTGCTTTTGGGAAGTCTCGTGTCACCTTTCGCCAAGATCAACACCAGCAAATCGCCGTTGCTCTACGCGGTGATCGCCGCTCTGCTCGTCACTCTCATCGGTGGTGGAGTGCTGGCCGTGTCCCAGCACAAGAACGTCACCCTGGACGTCGACGGCGAGCGCATCTCGCTCGGCACCATGTCGTCCTCCGTCGAGGGGGCGATCGAGGACGCCGGTTACGACATCGGCGAACGCGACGTCGTCGCACCGTCGGCCGCCGCGTCCATCGACGACGGCGACACCATCGTCTTCCGTCGTGCCCGCGAGGTCACGCTGACCGTCGACGGCCAGCCGCGCACTGTGTGGACGACCGCGCTCACGGTGGACGAGGCGCTGAAGCAGTTCGATATCGCCGGTGACGTTCACCTGACGGCGTCGCGCTCGGATCGCCTGCCGCTCGAAGGTGCGTCGCTCGACGTGGTCAGTGCCAAAAAGGTCACGGTGATCGACGGCGAAGCTGCACCCCGAGAGCTGAACGTCGCCGCACCGACCGTCGGTGCCCTTCTCGAGCAGATCGATGCCCCGCTCGTGCAGGCGGACTCGGTGATTCCCGCCGCGGATGCTCCGCTGACCGACGGCCTCGAGGTGAAGGTGACTCGCGATCGCACAGAGACCGTCGTAGAGAAGCAGCCGATCGCTCCGCCCCAGAACCGAGTCGACGATCCGGAGCTCGAAGAGGGCACGACGACCGTCGAGAACCCCGGCGTTCCAGGTGAGCGTGAAGTGACGCTCTCGATCCACACGATCAACGGTGTCGAGGTCGGTCGCGACGAAATCTCGTCCGAGCCGATCCGCGAGCCGGCGCCGGCAACCATCCGCGTCGGTACGAAGCCGAGCTCGTCGGCCCCCGCGGTCGGCAACGGCTCCACGTGGGATGCGCTCGCACAGTGTGAGGCGACCGGAGACTGGTCCATCAACACCGGCAACGGCTTCTACGGCGGACTTCAGTTCACTCAGAGCACGTGGTCCGCCTTCGGTGGCAACGAGTATGCTCCTCGCGCCGACCTTGCGAGCCGCGAAGAGCAGATTGCCGTCGCACAGAAAGTGCAGGCCCAGCAGGGCTGGGGCGCTTGGCCTTCCTGCACCAGCAAGCTCGGGTTGCGTTAACCGACCACGAGGAACGAATGTCACCGTTTGCCAAGATCAACTCCGCGAGATCGCCGTTGCTCTACTCGGTTGTGGCGGCACTGCTGGTGACATTGACAGTCGGTGGGTTCGTTGCCGTTTCCCGCCACAAGACCGTCACGGTCGACGTCGACGGTGAGGTCACGTCGCTGAACACCATGTCGTCGACCGTGCGGGATGTGCTCGCCGATGCGGGCTATGTCCTCAGTGAGCGTGATGTGGTCGCACCGGCCGCGGATGCCGACCTGTCCGACGGTGAGACTGTGGTGTTGTGGCGTGCACGGCTCGTGGATCTCACCGTGGACGGGCGCGAGCGTCAGGTGTGGACCACCGCCCTGACGGTCGACGAGGCGCTCGAGCAGTTTGCGCTGGCCGACGACGTGCATGTGTCCGCCTCGCGTTCGCAGCGTCTGCCGCTCGACGGTGCCGCCCTCGACGTCGTGGAACCGGTTGTCGTCCAGTTGTCGGACGGCGGAAAGCCGGCCGAGGAGGTGCGGTTGGCCGCGCCGACGGTGGGGGAGTTTCTCGCCGAACTCGGTCGCCCGCTCGAACAGGCCGACACCGCGGAGCCTTCCGCCGATACTCCGATGACGAACGGGCTCGACATCACGGTCACCCGTGACCGCGTCGAAAACGTCGTCGAAACCCTGCCCCTGCCGCCCCCGGTTGAACGTATCGAGGACGTGACGATGAACATGTCTCGTTCCGAGGTGGAAGACCCCGGGGTGCCCGGTGTTCAGGACGTCACCTTCGCCGTCCACACGGTCAATGGTGTAGAGGTCGAGCGACACGAGGTCGAGTCGGATGTCACGACGCCCGCGGAGCCGAAGGTGGTCCGCGTCGGCGCCAAGCCCGGCACCGAGGTTCCCCCGATCGAGAACGGGTCGACGTGGGACGCACTGGCGCAGTGTGAGGCCGGCGGCAACTGGCAGATCAACACCGGAAACGGTTACTACGGTGGCGTCCAGTTCTCTCAGGACACCTGGGAACGCCAGGGCGGCCTGAAGTATGCGCCGCGCGCAGACCTCGCGACCCGCGAAGAACAGATCGCGATCGCAAGCAAGACGCAGGAGAAGCAGGGCTGGGGCGCATGGCCGTCCTGTTCCGGCCGGATCGGCGTGCGTTAAGTTCACCTGGTGTCAGACACCCAAGATCCCACGTCACCCAGAGGTCTCGCAGCCCTGCTGGGGCCCGCCGAGGTGCGTTCACTGGCGGAAGAGTTCGGTGTCCGGCCCACCAAACAACTGGGTCAGAACTTCGTGCACGACGCCAACACGGTCCGGCGCATCGTCGCGTCGGCAGGTGTGGGGCGCGGCGACACGGTCCTCGAGGTCGGTCCGGGCCTGGGATCGTTGACCCTTGCTCTCCTCGACGTCGTGGATCGCGTGGTGGCAGTGGAGATCGATCCCAACCTGGCAGCGCGCTTGCCTGTCACGGTGGCCGATCGTGGCGCCGATCTGGCCGACCGCCTGACGGTGGTGGAAGCCGACGCCATGCGAGTGCAGCCGGCGCAGATCCCCGGCGAGCCCACGGCCTTGGTGGCGAATCTCCCGTACAACGTTGCGGTTCCCGTGTTGCTGCATCTGTTCTCGGAGCTGCCGAGTCTGCGCACTGCGCTGGTGATGGTGCAGGCGGAGGTGGCCGACCGGCTCGCGGCCACTCCGGGGAGCAAGATCTACGGAGTGCCCAGCGTGAAGGCCAACTTCTTCGGGCGGGTGCGACGGGCCGGCTCGGTCGGTCGTGCGGTGTTCTGGCCGGTGCCGAAGGTGGAGTCCGGGTTGGTGCGCATCGACCGGTACGACGAACCGCCGTGGCCGGTCGACGACGCGACACGTAAGCGTGTGTTCGCGGTGGTCGACGCTGCATTTGCGCAGCGACGCAAGACATTACGTGCCGCCCTCGGTGGATGGGCCGGATCGTCGGCGGAGGCCGAACGCCGGTTGGTTGCTGCAGGGATCGAGCCGTCTGCCCGTGGGGAAACCCTGGACGCCGCAGCGTTCGTCAGGCTGGCAGCCCAGGGGTCAATAGTGTGACTCATGCCACATTGCTGAGCGTTTGCGGTTGGAATGTGTTTCACTATTGGCGGTCGTAAGTGTTTGTGTTTGTGTTTCCACGCTCGCAAAACGATGGTTGCGAGCGTTCTGGCTTCCTCCACAGGAAAAGTCTCAGCGCGTTCGTTTTACTGGACCCGAACAACCGCGTTGGTTGTTCGAAGAAGACACTGTGTTAGAGGAGATTTACATGGCAGAGGGCACCGTGAAGTGGTTCAACTCCGAGAAGGGGTTCGGCTTCATCGCCCCCGAGGATGGCAGCGCTGACGTGTTCGTCCATTACTCGGAGATCCAGAGCAGCGGCTTCCGCACGCTCGAGGAGAACCAGCGCGTTTCGTTCGAGATCGGTCAGGGCAACAAGGGCCCGCAGGCCACCGGCGTTACCCCGCTCTGAGACTCGCCATGACTTCCCGGGCAACCGGGACCTGAGGCGATTCGACGAAGGCCCCGTTCCTGATGGAACGGGGCCTTCGTCGTGTCTCGAGCGTTCCTCGTGTTCAAGCGTTGTCATAGCGCTGTGCGACGAGACGGTGACGCTGTGCGATGGCGCGGCACTCGTCGCGCAGTTCCGGTGGATCGACGACGGTGAAGTCGACGTCGAACGCGCTGAGCCAGCCCGCTATGGAGGGCAGTGACCGGCCTCGGATTGTGACAACACACCTACCGTCGGGTGACTGCTCGATCGCGCCCCAATCTTCGTGAACCGTGGGCGCGATCTCCTCGAACGGTGCATGAAGCAGCACCTGCGCGCGAGTGCTCGATCGTGCGCGGTCGATGCCGCGTTCGACGAAATCGGCACCGCCCCCGGCCGGTAGCGGACGTGGGCTGAAGCGGGGTCCGGTGGGAATCTTCGGAGTCATGCGATCGAGGCGGAACGAACGCCAGTCGTCACGGCCGAGATCCCACGCCACCAGATACCAGCGCATCCCCGACCGGACGAGGCGGTGCGGTTCCACCTCACGACGGCTCTCGCTGCCGTCGTGGCTGCGGTAGTCGAACCGCAGACGTTCGTGGTTGTGGCATACGGCCGCGACGTCGGAGAGGACGGTGGCATCGACGGCACTGGATGCCGGCACGTGCGGTACGACATCCACCTGCAAAGTGTCCAAGCGGTGCCGAAGCCTGGACGGCATCACTTGTTGTAGCTTTGCGAGCGCTCGGGTCGAGGCCTCACCGATGCCGACGACGGAACCTGTCGATCCGGACTGCAGGCCGAAGGCCACCGAAATGACTTCGTCGTCGTCGAGCAGCAGTGGGGGCATCTCGGCACCCGCGCCGAGCCGGTATCCACCACCGACACCCACTGTCGCGTCGACGGGATATCCGATGTCGCGAAGCTTGTCGATGTCACGACGAACCGTGCGCGGCGTGATCTCGAGCCGATGTGCCAACTCCGCGCCGGACCATTCTCTGCGGGTCTGCAGCAGAGAGAGCAAGCGCAACAGCCGTGCCGATGTTTCCCTCATGAACCGAACGATGCCAGAAATCGAGGACAAATAGTGTCCTCGATTCCTGTCCGGTTATCGCTGTCGCATCAGGACTGCACGGGAGCCGATCGGCCGGCGACGGCAGAACTACCCAGATCGCTCTTGGGGAGGCGCTGACCCGCGGTGACCGCTCTGGTCCATGTGTCCGTGTCCGCTACGGCGGCCAGGTTGGAATTGAAGAGCGCCATGAGGGTGGTGTGCACGGTCTTGGCGTCCGCGAAGCCCGCATCGTTGCGGAGATCGACTGCGCCGGTCGCGTCCGACAGGACCTCCGACGTGAAACCGAGGCCTTCGGCTTCGACTGCGGACGCGAGGATGCAGTTGTTGGTCATGTATCCGACCAGTGTCACCGTGTCGACATCGTGCCCACGCAACCACTCGGCGAGATCTGTCTGGGCGTAGACGGATCCGTAGTTTTTCACTACCTGGTGCCAGGCTGTGGTGCGCCGCTCCGCGACATCCGGATGAACCTCGTACCCAGGCTTGCTCGGATCGAACACGGGCGCACCCTCGCCCATCGTGTGTTGGACGACGGCGACGGGGATACCGGCTGCATGGGCTGCGTCGATCGCCTGTGTGATGCGCGGCAGGGACTCGGCGTGCGGCGGATACTGGATTTCCAATGGGCCACCCGAGGTGAAGTAGTCCTGCTGGACATCGACGAGGACGAGGGCGCGCTGAGGGGCGGTCATGAATTTCTCCCTGTGGTCTGTCGTGATCGCGGCCCGATCGCCGCGCTGCTTTCATCCTGCTTCGCGAACGCATTCCGAAACAGTGGCGTGAAGGCCGATATACGATGGATTCACGCCACAAGTTCCGGCCAACAGGGAGGCGTCGTGCGGATAGGCATCTACGCGTTCGACTCGGTGACCATGTTTCATCTGTCCGTCCCGCAGATGGTGTTCGACGAGGTTTCGCGTCTACGTCTGGGCAGGTGGGAGACCTTTTTGTTCAGCGACCACCCGGGGTGCATCCGCACCGCAGAGGGCTACGGCATCGACGGCATTCACGATCTCGATGCCGCACGTGGCGCAGATGTGCTCGTGATGCCGTCGTGGTTCAGCGACCGCCGTCCCCCCAGCGAGGCGGTATGCCAACTGCTGAAGTCGGAGCACGCAGCAGGCGCAGTAATCGTCGGGCTCTGCCTCGGGGCGTTTCCGGTTGCGGACGCGGGCCTGATCGGCGAACGTTCGGCGGTGACGCATTGGTACGCGTTCGATCAGCTTGCGCAGCGGCATCCTGTTATCGACTTGGACGAGTCGGTGCTCTACATCGATCACGGTGACGTACTCACATCGGCGGGCACTGCGTCGGGCCTCGATGCGTGCTTGCATTTCGTGCGTTCCCGTCTCGGCGCTTCGGCAGCCAATGCGGTTGCGCGCAGCCTGGTCATCGCCCCGCACCGTGAAGGCGGGCAAGCTCAGTACATCGAGCGCCCACTTCCTCCTCAGCCGAACGACGATTCGATCTCCCGCGTCATGGATTGGGTCACACAGCACCTTTCCGAGCCGCTGAACATCGAAAAAATGGCCAATGCCGCCCATATGAGTACGCGAACGTTCGTCCGGAATTTTCGGGCAGCGACCGGGACGACCCCCGCGGTCTGGGTGCGTGAGCGGCGGCTCGACGAGGCCAGACGAATGCTGGAAGTCACGGACGAGTCCGTGGACAAGATCGCCGCGGAATGCGGATTCGGCAGTCCGGTGACCTTGCGGCAGCACTTCGCGGCCGCGTTCAAGACGTCGCCCACTCTGTATCGTCGGCACTTTCGTTCCGTACCGTCGAGTTCCGCGTAGGCCAATTCTGTGTGTGCCCGGCCAGCGCCTATTGTTGTTCTTTGTGCCTTCCGTCGCCGAACACCCCGTGACCGTCCGGGCACCGTCCAAGGTCAATCTGCACCTCGCGGTCGGTGACCTGCGCGAAGACGGCTATCACGAGCTGACCACCGTGTTCCAGGCGTTGTCGCTGAGCGATACCGTGACTGTGGCACCCGCCGACAGACTCTCGGTGACGGTACGCGGTGACGACGCAGAATCGGTGCCCACCGATTCGAGCAATCTCGTATGGAAGGCCGCCGAACTGTTGGCCGCTGAATCGGGGTACGACGCCGACATCGCGATCACGATCGACAAGGGCATCCCGGTTGCAGGCGGCATGGCAGGCGGCAGTGCGGACGCGGCCGCCGCGTTGGTGGCATTGAACGAGTTGTGGGAACTCGAGATGAACCGCGACGAACTGGCGATGTTCGCAGCCGAACTGGGCAGCGATGTGCCGTTCTCCCTGCACGGTGGAACCGCGATGGGTACGGGACGTGGCGAAAAACTGCTTCCGGTGCTGTCACGAAACGAATTCCATTGGGTGTTGGCACTGGCGAAAGGTGGGCTCAGTACGCCCACCGTGTTCCGGGAACTCGACCGGCTGCGCGCTCAGGGCACACCGCCGAGGCTCGGGGGACCGGAGGCGCTGATGCAGGCTCTCGCCGCAGGCGATGCGTCGGCGCTGGCGCCCCTTCTCGGAAACGATCTGCAGGCGGCGGCGCTGTCGCTCGCTCCTGCGTTGCGGCGCACACTGCGTGCCGGCGTCACTGCGGGAGCTCTCACCGGCATCGTGTCCGGCTCGGGTCCCACCTGTGCATTCCTTTGCGCCGATGCGGACGCCGCGGTTCGCGTCAGTGCAGAACTCGCGGGGGCGGGGGTGTGCCGCACCGTCCGGGTTGCGCGCGGCCCGGTGCCCGGTGCGCGAATCGTCGACCACGCGGCAGAAGGATCACGCTGACATGGCCAACTTGATCAACCTCGAGCAGGTGTCGAAGTCCTTCGGCATCAAACCTCTGCTCGACTCGGTGTCACTCGGTGTCGAAGAGGGCGAACGTATCGGTGTCGTCGGACTCAACGGCGGCGGCAAGACAACCATGCTCGAAGTCCTCGCCGGACTCGAACCACCGGACTCGGGTCGAGTGTCCCGGGTCGGCGGATTGCGAATGGCCGTCGTGACACAGCGTGGCGTGTTGCCCGCAGGCTCCACGGTCGAAGACGTCGTACTCGGCCCACTCGGCGTCGAGCATCACGAATGGGCGGGAGACGCCCGGATTCGCGGCATCCTCACCGGGATCGGTATCGATCAACTCGGCGGCGGCGAATCCGCGTTGGACGCGAAGGTCGACGGCCTGTCGGGTGGTGAGCGGCGCCGTGTCGCGCTGGCCGCAGCACTCGTTCAGGATCTGGATCTCCTCGTCCTCGACGAGCCGACCAACCACCTCGACGTCGAAGGTGTGCAGTGGTTGGCCGAGCACCTGGTGTCGCGTCGCAGTGCGCTCGTCGTCGTCACGCACGATCGTTGGTTCCTCGACACCGTCGCAAACCGCACCTGGGAAGTGGTGGGTGGCAAGGTCGAAAGCTACGAAGGCGGATACAACGACTGGACCTTTGCGCGTGCGGAGCGTTCCCGCCAGGCCGACGCGGCGGAGGAGCGTCGCCGCAATCTTGCGCGCAAGGAACTCGCCTGGTTGCGACGAGGTGCACCGGCCCGCACGTCCAAGCCGAAATACCGGATCGAAGCGGCGGAGGCGCTGATCGCGAACGTGCCGCCGCCCCGTGACTCGGTGGCCCTGTCGTCGTTCGCGCAACGCCGTCTCGGCAAGGTCGTGATCGAACTCGAGGATGCACGGCTCGAAACCCCGGACGGCCGCGTACTGGTCGACGATCTGACCTGGCGGCTCGCTCCCGGTGAACGTATCGGACTCGTCGGGGTCAACGGTTCGGGCAAGACGACGTTGCTACGGACGTTGGCTGGCGAGATCGAACCTGCCGCGGGCACACGGAAGCAGGGGCAGACCGTCCACATCGGGTGGTTGCGTCAGGAACTGGACGACCTGCCCACCGGCATGCGGGTGCTCGAGGCGGTCAAGGACGTCGCCGAGCGAATCACTTTGGGTGACAAAGAGGTATCAGCGGGCCAGCTGGCGGAGCGTCTCGGGTTCACGCCCGCGCGGCAGCGCACCCCGGTGGGAGACCTGTCCGGTGGCGAACGGCGCCGTTTGCAGCTGACGCGCGTGCTCATGGCGGAGCCGAACGTGCTCCTTCTCGACGAGCCGACCAACGACCTCGACATCGACACCCTGCAACAGCTCGAGGACATTCTCGATGGCTGGGCAGGGACCATGGTGGTCATCAGTCACGACCGCTACCTGATCGAGCGCATCTGCGACTCCACCTGGGCGTTGTTCGGCGACGGGAAGCTCACCAATCTGCCGCGGGGCATCGAGGAGTACCTCGAACGCCGGGAGCGAATGGGTGACGGCGGCGCGCCCTCGGTCGCATCGACTGCTGCGGGTGCTTCCTCGAAGAAGACCCGAGACGGTGCAGCCGATCGTGCGGCCAGGAAGGAACTGTCCCGACTCGAGCGCTCGGTGGCGAAGCTGGACGAACGCGAGACGAAGCTGCATGCGCAGCTGGCCGACGCAGCCACCGACCCCGATCGTCTGCAGAAGTTGGATGCCCAATTGAAGGAAGTCGTTGCCGAGAAGGAGACGACCGAGGAGCGATGGATGGAGCTCGCCGCCGAGCTCGAGTAGCCCCACGGCGGTCCTCGAGCCCGGTGTCAAGCGCATTTGGTCAAGTTTCGGCCCCTATTTCGGTACAGACCGACTAGCCTTCAGTAAGGGCTAAATGCTGTGCTGCACAGGAGGCGGGGCCATGGATCTCGAAGCGATCAAGGATATCGAGAGGCTCAAGTATCGCTACACGCGTGCGCTGGATACCAAAGAGTGGGGCGACCTGGCCGAGACCCTCATGGCGGATGTCACGGCAATTTACGGTGAACAGTTGGAGTTCGACTCCCGGGACACCTTCGTGTCCTTTCTCGAGAACACCCTCGGTACTCACATGATCACCGAGCATCAGTGTGGGCAACCGGAAATCGATGTCGACGGAGACTCCGCCACCGGAGTGTGGTTGCTCGCGGACACGGTTGTGGTACCCGAGGACGGAATGCTGATGCGCGGCTCGGCCTTCTATCACGACCGGTACACGAAGTGTGAGGACGGCCAGTGGCGTATCGCGCACACCGGCTACGACAGGATCTGGGAATCGGTGCTCTCGCTGTCCGACGTCCCGAGCTTCCGGTTGGCGTCCAACCGGTGGGCGAAACTCGCGACGGTGCCGGCGGCCACAGTGGAGGTGGCACGTCCGGACGGGCTCATAGCGTGACCGAATCAGCGCCGCCTGGCGAAAACCTACCCACGCCGGGTGCTCTGCCCTACCTGACGGTGCGGAATGCCCGCGAAGCGATCGACTGGTACACGACAGTGTTCGGTGCAGAAGTCGTCGGTGACCCGGTAGTGATGGACGACGGCCGGGTCGGCCACGTCGAGCTGCGATTCCTCACGGGTTGGATCTACCTCGCGGAAGAGTTTCCGGAGATGGGGGTGACCGCACCCGAATCCGATTCCACTTCCGTGAGTCTCATGCTTCCGGTTCGCGACCCTGAAGGCGTCCTGATGCGGGCACGCGACGCAGGCGGCAACGTCGAACGGTGGATCTCCGAAAGTCATGGTCACCGCAATGCGACCATGATCGATCCATTCGGCCACCGATGGATGCTGATCGAGCAGGGTGGGGCCTGACCCGCAGAGGAGTGCCTGACCTACACAGTCCTCTTGCCGGGCCCGACCAGATCGACGACGATCGACTGTCCCGCAAGCTTGGCGTGCAGTTCGGGACGCTCGAACCCGGCCGCAGTCAGGTACTCGCCGAGGAGAGTGAGAAGGTGGTCGGCCTCGGACGTGGCGTCAGCGGCGCTCGAGCCCTCCTGGAGCAATTCGGTATGGGCGAGCCGACCCGCGATACGAACTGCCGCTTCTCCCATTTCCTTTCGGCGCATGGACGTGCGCGCCAGCGCATCGAAGTCGATAGGCGACGCCGTCTCGTCGACAACCGTCGACGAGGAAGCCGGCACCGGGGGCGGTGTCGGTGCAGGTGCGGGCGGCGGGGTCGGTGCCGGTCCGGGTGTCGGCATTTCGGTCTCGGCGTGCGACGGTGCGCTGTCCGCTGCCTTGTATGTGGTGTCTGCCTTGTACGCGGTGTCCATGCTGAAAGACGTCTCCGTGCTGTGGGTGGAACCATTGCTGTAGGACTCGGACCCGATCGGCCTGTCGTCGGTGCTGTTCTGTGCGGCCTCGAGATAGCTGCCCGGGGTCCGGCGCGGGAGTGGGAACGTAAACGTCTCGGAGGGCGTGGATCTGGTCCCGCCCTGCGATGAGGTATTGAGGGAACTGCCCTTCGGAGATCCGGTGTCGAAAGAGAAGTTGCTCGTGCCTGTCAGGCCGCTGCCGCTTCCATTGGTAGAACCATTCGTCGAGATCCCGTTGTCCATCGTTGTCGTCGCTCCTGGTTCCGCAAACAGCCCGCCAGTTTGCTCGGTGGTTGTGAAAGTTACCAGCAACCGTTCCGGCACCGTACAACTCGGTAACGAGTAGGGCGGGTCGGCCTGTCAGTCTGCGGCGGCGACCAGCGGTTCCAACGTCAGGTCCGGGTGCTCCTTCTGGATGTACTGGAGACGCCATTTGTCGCTGACGAGTGCGAGAAGAACACCGTCCGAGCGGGTGAAGACCTCGACCCCGCGCTGGCGGTTCAGTTCGTTCTCGGACGCGCTGTCGGTGCGCCGTGCGAGGGCGTAGCCCAAAGGTTCCATTCGGGCTTCCACGCCGAACTCCGCCTTCATGCGCGCGGCGACCACCTCGAACTGCATGGGACCGACCGCCGCCATCACAGGCGACGCGTCGCCGCGGATGTCGTTGCGCAGAATCTGGACGACGCCCTCGGAGTCGAGTTGGTCCACGGCACGCCGGAACTGCTTGTACTTGCCGGCACTCTCGGCCCGCACGATCGAGAAATGTTCGGGTGCGAAGGACGGGATCGGCGGGAACTCGACCTTCTTACCGAAGAACAGGGTGTGCCCCGGGGCCAGTGCGGTCGCATTGACCAAGCCGACGACGTCACCCGGGTAGGCGGACTCGACGGTGGAACGTTCGCGGCCGAAGACGGTGAGCGCGTACTTCGTGGTGAAGGGTTTGCCGGTCTGGGCGTGGGTGACCACCATTCCCCGCTCGAACACACCGGACACGATGCGCATGAACGCCAGACGGTCGCGGTGTGCGGTGTCCATGCCGGCCTGCACCTTGAACACGACGGCGCTGAACGGGTCGGTCACCTCCCGCGGGTTTCCGGCGAGGTCGTCGCGGGCACGCGGCGGTGGTGCGATCGAAACCAGGGTGTCGAGAATCTGTCGGACGCCGAAGTTGAGCATCGCCGACGCGAAGATGACAGGTGAGGTCTGTCCGGCGAGGAACAATTCCTGGTCGTGGTCCTGCCCCGTGGCGGAGAGCAGTTCGCTCTCTTCGGCCGCGGTTTCCCACTCTTCGCCGTCTTTGGCGAGCGCACCTTCTGCGTCCAGGATCTCTTCCGGTGCGATTTTCGCGCCGCCGGCGGTACGGGTGAAGCGGATGTATTCGCGGGGCGCACCCTCTTCACCGCGGCGCAGCAGCCCCCGGAAGTCGCCGGCGATGCCGACGGGCCAGTACAGAGGAGTGGGGGTCAGACCGATCCGCTCGTGGATCTCGTCGAGCAGCTCGAGCGGCGCACGGCCGGGTCGGTCCCATTTGTTGATCACGGTGATGACGGGGATCCCACGGTGGCGGCACACCTGGAACAGCTTCAATGTCTGCGGCTCGAGGCCCTTCGCTGCGTCGATGAGCATCACGGCCGCGTCGACGGCGGTGAGGACGCGGTAGGTGTCTTCCGAGAAGTCGGAGTGGCCGGGGGTATCGACGAGGTTCACGACGTTGTCGATGTCCTCGTCGTTCTCGGTCGAGCGGTAGTTGAACTGCAGGGCCGTGGAGCTCACCGAGATACCGCGCGCCTTCTCCATCTCCATCCAGTCGGAGACGGTCGACTTGCGTCCGGCTTTCCCGTGCACCGCGCCGGCCTCGGAGATGACCTTGGCGTGCAGAGCAAGGGCCTCCGTCAGGGTCGACTTACCAGCGTCGGGGTGTGAGATGACTGCGAACGTGCGGCGGCGCCGCGCTTCGCCGGCCAGCCCCTTCGTAGGAGCCGAACCACCGGACGAGGGCGTGGCAGTTGTCTCGTCGGCGGTAAGGATTTCGGCCGAGTCGGACGGGGTAGTCAACGGGAAGCCTCTCGAAGAATGTGGTGTGCGTACGCGGCCGGCAACGGCGTGAGCGGCCGACGATCGCATACCAGGATACGCGGGGCCGCCTGCGGATTCTCTCGCACATTCGCAGGCGACGCCGTAACGACCTCCTTCGTGGGTCTGATGAACGTAGTAGGCCGTCGGGACCGGCAATGTTTCCGAGGCTGCCGAGAGCGGCGATGTGTCTCAGGAGGAGATTCCCGTGAGCAGATTCACCGACGAAATGTTCGCGACGGCGCAGACCACCACCAAGGGTCTCGTGACGGGGGAGCCCGACACCCCACGCAGGCAGACGTGGGGAGAGATCCACACGATCGCCCGCTCGATGGCAGGAGCACTGGCAGACGCCGGTATCGGTCACGGCGACGCGATCGGCGTCCTGGCAGGGGAACCCGTGGACATCGCTCCGGCCTGCCAGGCGACCTGGATGCGTGGTGGCTCGGTCACCATGCTGCACCAACCGACACCGCGCACCGACCTCGAGATGTGGGCACGCGATACCGAGACGATCATCGACATGATCAGTGCGAAGGCGGTGGTGCTGGGTGCCCCGTTCGATGCTGCCGCGCCACTGCTCGAGGAGCGCGGAATTCGCGTCGTGACCATCGACGAATTGCAGGCAGGCTCTCCGATCGAACCTGTGGAGACGGCCGAAACCGACATCGTTCTGCAACAACTCACCTCGGGGTCGACGGGCACACCCAAGGCAGTCCGGATCACCCACGAGAACTTCTACATCAACGCATACGCGATGATCGACCGGATCAAGTTCGTCATCGACGACGACGTCATGGTCAGCTGGTTGCCCCTGTTTCACGACATGGGGATGGTCGGATTCCTCAGTGTTCCGATGCAGGTGGGTGCCGAGGTTGTCAGCGTCACCCCGATGGACTTCCTGCGCAGACCGCTGCTGTGGGCGGAGCTGATGGGCAAATACCGAGGCACCGTGACGGCGGCACCGAACTTCGCCTACTCACTGTTGGCGCGCCGGCTACGTCAGGCAGAGGACGGCGCGGTCGACCTGTCGAGTGCTCGCTATATGTGGAACGGCGCCGAGCCGGTGGACCCGGACACCATGGAAGCTCTCGCCGAAGCGGGCGCACGATTCGGTCTGGACCCGTCTGCACTCGCCCCCACTTACGGCATGGCAGAGACCACCCTCGCAGTATCCATCCCGGACCCGGCCAAAGGAATGGTCCTCGACCTGGTCGATCCGGACTTCCTCGAAGCCATGCAGCGCGCCGTACCTTCCAACAAACCCAATGCGCGCCGACTCGCCACGCTCGGGAAACTCGTGCCCAATCTCGAAGGGCGCGTCGTGGACACCGACGGACAGGTGTTGCCGGACCGCGGCGTGGGTGTCCTTCAGGTACGCGGCGCGGCAGTGACGCCCGGCTACATCACGCTCGACGGCAAGAAGGGCGCGCAGGACGACGACGGCTGGCTGGACACGGGCGACGTCGGGTACTTCACGGAGGAAGGGCTCGTCGTGGTGTGCGGTCGGGTGAAGGACGTCATCATCATGGGTGGCCGAAACATCTATCCGACCGACATCGAGCGCGCGGCCGGTTCCGTTGCGGGTGTCCGTCCGGGCAACGCGGTCGCGATCCGGCTCAATGCGGGGCAGAAGCGGGAGAGCTTCGGTGTGGCGGTCGAAACCAACAACTTCGAGGACCATGACGAGGTGAAGCGCATCGAGCGTGAGGTGGTGCACGCCGTGTTCTCCGAAGTGGGTGCACGGCCGCGAACCGTGGCGGTGCTCGGGCCCGGGAGCATTCCCAAGACGTCGTCGGGCAAATTGCGTCGCAATTCCTCGTCCGCCCTCATCCCCCCTCGGTGAGCGGCCTGCGAGTCTCTGGGCTCGCAGGTCACGCACAGGGGTCAGTGCAGGCGGTTCTGGGCGGCTTCCAACCCGACCTGGAGAAGTAGCTCGACGGCATCCGCGGCTTCCTCGCAGACGAGCGCCAGCTCCTTGCGCTCCACCGACGAAAACGGCTTGAGAACGTACGCGGCCGCGTCCATGCGGCCAGGCGGTCGGCCGACCCCGACTCTGGTTCTCAGGTAGTCCTTCGTGCCGAGGGAACTCGAGATGGAGCGAAGCCCGTTGTGCCCGCCTTCGCCGCCGCCCTGCTTGAGGCGCACCGTGGAAAAGTCCAGGTCCAGTTCGTCGTGAATCACCACGATGTTCGACGGCTCGACGGAGAAGAACCGTGCCAGGCCGGACACCGGTCTCCCGGACAGATTCATGAACGTACGTGGCTTGGCCAGGATCGTCGGGCGTCCGGCGAGTTGGCCTTGAACGATCTCCGCGCCGCTCTTCTTGTGCGCACTGAATTTGCTTCCGCCCATACGTCCGGCGAGTACCTCCGCCACCATGAATCCCACATTGTGCCGAGTCTTCTCGTATTGCGGGCCAGGGTTGCCGAGGCCTACGACCAGGACGGTGTCGTCACTCATCCGGGAATCCTTTCAGCGTGAGGGAAGTGAACGTAAGGGAGGTGGCGGCGAACAGATTGTCGTACGCGAACGGCGCGTCGTCCCGGAACCAGGGACGACGCGCCGTTCGCGTCGTGGAAAGAGTGGAGTCACTCCTCGGAGGAGGCTTCTCCTGCTGCTTCGGCCGGTGCCTCTGCGGTGTCGTCGAGGTCCTCTTCGAGAGCCTTGGCGGACGGTGCCTCGGTGATGTTGACGATCAGCATTTCCGGATCGGACTGGAGCGTCGCGCCAGCGGGCAGCTCGAGGTCGCCGGCGTGGATCTGGGTGCCCATCTCGGCGTTTTCGATGGAGACCACGATCTCTTCCGGAATGTTCAGAGCGTCGGCCTCGACGGAGACGACGGTGGAATCCTGCGACACGAGGGTTCCGGAGCCTGCCTCGCCGGCGAGGGTGACGTGGACGTCGATGACGACCTTCTCGCCCTTCTGGACCACGAGGAGGTCGGCGTGCTCGATGTACTTGCGGATGGGGTGAACGACGACCGACTTGGTCAGAGCGATCTGCTCGGAGCCGTCGATGTCGAGGGTGAGGACGGCGTTGGTGCCGTGCGCACGAAGGATGGCTGCGAACTCGAGTGCGGAAACCGTGAGGTGGCGGGGGTCGGTTCCGTGGCCGTACAGGACAGCGGGGACCAGGCCGTCGCGGCGTGCCCGACGCGCGGCGCCCTTGCCGAACTCGGTGCGGGTGGCGGCTACGAGATTGTTTGCGTCAGACATGGTGAAACGGCTCCTACAACTCACGGTGAATACTGGCTGGCGTTTTCTCGCCTCGGGCGCGGACAGACGCGCACGGCCAGGAGCACAATGCTCGAGCAGAGCCGTGGCCGCGTCGATCACGGTGAGCCATTCGATGGAACTTCGTGGTTCACCCTCGCCGAGACAACTCGTTCGACTTTACCGGACGAGCCGCCTCGGTGGTTAATCGGTCCTGAGGGTGGGTGAAACTATGCCTCCGGCTCGACTTGGAAGGGCCGGACCTCGACCGGGCCACGGCACGCACGGGTCGCTTTGCCGGCCCATTCGAGGGCTGCGTCGAGGTCAGGGACCTCGAGGATCCAGAAACCGCCGATGTGCTCTTTGGCCTCCGAGAACGGGCCGTCGGTGGTGACGATCGTGTTGTTCTGCTCCTTCACCACCGTAGCGATGTCCGCAGGTTGAAGGCCGTTCGCGTACACCCACACGCCCTTCTCCTGCATCTCCTTGTTCACCGCGTCGGTGTCCTTGTACATCTGCTGCATCTCTTGCTCGCTGGGAGCAGGTTCGCCTTCGACCATGTGCACGGAAAGCAGGTACTGAGCCATGACGGTTCCTTTCGACGGTGGACCGGGCCTTCTGGATACTTCGTTGCCGGACCTTCACCTGAACTACGAACGGGTGCTTGCCTGATCGACACCTTTCGGGAAGGAAATTTCACGCGGTGAGAACGGTGGTCATCGTGTAGTCCTTCGCCGGCCCCGAAACGTTCCAGGTGACGGTCCAGCGAAGTGGGCGGGTGGATGGCGGAGTATCGAGTTCGACGTCGACGTGTCCGATGTACAGATCCTTGCCGCAGGGATGCTCGACCTGCTCGCCGGGCGACCAGGGGTGGAAGTAGCGACCGTCCTCGAATGTGACGATCCACGACCCGTCACGCTGGACGATCCACAGGGTGCGGAAGACCGGGAGTTCACGATCACCGGTGACCAATGTGCCCGTTTCGTGCCATCGAACGGTGGTGTCGTTCTCGGGAGTGAGTTCGGTGTGCCCCCTGACGGTGCTCTGTTCCCCCGACATCCGGTCGTCGATGACACGTGAAAACGTCCACCGCCCCGTGAGGGAGAGGGGATCCACCATGCATCGATCGTCCACCTGACCGATGCTAGGGCAGAGTGATGTCAGGGCACGAGAGGAGTGACGATGACAGTGTGCAAGAAGACTCTGACCGGGCGCGAGACCGCCCGGTTCGGGTTCACGGCCACCGACCTCGGCTACGTGTCGCCGACGAACCACGGATACGCGATCGCCATTTTCGGGGACACGTTCAACGACACGCCTGACCTGGTGTGGGTTCCGCAGAATTGGCGCTCGCCGGTAGGCCTGCGGCAATCCAACACCGACATCGAGAACGGTATCTGCTGGGACAACGCGATCGGCGGCGACATCGCGCGCCAGATGATCCCGTACCGTCACGCCGGCACACCGCGAGCGGGACGTCTGCCCGACGGATTCACGAACATCCCGAACGATCTGATCCACTTGCCGGACGGTCGGTTCATCATGACCACGGCGGCGGTGAGTTCGTGGGATCCCGCCCTCACCGACGGCAGTTGGTCGACTTTCCACTCGCGGATGTGGACGTCGACCGACACCCACGCCGAGAAGTGGGAGCGCACGTGGGACATCGAGGGCAACCACGCGAACATGGACTTCCCCAACTCGGGCGAATGGCGTCACTTCCAGAACAACACGATGTTGAAGTTGCCGGACGAACCGTGGATCTACATCCACGGAACCGACGAGGGACGGCGACCAGACGGTGGTATCCACCTGATGCGGGTGCACTGGGAATCGATGTGGAACCGCAGCACCTACGAATTCTGGGGCTGCGACAGCGCGGGGGAGTGGGCGTGGCGTCGGGGCGGCCACACGACACCGGTGCTGATGCCGACGCTGCCGCGCAACGGGATCGGTGAGTTGTCGACGCAATACATCGACAGCCGGGTCGTCATGTCCTACTGCGATGGCCAGCTCGGGGCGGTGACCCGCACGGCGACACGACCGGAAGGGGAGTGGACGGTGCCCCGCATACAGGTGTCGCCTGCGGAGGCGCCGAGCCCATACGCGCCCTGCATCCATCCGTTCAGCACCCTCGGCCGCGCGCAGATGTTGTTGTCGCAGTGGACGAAACACCCGAAGAAGGAGAACCGCACCACGTTCTACGGGGTCAAGCAGTGGGAAGTCGACCTCTCCTGCGACGCCTATCTCGAGACTGCATCGCTGTCGGCGTCCGACCTCGCCGCAGTATTGGGTGAGCACGCGGACCCGGACGTAGACCGTGGGTACATCGACCAGGTGGTGTCGGCTACCCGGTCGGGTTCTTCGCCGCACTGATCCCCGCACGCCGGCCGTAGAAACTGCCGTCGCCGAGCGATGTGCCGCTCGCGTATCCGCCGGCGCAGACACCGGAGGTGCATCGGCCGGCGGCGAACAAACCGGGAATCGGCTCACCCGAGACGTGCAGAACCTCGGAGTCGATGGTTGTGCGCAGACCACCGAGCGTGAACCCCAAGGTCATGCCGCGCAGGTCCAGTGCGGCAACCGGCGTTCCGATGGGTTTGACCCATTCTGACTTCTTCTTCAGCAACGGGTCGGAGCCTTCGGTGGTGTGCTTGTTGTAGACCTCCACGGTCGTCTGCAGAGTTCCTGCGGGCAGCCCCATGTCGGATTCGAGTTCCTCGACGGATTCCGCCACCCATTTCGGTCGCGCCCGTAGGAACGGTGTTGCCGTTGTGCCCGCTGCTCCCTCGTCATAGGCAGCTTCGTCGATGACGAGAAACGCCTGGTTGTTCTGGTGGAACAGAGTTGCCTGCCCGATGTGCCCCGAGTAGGTGTCTTCGGCGATGTATCGCTGACCACGTCCGTTGACGAGAATTCCGCGCACCGTCAACTGGGGGTCGCACAGGAAGGCGACCTCGGTGGCGTCCATGTGCGCGAGATCGGCGCCGAGTGCCTGTGCCATGCGAATGGCGCGGCCGTCGTGTTCCTCGATGGCCGCGCCGGGCCGTCCGATCATCCGCGGCGCGTAGGACTCGATCATCTTGTCGTTGTACGCGAAACTGCCGGTCGCCAGCACCACACCACGGCGCGCCTTGATCGCCACCTCTTTCCCGTACTGCTTGGCGATGATTCCGACGACGCGTCCCGATTCGTCCGTGACGAGTGTCTGCACCCGCACGTCGTATTCGGCACGCACCCCCAGCTTTTCGGCAGTGTCGACGAGTGGCTGCATCAGCATGTAGCCCCCGCCCTTCTCGCCGGTGCGTTTGTTCTCCATCTGGGGAACATGCCCGCGCGGTGCGGGTGTGGCGATCTCGTTGAAC
>JAAZAD010000241.1 GCA_012514505.1 Rhodococcus sp. (in: high G+C Gram-positive bacteria) | reverse complement strand
TCTTGGCGAGTCGCAGCGTAGGACCCTTGCGGTCATCCCCTCTCTCGACCCGGTTCTGCCGCAGAATCACTGGAAATGCGGCGAGGACAACAACTACGGCCACGGCGTACAGAACGATGGCCAACGCGGTCATCACCGGCAAAATCTCTCGATCGCGGCGAGACCGAGGAACTCCGTGGCAAGTTCTTTGGTGATCGTCCCTGTTTCAGCCCACGCTGCAGCTCGGTCAGCTTTGGTAGTTGCTCCCTTCCAGAGTTGCCACGCTTCCTTGGCGCCTCCCAGATCCTTGATGAACTGGCGGACTTTCAATATCTTTGAAGCGGTGAGTGCGAGCGATACCGCCTCGACGACAATCGCGGCGACGCAAGCGGCATCCTTTGCTAGGAACTCACCGCCTAGTCGGCATGCTCCCCCCGGCCCGCCGTATGTACCGAGAACGCAGAAGTCGCCAAACGGCCAGGTCATAGTGCCCATTTGCCCCGGTGCCCTCTGCCCGGATGGCGGCGGTGTGACCCCCGGCGTAGGAACGTGCGTCTGGGTAGTCTTGCTACCTGCAGAAACTGACGGTGTTGCCGCCGATGTCGATGGGGCATCGGATTCATTTGGGGCTGTGATTGCGCCCGTCGATTGACCTTCATTCGTCTGGGGAGAGGTCTCACCTTGCTGAGCAATCGTCGGGTCGACGTAGCCCTGGAGTGGAACCTTCATATCGGCGACGATGATGGAACCCTGCTCGAAGTCTTGCCGGAAGGTGTCCTCGTAGCTGGTATCACGGTACTCATCGGTTTTCGGGAAGCCGTATGGTGAGTTTTCCCAGCCAGCACTCGCCCACTGGTCACGGACAAGTCCCCAAATCTGGTGCGCGTCGGTCTGCGGGGACCAGTAAATTGAACCGCCTTGGAAATGGTTGAACGCACCTTGCCGACTCGGCGTCGGAGTCTCGCTGGTCGTCGGATAGTGGAGATCCCCGGTTTCCCACCCAAAGTCACGCCACTTGTCGCGGATCCGACCGCCGACCTGCTTTGCTCCAGTGTCAGGGTGCCAATAGAAGGAGCTAGCGCGCTCGAAGACTTGAAATTTTCCTCCGTAGGCAGCGTTCGCTTCCGCAGTTATTGGATTTCCGTAAACACCCGGACCTCCACGGGCAAGGTATTCTTGCTCAATTGCACCGTAAACCCAGTATCCGCCATAGAATCCGTCAGCGTTCGCCGGTGCGGCCGCGAACGTTCCTGCAACGATGGACGCGGCGACGGTGAGTAACGTGGTCGTCGTGAACCTGCGCGATTTGACCACTCTGCGCGAACCCAAACGCCGACGCCGGCGAAACACACCGTCGCCCAGACTGCGAAAATGCATAGATTGCAACCCCCTGAACTGTGTTTGTCTTCCTCGCCTCGGACGGAATGGCACCGAGTCGCCATGACGCTAGCAAGGAGCATTCTCGTAGGTAGAGAGAATCGATCATTACGATGTGTAACGATCCAGTGAGGCGAATGGCGTGGAGATGAATTCTTATTCAGGGCGTGTCGCCGATCTTACGGACCGCGAGAGAGACTATTGTTGGAGAGTTGAGGATGCACTTTTTGCTTTGGTGTGGGCGAGTCGGTAGGAGTCGGTGCCGGTTTCGATGATGGTGCCGCCGAAGGTGAGTCGGTCGACGATCGCGGCGCACAATCTCGGGTCGGTGAAGGTTTTGGTCCACCCGGAGAACGAGTCGTTGGAGGCGATGGCCACGGAATTCTTCTCTTCGCGTTCGGTGAGGACTTGGAAGAGAAGTTCGGCGCCGCGTTTGTCGAGTTCCATGTAGCCGAGTTCGTCGATGCACAGCAGATCGACGCGCCCGTAGCGGGCGATGGTCTTGGCGAGTTGTTTCTCGTCGGCGGCCTCGACCAGCTCGTTGACCAGTTTCGTGGCCAGGGTGTAGCGGACCCGGTAACCCATTTCGGCGGCCGCGGTGCCCAACCCGATGAGCAGATGTGATTTGCCGGTTCCGGAGTCGCCGATCAGGCACAAGGGTTGTCCGGTGCGCACCCAGTGGCAGCCGGCGAGGGTGTTGATGGTGGCCGGGTTGATGTTGGGGTTGGCGTCGAAATCGAAATCGCCCAACCATTTCTGGCGCGGGAATCCGGCGGCTTTGACGCGGCGGATGCTGCGCCGGCGCCCGCGGTCGTCGCATTCGGCGAGCAGCAGTTCGGCCAGGAATCCCTGGTAGGTGAGTTGTTCTTTCTCGGCGACGGTGAGCATGTCGGCGAACCGGGTGCGCACCGTGGGCAGGCGCAGGTCCCGGCAGGCCTGTTCGATCGCGGTCGCTGCCGCTTCGGGGGTCAGTCCCCGGCGTCGTCGCGCAGCAGCCGGTGGTGGTGTGGTGGTGGTGGTCATGACACATCTCCTGACGACCTGGCGGCGGGATTCTCGGCGGGGCGTGGGCGGCGGGCCAACAGTTCGTCGTATACGGAGATCGACGGTGCCAGCCGGCTGTCCGGGGGCAACCCGGCGATCACCGCATCCGGGTCGCTCAGGCGGCGGGCGGTCAACGACACCACCGTCTCCGGTACCGCCTCCGACATTTGTTCTGGTGTGGCAGACCCGTGTGTGTCGTCGGGGCGCTGTGCGGCGTGTTTGCGGGCTTCGACGGCGACCACATCAGCCGAGGCGGCCCCCAACCGGACGGCGGCACGCAGCCCGGCCGCCACATCGTCGTGGTGCATGTGCCGGTGCAACAGCAACACCTCCACAAGCGCCCGGGTGCCGCCGGCATCACCGAACGCGGTGCGCGCCAGCGCCCAGAACGCCTCGTGATCGGCCGTGAACATCCCGGTCGACCTCGCTTGGGCAAGGACCGTCGAACCCGGGAGGGCACCGGGTTTGCGGGCCAACACCTCCAGGTAGTGATCGAGGATCAAGTGTTGTGCGCCTTTGCGGGTGAGGCGCTGATGACAGGCCACCTGACGGCGCCCGTCGTAGATGAGTACGTCGCTGGCCTGCAAACAGACCCGCACGGGTCGCCCGATCAGGTAGATCGGGACCGAGTAGTGGCATTGGCGCACCGTGACCCGACCGAAGCGGTCCACCCGCGGTGTCAGCCACAACCCGGACTCGAACGCCTCGACCGGCAAGGGCCGCAGCAGGGTGTGTTCGAGGGTGAAGTCTTCACCGACCGTGCGGATTCGCCCCTCGATCCGCCGATCCTCGTCGGTCTCGTCGGCGGCCGCGAGACGAGTGTTGAGCTCGTCCAAGGTGTCCACGACCGGGACGGGGACGAGGTGATTGCGGCGAAAACGGCCGACTTCCCCTTCGACCCCGCCTTTTTCGTGGGCGCCATCGATACCGGGGATGCAGTAGAACGGGTCGAAACCGTAATGCGAGCGAAACAGAATCCACCGGTTCGATTCGGTGCGGTTGCGTCCGAACAGGACCCGCGAGACCGCCGAGCGCAGGTTGTCGTAGCGGATCTTGCCGAACGGGACGCCGCCGAGCGTATTGAACGCGATCACGTGCCCCTCGATGAATGCTTCCTGTCCCTGCGAGGCGAACACCCGATGGATGGCCTTGCCGGAGCAGGAGAGGCGGAAGGTGAACAGGAAGCATTTCGTCGACACACCGGCCAGCATGATCCACACGTCCCCGAAGTCGACCTCCGCTTCCGCGCCCGGTGGGTGCTCTTGCAGCACGAACGCCTCACTGACCCGCCGGCCCGCCTCGGCCGCAATCTGTGGGCGGCGATGGGCGACGTAGTCGCGCACCGTCGAATACGAGACATCCCGAACTTGATGTTCGTCGATCAGGCGGGCCCGCACCCGCCGGGCGGTGTGCTTCTGCTTGCGGGGTGCGGACAAATCCGCCCGCAGCATGTCGTCGATGACCGGTTTGTACGGGTCGAGTTTCGGTGCGGTGTTCGACCGCGGTTTACGCGGCGGCGGCACCGGCGACTCCAACGCCGCCCGCACCGTGCGCCGGTGCACACCGTGGCGTTCGGCCAACGCACGGATCGACAACTCCTCGCGCCGTGCATCACGGCGGATCGACTCGAATAGTTGCACCCGATACGGCTCCAACCCGAACCCCTCACGGCGGCGGGAATGATCGTGATCCGATCATCCGCCTTCGATGGCGGTGTCAGGGCTCATCCACACCGAAACCATCACCCCGGGCGTGTCGGAAGGTGGGGCCACAATTCTCCGTCACACCCACCCCGGTACTGCGTGGGTGGGGCCAGATTTCTC
>JAAZAD010000240.1 GCA_012514505.1 Rhodococcus sp. (in: high G+C Gram-positive bacteria) | reverse complement strand
GCGGCGATCGCGATAACGATCTTTTCGGTGCGCGCTTGCAGCTTCACTTACTTTCCAGTTCCTGTCGGTCGGTGGGCCCGTACGGTCGGGATCGGCTCGGTTACCTGTTGTTTGGCAAGGTTGGGGCGCTTTCCGCCGATGCCCGGCAGTAGCGTGCTTCCACGGTAGGACAGTGCGGTTTGGATCAGGCCGAAAGTCAACACAACTGAGATGACGGTGAACCCGATCCAGAACGTGGTGGGGAGCAGGACACCGAGGGTTCCGCCGATTACCCAGCTCAGTTGCAGCACGGTTTCTGAGCGTCCAAAACCGGAAGCGATCGATTCTTCGGGCAGGTCATCTTGTAGGGACGCGTCGAGGGAGACTTTGGCGAGCGCGCTGGCCGCGGAGGCGACGAGGGCTGCGAACGCGGCGGCAAAAAGGTTGTCGGTGAGTGCGGCGATCACTGCCACCACCCACACCGCTGCTGTGCACCTGACGACGATCAGTGCTGGTCGACCCAGTTTGAGCCGGGCGCCAGCGGTGTTTCCGCTGAAGTTGCCGATACCGGCTGCCGCGCCAACGAGGCCGAGCATTGCCGCCTGCATCCAGGGGCTGTGTTCGGTGTTCGCTTTGTCGATGAACGCGATGTAGAGGGTCAAGAATCCGGTGAGGACGCGAATAGTCCCGTTGCCCCACAGCCCCACAATGACGGCTCGGCCAAGGGGTTGGCGGCGCTTGCTGGCTGGCGCTGCTGCCGCTATCGGATCGGTGACGGCAGTGTGAGCGTCATCGGGGTGGTAGGTGATGGTGGCGGGCACCTCGCCCTCAGTGACCTCAACCCAGGAGGGGATGCGCATGCTGAGGTAGGCGCCCAGCGCGGTAATCACCACAGCGAGCCACAGTGCTCCCGCGGAACCGGTGAGTGCAGCGAGTGCCGCAGCGATCGCGCCGGCACCGATCGTTCCGCCGAGCAGACCAAACACGGTGAGCCGCGAGTTGACTCGAACCAGGTCAATTTCCGGTGGCAACACACGCGGGGTGACCGCACTCTTGAGCACGGAAAACGACTTACTGAGCACCATCATGCCCAGGGCAGCGGGATACAGAATCCAACTGTCAAAGTTGAAGACCAACAAGATCGCCAGCGCCGTGCGCATAGCGAATGATGCGGCAAGCGCAAGACGTCGACCGCGTTGAAGACGGTCGAGGAGCGGGCCAATAACCGGGGCGATCACAGCAAACGGTGCGATCGTAATCAACAGGTAGAGGGCGACTTTCAGTTTGTCTTCACCGGTTGCGGCAGAAAAGAACAGGGTGTTGGCCAGTGCCACAGCGATAGCGGCGTCGGTCGCGAAGTTCGCCATAACCGCATAGGTCAGGGCGGTAAGCCCGGACTTGTCGGCGCCGTCTGCTTTCGCGGCACGCTGGAAGGAGGCGATCCCTTTAGACGTCAATTCACGACTACGCAGGACAGCAACACGCGTCACCGTCAACTTGCGCGGCATTGGGGGCGCTTTGGGCGTCGCTTTCGGGTCGCGGCGGGTTTCCCGCACCGTGTCGTCGGCGCGCTCGTCCCGGCCGCCACGATTGCCGTCGCCACGATCCCGATCATCGAAGTCCCGGTCGTAGCCCGCCTCGTCAGAACGCGGCCGCGACGGCGGTTGAACCGGATGTAGCGGCGGCAGGGGAGTGCGTCGCTCGGACGTACGGCTGGCCGGTGGATACCGGTCGTAACCGGGATGAGCGCGAGGGCGCGACGGCTGCCCGCTGTGATCCGCGTCGTCACGACGACGTGGATCAGAGGGGGTGTAGTCACTCGGTCCGCTCACGCGTCTAATTCTGTCGTAGTCCCGCGGTGAATGCCTACACGCCTCGGTTCATGTCGGGTCCGAAAGCTGTTCACTCGGTGAAACGCACCTCAAACATGGTCGGCCAGCGTTTGCCGGTGACGAGGAAGTTGTCGCTTCCGGGGATCGCGGCAATGCCGTTGAGGACGTCGTCCGGGCGGGTTCGGTTGTCGATGCCGAGGGATTCGCGCAGGCTGGCAGCGTCGACCCGTGCGGTGACGTCGCCACTGTCGGGGTCGATCCGAACGATGGTGTCTTTCTGCCAGATGTTGGACCAGATGCCGCGGTTGTCGCCGTCGTCGACGCATTCGAGTTCGTTGAGACGTGTTACGGCGCCGTTGTCGTCGGTGACTGTGAGGGTCGTGGTGGGCTCGAAGGTGTTGCGGTCACGGAAGGTGAGGGTGTCGGAGCCGTCGGAGGTGACGAGGCGGTCGCCGAGTCGGCAGATTCCCCATCCTTCACCGTCGATTGGGACGGTGCGTAGTTCCTCAAGGGTGTGCCGATCACGTTCGATGGCAATGCCGTTCTGCCAGGTGAGCTGCCAGAGCGAGTCGTCGTCGATGGTGATACCCTCACCGAACAGCGGGGCCGGTAGGTCGACGCGGACGCGGGGTTGCCCGGTGTCGCGATCACGCACTTCTACCCACGACTGCCCCACGAGTCCGGTGCCCTCGTAAATGTCGTCACCAGCAATTTCGAGGCCTTGAGTGAAGGCGTCAGGGTTGTGCGGCAGTGTCTGCACGATCTCGACACGCAGCTCAGTAACACCATCGCTGCTGACGGAATCGGTACTAGCGCTGCAACCACTGGTCAGGGCCAAGGCGGCAGCCGCAGCGGACAGTGTGCGGACGGCGTGTCTGCAGATCATCGGTTCAGGATGACAGCCCTAGTACGCATTGAGTGCTTCAGTGCGGCAAACTGGACGGGTGAGTGTTGCTTCTACGCCCCAACAAACGGCAGTTGTTCTCGCCGACGCGGTCAATCTGGCCCGCGACGCGGTTATCGCGCTGCACGAAGGCGGTGTGGGCGAATATCTGGGTGTCGCCTATGAGGATGAGTATTCAGCGACCCACCGGTTCGCTGCCGATCTTGCTGGTTACCGCGGCTGGCAGTGGGCTGTTGTCGTGGCGACCGATCCGGTTGCCGAGCACGCGACGGTCAGTGAACTGGCGCTGCTTCCCGGTCCTGACGCTCTGGTAGCTCCCGACTGGGTTCCGTGGAACGAACGCATCCGTCCCGGTGATCTTGCGCCCGGTGATCTGCTTGCTCCGTTGCCGAACGATCCGAGACTGGTTCCCGGGTATGTCGCGACGGGCGATCCGGTTGTCGACGACACGGCGTTCGAGGTTGGTTTGGGCCGCATCCAGGTCATGAGCCGTGAAGGCCGGGACGATGCCGCGCAGCGCTGGTTCGACGGCGACCACGGCCCCGGCGCGGACATGGCGAAAGCGGCGCCGGGAACGTGCGGGCTGTGCGGGTTCTATCTGCCGCTCGCGGGCTCGCTGCAAGCTGCGTTCGGTGTGTGCGGCAACGAGATGGCTGCCGACGGACGGGTTGTGCACGCGGAATACGGGTGCGGTGCCCACTCGGACACCGAACTGCCCACCGGTAGCGGAAGCCCCAGCTACGACGCTTACGACGACGGCGCGGTTGAGGTTGTCAGTGTCGCCGCGCCCAGCACCGCCCCGCAGCCGAGCGAAGAGTCCGCTCCGACCCTCGCCGAGACCGGCGCTGGGGAGTACTCATCACCGAGCTAGCTGTTGCTGGTCATGACGTTATTGACACCGTCTAGAACGGCGTCGACGAGGGAGACAATGTAGTCGGCGCCGGCCCCTTCGCAGCGGACAAGGATGTGGAACCACAGGGCGCCGGCCAGCAGGTCCATGATCGCGCTGGGCTCCGCGCCGGGTATCAGTTCGCCGCGCCTTTCGGCTCGTTCGAAGATCGCGCGTTCTTGGTTCAGTCGGTCGGCGAAGAATGATGCTGTTGCTTGTGCTGTGGCTGGACGGTCCGGCGCTGCGGCCAGCATTGCTGTAGCGATTCGGCGGGTTGGCTCGTCGGTGAGGAGCTTTGCGATCTGTTCCGCCAGCTCGATCAAATCGCCTCGCAGGCTCCCCACATCTGGGATGTGCAGCTCAAGTGCCGGCGCATGACGTAGTGCCGCGGCAAGGAGCTCATCCTTCGATGACCATGACCGGTAGATCGTCGTCTTGTTGACCCCAGCCCTGGCGGCGACCGTCTCGATCGCCAGCGCGTCGTACCCGCGTTCAGCGAGCAGTGCCAGCGTCGCACTGAAGATCTCCGACGCCTTCCGCGGCGTGCTGACCCTGAATGTCATGCCTTCACCGTAAATGCATCGCACCGTTGCATCCAGACCCGCTCCGCTCTACGCTGATCAAAATGCAACGCACCGTTGCAGACGGTCCTGACATCCCCCCTCGGGAGCACCTCATGTTGAAGATGCACGACACCTGCGAACTCTGCGGCACTGCCGTCGAAGCTGGCGGTGAAGCCTGGATCTGTAGCTACGAGTGCACGTACTGCACCACCTGTGCGCAGAGCCACGATGCCTGCCCCAACTGCGGCGGCGAGCTTGTTCGGCGGCCGCGACGTACGACCGGCGCAGCGGAGATCGCCCAACGCCTTCCGGATCGAGTTCGCCGGCGGGTCTCACGACGGTTCCGCTGAGACTCGCCATCACCTCCCCGCTCACCCGCGAACGCCCAAGGAGGCAACTCGTGTCCACCGGACCTGGCTCAACCACGCGGATGATCGGCGCATTCATTCGCGCAGGCATCGCGACCGCACCGCACCTCATCCATCCACGCGCCGCCGACCAGGTATTTCTCACCAACCTCGAGGACGCAGGCATGGCGCCCACCCGCTCCACGGTTCGTCTGATGCCGTTGATCCAGGCCCAACAGAACGGACCGACCGCGTTGATCGCCGAAGGCATCCGGCATCCCAAGCAAGTGCGGATGTCGATGACGACCTTCGTCGTCGAACATCGCGAAGCGCGGTTCTTGATCGATCCCTCAATGTGCGCCGATGTTCACGACTCGGTCCTGACCGAGCTGGCGCAGCCCTATCGGATGACGGTGGCGCCCGAGCGTCCAGTGATCGGTCTCGCGCAGTCGCTAGAGGATGAGTGCGGGCTCGCGCCTGAACGCATCGACTTCGTCATACCGACACACCTGCACTGGGACCACATTGCCGGGCTCTACGAGCTGCCGCAGCAGACACCGGTTCTAGTCCAGGAGGCTGAGCGAGCCTTCGCACTCGCCGGCAAGCAAGTTCCCTATGGGGTCGCACGAGGCCCGCTACGCAACCGGAAGTTCGAGCCCTACGAACTCGACGGCCCACCATGCCTCACCTTCGCCCGAAGCCGAGACGTCTTCGGCGACGGCTCGGTCATCGTCGTCGACCTCCAGGGCCACACCCCCGGCAGCGTCGGCCTTCTCCTCAATACCGAAGACCACGGGCGAGTCTTGATCGCCGGTGACGCCGTCTGGCACTCGATTCAGATCGACGAGCTGCGCCAGAAGGCACCACTGCTGGGCGACCTCGTCGATGCCGACCGCGAAGAGACCTTCAAGACGATCCACCGACTCAGCGCGGCGACATCCACGGTTCCCGTGATCCCAGTCCACGACCACGGTGTCGTCAGCCACTACCTGACGTAGAGGAGAAGTCATGAAGCATTGGGAAACGGCAGGGCTCTTCATCGCTTGGGCGATTCACGATGCCGAAGAGTGGTTCACGGTCGGGCGCTGGTCACGGGCCAGGGGCTCAGATCCACAAGCCCCTGGCTGGCTGAAGCGCCTGCCGTGGATGAATCATGGAATCTCGGATCGCCAGATGCACGCCGCGATCGCGGCCATGGGGATCATCGTCGCCTCCGCGGCGCTGGATGGCCTGAGAACCTCCGGTCGGTCGACGTACTACCGGTCGACTGTTCTCGGCTATGGCCTCCACGGTGTAGGTCACCTCGCGGCAACAGCAGCGCTCCGTGGCTACACCCCTGGTGTAGCAACCACCCCAGTCACGGTCGTGCCCTACGCCGCCTGGGCGCTCCGGCGCAGCACTCAAGAACACGGGCCGATTCGAGCACGCGAAATAGTCGCGATGCTCGCACTGCTTCCGACCTCTCTCGCCATCGCACACAACGTCGGCAATCGGGTCGACAGGCAAGACCGTTCGCGAGCGCCGCGATGACGCACGCCAATGCGCCGCTGACTGTCGAAGGGCGGCGGCGACTGATTGCGCGCTGTCGCACTCGCCCGATCGCGCACGTTGCCGCCGAGATGGGGATCTCGCGCGCCACAGCATCGAAGTGGGTGAACCGCTACCGGCGGTTCGGCGAAGTTGGACTCCTCGACAGATCCTCGACGCCCCACTCCGTGCCGAGCGCGACACCGGGTGAGGTCGTCGACCTGATCGAACGACTACGCCGAGAACACAAGTGGTCGGCCGAGCGAATCACGTTCGAACTTCACCAAACCAACATCGCGATCACCCGACGAACCGTGACCCGGACACTCCAGCGCCTTCAGCTGAACCGGCGGAAGTTCATCGACCCCGGCGGGGAATCGAACCGAGAGCCCCGCAAGATCGTCGCGAGCCGGCCCGGCCACATGGTGCACATCGACGTGAAGAAGGTCGGCAAGATCCCCGACGGCGGCGGATGGCGAGTCCACGGCAAGAACAGCAGCCACGCCCGAGCAGTCGCTCGCACCAAGACTCGCGGCATCAGGACCGGGTACACCTACCTGCACTCAGCCATCGATGGCTACTCCCGGCTGGCCTACACCGAAGCACTCGCTGACGAGAAGGCCATCACAGCGGTCGCTTTCCTCCACCGCGCCCGAGAGTGGTTCGCCGCCCACGGCATCACGCACATTGAACGGATCGTCACCGACAACGGCGCCTGCTACCGGGCCGAAGCTTTCGCCGCTGCACTCGATGGGTCACGTCATCAGCGGATCACGCCCTACACACCCCGCCACAACGGGAAGATCGAGCGCTACAACCGGATCATCTCCGAGGAGTTCCTCTACGCCCGCACCTGGACCTCCGAAGACCAGCGCCGAGCAGCGCTCGACGTCTGGAACGTCCACTACAACTACCACCGGCCACACAGCCGCGCGGATGGCCAACCTCCGGCCACCCTCGTGCCGGTTCGTGTCAACAACGTCCTGGCCTCATACAGCTAGCCGACCCGTTCGGCACTGCGGCCCTGCGTGCATCCACGCTTGCTGGCTGGCGTGATTCTCCGACCCGGTTGCGTGAAGACGCAGCCACCGAAGCGGACTTGGTGCGCTCGGGGTATCGGGATCGTTTGTTTACCGAGTTGGTCCAAAATGCTGCGGACGCTGCCGCCCGCGCCGGGGTACCCGGCGAGGTGCAGGTCCGGTGGGACGGCGAGGTGCTGTCGGTCGCCAATACCGGTAGCCCTCTCGATGAGACGGGTGTCCAGGCGCTGTGCGCGTTGCGGGCGTCCGGGAAGAGCGGCGACCACAGCGAGGGCGTCGGCCAATTTGGTGTCGGATTTACGGCGGTGCGGGCAGTCTCGGATGAGGTGCAGGTGCGTTCCTCGACCGGTTCGATCGAGTTTTCTGCTGCGCGAACCGCACAGGTACTTGCTGACGAGGCCATCGCGGTACCTGCCGTGGGTGTCCCCACCTTGCGGTTAGCGTGGCCGTCGGCGTCCGCGCCGAGGTCAGGAAGCGTCACCGAGGTGGTGCTGCGGCTGCGATCAGGCATCGACGGTGAGTTATTGGTTGCCTCGATGGTGGAGGAAGCCCCGGATCTTCTGCTCGAACTCACCGCCCTGCGCAGCATCACTATCTGGTCGACGGCACTGGGGGAGCGCCGATGTGAGCGTCGTGAAGAGGCGCTACCGAATGGTCTCACTCAGGTGCAGATCGGTGATCGAGTGTGGTGGCAGCACAGCGCAGAACACGCTCGATGGCTTGTTCCCGTGCTCGACGGCCGGATTCGTCCGATCGCTGAAGACGTGCTGCGGGCACCGACCCGGTCTGACGAGCTGTTGTCGCTGCCCGCGCTCGTCATCGGAACCATTGAGATGCAACCGGATCGGCGCCGGATACTTCCAGGTGCTCCGGTAGAGCGGCTCGCTCACGGGTACAGCGATCTTGTTGCCGCCGTACCGCCGTCGCAGCGGGCAGGGTTGATTCCGCGGCCAGGCTTTGCGCGCAGCCTCGTGGACGGTGAACTTCGAGAAGGCGTTCTCGCTGACCTTCGCCAGCATCCATGGGTGCCGGTCGTTGCCGTCGACGCGGAAACTGACGACAGTGATGTGTCGGTGCTGCCTGATCGTGCCCATGTGGTTGCGGGACTTGATGATTCACTTGCGGCGGTGCTCGCGGATGTCATCGGCAATCTGGTGATCCCCGACCTGTCGTCGCCGCAGAACCTGCCGGCTCTCGATGCTGTTGGGGTACACAGGATCGGGCTGGCGCAGCTTGCTGACCTTTTGTCCGGTGTCACGCGGGAACCGCAGTGGTGGCGCGCGCTGTATAGCACACTTGAGCCACTGGTTGTGGATGCTGTTGCCGCTGAAGAACTTTCGTCGATACCCGTTCCGCTCTCTGACGGGCGCACGGTCACCGGACCCCGCACGGTCCTACTCGGTGACGACCTCGCCGCGGGCATCGTGGTGGAGTGGGCACGCGTCGTGCATCCCGACGCAGCGCACCCGCTACTGACCCGTTTGGGGGCAACCGCGGCCACCGCTACCGATCTACTGTCCGATCCCGCACTGCACGCGCGCATCGAAGACCTCGATAGCAACGAAGACCTAGACAACGACAACGATGATGCTGCAACCGAACTCGTCGATACGGTGCTGGCGCTCGCGGGCTCCGCTGACCCTGGCCAGTTGCCGCCTTGGCTGGGGCAGCTACCGATCCCAGACAGCGTCGGCGACTTGAGATGCGCCGACGAACTCCTTCTCCCCGAAGCGCCCTTAGCGACGGTGCTGGACGCCGACTCGCCGTTTGGTGTTGTGTCGTCCGATCTTGTTGCGCGAGTGGGCAGTACGGCTCTGCAAGCGATCGGTGTGGGTGCCGGATTTACCGTCCTAAAGGTAGATAGCCCTTCCGGGCCGGATCATGACCTCGATGACGAACAGGCATGGTGGGATGGTCTTGACGACGACCCCGAGGTGCTCACCGCGGTCCGTGACCTCGACCTCGTCGATCCTGCGCGATGGGCGCAGGCACTCACCCTCCTCGCCGACAACCCGGCGACCAGCGCCGCTGTGGCAGACCCGCGCGGGTACACAGCGTGGTGGCTGCGCAGGAACGCCGAACTCGATGGGCAGCTGCTCGGGACCCTTCGGGCACCTGACGATCACACGTTCGCTGGCCTGCTCGATATCACCGAACATCCTCGGGCCGCGCAGTTGCGTCCCGCCTTGGCGCCAAGCGCCGTCGATTCCCCCGAATTCGCCGACGTGCTGTTAGAGCGCCTCGCTGACCCGCAGCGCACGCCGTCACCGGCCGTGATCGTGGACGCCCACCGCGCACTGGCCGCCGCGGTTCGTGACGGACGGATAGACCTCGACGACCTGGAAGTGCCCGAACACGTGCGGGCCATCGACGGCGCCGTCGCTGATCCTGACGACGCCCTCGTCCTCGACAAGCCGTGGCTCGCGGGCGTCATCGCGCCGCACCGCCTAGTCGTCGGCGATCTCGCGAGTGCCGGCATCCTCTCCGACCTCCTCGACGTACCCTGCGCCAGCACCGCCGTCCACACGGACGTGCTCAGTACCGGACGACTAACGACGTGGGCCGCTGAGCCGGGAGCGGTCCTCGCAGCAGTGACAGCAGGCGCCCCCATACCTGCGGGTGAGGTCATCGTGCATGAACGCCTCACCGTCCGGGTATCTGGACATGGTGAGCACGACATCGACTGGTGGGTCGACGGCGACGGCACCACCCACTGCACCGAGAAGTGGGCGCTGCCGTGGCACCAGCTCCCAGGGCAGGAAGCGGGACAGGCATGAGCACAGGTGTGGACGTCGAGGTCCTCGACACGGTGGTCCGCGAGCGAACCGCGGGTGTCGTCGACGCGGTGACCGTGTTTACGCAGACCGGCGGGACCATTGCGATGTGGATTGCTTCCACCATCGTCGTCGCGGCGCTGTGGTGGAGTCGTCGACGCAGCGCAGCGATCTACGTGGGTGCCGCGATGCTCAGCGGGTGGGCGCTGATGAACGGGATCAAGGTGATTGTCCGCCGCGAGCGTCCACCGATACCGGAGCGATTGATCGAGATCAACTCGTACTCGTTCCCGTCAGGCCACGCCATGATGACGGCAATTTTCGCGACGGCAGTGGCCGTCGTCCTCACGAACCTGGCGCTGCCGCGGATCGTGCTGTGGACCACCTGGGTGCTGCTGGGGTTGTTCACCGTC
>JAAZAD010000239.1 GCA_012514505.1 Rhodococcus sp. (in: high G+C Gram-positive bacteria) | reverse complement strand
CCCCGCTCGACATTCTCGTTCGGGAGGCCGGTGGACAGTTCACCGACCTCGAGGGCAGAAACGGTCCGCACGGCGGAAGTGCCGTTGCCACCAACGGACTCCTTCACGACGCTGTGACCGCACGCCTGCGCTGACCCGAGTCAGAGGACGAGTGCCGCAACGAGCGTGAGCGTGGGCAGGATTCCCTGCAGAAGTGCCGGGCGCAGGTAGGCCTTGCCCATCGTGGCGAGGACGATGGCGGCACCCACGATGCTCAGGCAACAGAACGCGACGATCGCATGGCCACCCCGCGAGTGCCCCATGATCAGACCGGCGAACAGGCCCAGGGCGAGAAACAGATTGAAGAAGCCTTGGTTGAAGACGTGCCGGCTCACGGCGTCTGCCTCGTCCTGTGATTTCACCCCGACCCGTCCCCATACTTCCGGCCGAGTCCACAAGATGGACTCCAGGGCAAAGATCCAGACCTGCAGAACCGCCGCGAAGGTTGCGATGATCAGCGCGATCACGGGCATGAAAACGAATCTGTCACACCCCGCAGCAGATTTCCCGGGAACCAGCAACAGTGGACGCTTGTTCTGCTGTCGGCAGCCCGAGGTGTCGCCGCCCGCGGCACAGCCTCCCGCTACTCGGAGTCAGCGCGAACGATCGAGACTGAGTTGTCGTTCATGGAAATCGAAATGGCGAGTGGGATACCGATACAGCTCACCGATAGTCATGTACTCGGTGAAGAACGGGTCCCAGCGCACCGGAAGCGGCATCCTTCGCTCCAACGTCGACTCCGATTCACCTTGCAGCCGACGGCTCAGCGCACCGATGACCCGGTCCATTTTCGCGCCCATCCGGTTTCGGTTGAACACCAATGCTGCAGCGCACGAACCGTAGTAATTCACCACATCGAAAGGCCGCGTGCCGGCATCCAGGAGCTGGGCGAATCGTCGTCCTACGCCCGCCGGTAACCGGCTGATCATCTGTACCAGCGGCAATAGCGCCTGGACGACCACGTACCCGAAGACCATGTGGAACAACAACTGCTCGTTGGTCCACCGCGTCCCCGCCGACCGGCGGCGCAACGACGTGTCGGAGGCCTCTCCAAGGAGGCAATGCAGATGTTTGCGGGCGCGTTCGAGCTCACCGGCGATGGCGGCCCTGTCCACCTGTTCGGCGCTGCCCACGGTCCACCACCTTGTCCTGTGAGCCACCGCCCTCGATGGCCGTCAATTCCAGACTTCCCCTCCAGGACGAGCTCCGCAACACGGAACTTACTCCAGAGTAGACAACCAACCTTACTCCGGAGTAAGATCAAACCTGTCCACGCCCGTACACCGAGAAACTGCTGGTGATCATGAGCAAGCAAGACACTGCCCCCTCTAACGGCGCCAAGCGGGAACCCCGCGACACGTCCGCCGTCGGACTGAATCCGGTCAAGCGCGACGCCATGGGTGCCGCGATGCGAGTTTTGACCAAGATCACCGGTTCCGACCTGGCGGAGAAGTACAACCTGCGCCAGACCATCGACCGTGTCACGTACGAAGGCACGAAGACCGGGTTCAAGACTCTCGGTGCAGCCACGCGCACGTTCAAGTCGGCGTCCGGTGGCGGAGCGCCCAAGCGCCTGCCGGACAGCACCACCAAGAACGCCGACTACTTCGACCTCACCCCCAACGACGAGCAGAAGATGATCGTCGAGACGGTGCGTGAGTTCTCCGAGGAGATCCTGCGTCCGGCCGCGCACGACGCCGATGCAGCTGCAGCGTCGCCTGCGGACCTGGTCGAGCGCGCTGCCGAACTCGGCATCACCCTGATCAACGTCCCGGAAGAACTCGACGGCGCCGCAAGCGAACGCGGTGCAGTCACCAACTCCCTGGTCGCCGAAGCCCTCGCACACGGTGACATGGGCCTCGCGCTGCCGATCCTCGCACCGAGCGGTGTCGCCGTCGCCCTCACCCAGTGGGGCACGGACGCCCAGCAGCAGACCTACCTCCCCGCCTTCACCGGCGAGCAGGTTCCCGGTGCCGCTGTCGTGGTCAACGAGCCCCGCGCTCTGTTCGACCCGTTCGCCCTGCAGACCAAGGCAGTCCGCTCCCCCAGCGGCTACAAGCTCAACGGTGTGAAGAGCCTCGTTCCGGCCGCAGCGTCGTCCGAACTGTTCATCGTTGCCGCCGAGCTCGACGGCAAGCCCACCTTCTTCATCGTCGAGTCCGACACCAAGGGCCTTGTCGTGGAAGCGGACCCGAGCATGGGCCTGCGCGCCGCCGGTCTCGGTCGCCTCATCCTCAACGACGTCGCCGTGCCCGAGTCCGCAATCCTGGGCGACGGCGATGCCGATCAGCGCAAGAGCGAGTACGCCGACGCCATCCGCCTCGCACGCCTCGGCTGGGCATCGCTCGCCGCCGGCACCAGCCAGGCCGTTCTCGACTACGTGATCCCCTACGTCAACGAGCGCGAAGCATTCGGTGAGCCGATCAGCCACCGCCAGTCCGTAGCTTTCATGGTCTCGAACATCGCGATCGAACTCGAAGGACTTCGTCTGGTCACCCTCCGCGGCGCATCGCGCGCCGAGCAGGGCCTGTCGTTCGCCCGTGAGTCCGCACTCGCCCGCAAGGTCGCGTCCGAGCGGGGTATGCAGATCGGCCTCGACGGCGTTCAGCTCCTCGGCGGACACGGCTTCACCAAGGAGCACCCGGT
>JAAZAD010000238.1 GCA_012514505.1 Rhodococcus sp. (in: high G+C Gram-positive bacteria) | reverse complement strand
TCGACGAGTTCGGCCAGCGCTTCGATCGGCTGCTTGAACTCGGCTGTCAGATATGCCTGGGTGAACTGGCGATAGTGCTGGTCGATACGGAACCATTCGTTGCGATACCGCGTCAGTCCGTCGTCGAAGTCGGCGATGTGAAATGTCGCATTCCGGATCGCAGGCATCAGTTCGGCTGCGGCGCTCAGCCCGTCGTACAGCGTCGCGTAGTCGTCGAACCAGAAGCTGTCGCGACGCCTGGCACTGATCGCGTCGACGATGTCGCGGTGCGGCATCGTCTTGGCGCTGATGCCTTCGACCAGGCGTCGGATCACCTCACGCTCACTGGCGTCGAATACGTCGGTTTCCTTCAGCGCTTCCCAGTGGATCTCACCGACGTGGTCGGCGTAGTCGATGTTGCGCTCGACTGTGCGGGCCAGCGATTTCATCGCCGCGCTGCTGCGCTTGGAGTCGCGGAAGCCGCGGAAGTCGAGCGCCAGGTTCCGTACCTTGTTCGACTCGCTGACATCGAACCCGCCGACGGCGCGCTGGAACATCCACAGCACAAAACCGGCCATTGTCGGCGCCTGCGACGTGAACCCGTAGATGCCGGAGGCGCCGGCCCAGTAGAAGTCCGTGAGGTCGTGGGAGACGAGCGCGTCGAATCCGGAGGTGTCTCCGTCGGCGTACTGCATCAGCAGCGTGCGGGTGAGTTCGGAGAAGCTGTGCTCCTTCTGGCCCAGAAGCACGGCACACATCTGCGCCTGCACCACCGTCAGGTCGTCGCCGATCAGCGGCAGTGCTTTGAGTCGCGTCACCAGCTTCGAGTCGTCGAAGAACGACGGGTGCCGGGCGATCAGTTCGTCGGAGCCCGGCGCGGTGAGTCCGAGGTCGGCCCGCATCAGTGCCCCACGGTCGGCAGTGAACGCCGGGCCGTACGCCAGTTCGATGTCGAGCAGCCAGTTCCCGACGCCGTCGGGCACCCTGCCGGATCGGTAGATCAGGAACTTCGCTGCCGGTGCTTCGCGCAGCACCCGGTACTTGATCGCGAATTCGTTGTCCGCGACCTGCAGAACCGTCACGCCTTCCGGTGCAAGTATGTCGAGTTCGGCTGCGTAGCCGCCGTCGGGGTCGTGCCATACGACGATGCGTCTGGAGTCGAATCGGTCCGCGAGGTGGTCGGCGATTGTGGGGGCCTTACTCATTCGTAGTCCTCGTCGTCACGGGCCGGACCGAGTGCGCGGCGCGCGACTCGTTCTTGCGCTGCACGGTAGATCTGTGTGATTCGCTGTTGTAGCTCTTCTTTGGGTGGCAGTGTGGTCCAGTACTCGGCCACGACGATGCCGTCCTTGTGCATCTCCAGTAATTCGATCTGTTCCCGCGAGGTCTCGGTGCACAGGATCAGTCCCAGCGGTGCTTCTTCGTCGCTGCGACGCTCGTAGCGGTCGAGCCACTTCAGGTAGAGTTTCATCTGCCCTTCGTGCGCGGCCTTGAACTTGCCGATCTTGAGTTCCACCGCGATCAGGCGGTGCAGTGGGCGCGAGTAGAACAGCAGGTCGAGGTAGAAGTCGTCGTTGTCAATCGTCATCCGCTTCTGACGGGCGACGAAGGTCCATCCGTTGCCGACTTCGAGGAGGAACGCCTCCATCTCACGGATGAGTGCATCTTCGAGGTCGCGTTCGGCGTAGGCGTTCTCGAGCCCGAGAAAGTCGAGGAAGTACGGATCTCTGAAGGTGTCCAGCGGCACCACTGATCCGCCGGGGGTTTGTGCGTTGGCGATCTCGCGACGTTCGAACCCTTGTCGCCCGATCAGCTCGCGCAGTGCACGGACGCTGAGCCGGGCGTCGAGTGCCTGCTGGATGTAGAAATTCCGCGCCTCGTCCGAGTACACGGGCAGGAGCACCTTGAAGTGACTCCAACTCAATTGTTGCCCCAGTGTGGCCACAATCTCGCGGTCGGGGAAGGTCTGCGAGAACCGGACCATCCGGTAGAGACTCGACTTGTCGAAGCCTCGTCCGTAGCGCTTCGTCAATTGTGGCGACAGCGTGGCCACAATCTCCTCTGCATATCCAGCACGCTGCTTACCGAGCACGTCGGAATCGATGAGATGCCCGATCTGCCAGTTCATCAGCGTCAGTGCCGCATTCACCTGCGCGGCGACGACGGCGCGGGCCTCCTCGATCAGCTCGGACACTCGATCGAACAGGTCTCCCGACTCGCCCAGCCGTTCCACGTCAGCCATGCGACAGCCCGACATCACTCATCGCTTGCCTCCAGGCCGGCGATCTTCTTCACCGCCGGGTAGAACTTCGGGTAGTTCACCTTCACGCCGTCGTCGAGGTCGATCGCGATCTGCTGCGTGGCGAGCGGATAGAGCACGTCGTGCTCGTAGTCACGCAGCTCGGCGAGGACCTTACGCAGCCGGTCGGCTTCCTTCTGGTCCTTCGCCGATGCGCCGCCGGCAGCCGCCACCTCGGCTCGTTCGAGGGCCTTCTGCAGCTTGTCCTCGTATTCGCGCAGGTACTCGTTGAGCACCGTCGAGACCGTGGACGGCACGTATCGGTGCAGGTAGATGAGTGCGTTGAACGAGCCCCTGGGGCTGGAGAACATCCAGTAGATGGGACGCTTCTTGTAGCGCTTGACGTGGTCGTCGTAGAACTTCGACTTGCCCGCCTTGGTGATGAAGTAGTCGCGCAGCGTCTTGACTCCCAGCGACTCCTCCACGAACCGCAGGTTCTCCTCGAAGTGTTCCGCGCCGAACGCGACCTTCAGGAACTTTCGAACGCCTTCGACGACATCGTCCTCGAACCACCCGTCGTCGACGAAGGGGATCACATTGTCGGGGTCCGGCACGAACGTCGGGGAGGGAATCCTCGCGAAGTAGTCCTGCAGCGTCGCCCCCTGATCGGCAAGGATCAGTCCAGGCTCGTCGAGGCTGTAGCGACCGAAGATGCAGCCGATGGCGTACGAGATAAGGTCCACGATGGCGGACTCGGTGAACAGAGCATCCCGCTCCTCGGGCGTCTTGTTCGGCCACCGGAATGCGGAGTTGTTCGTAAGGGACACTCGTTCGAGCGGAACATACGAAGGAACCTCGTCCTCGAGTCCATACAGCCGAGCCACGGCCTCGTTGTTCTCGATCTCCAACTGCTGTTGGGCGCGCGAGCGTGCAGCCCAATCTTCCCGATGCTGCGCAACAGTCTGTTCAAGCGTCTTCAACAGTGTTCCTTACCAGGGTCGACCAGGGCATCGATCCGCACCGTCAGGCGCGAAGGGTAGCCATGGGGGTAGCCGAAGTGAGTCCCAATGCTACCGGCAGAGTCCGACCATCTTCGCAGACACGGCAAGCGCCGCTCGAGTTCTCTCGTCATCGGTGTGCAGGTACGTCTGGGTACTCAGCACAGACGAATGCCCGAGCACGGCTTTGATCGTGGTCTCGTCGATCCCGTTTGCCAATAGCAGCGTGGCTGCTGTGTGACGCGCCTCATACAGCAGCGGTCTCCGGCTGCTGCCATCGGGGAGAGTGACCGTCACCTGTGCCTGCTCCGCGATCTCGTACCACTGTCGGCGGTCCAGTTCCGCGGATCGGGGTGTGCCGTCACTGCGGGGCCAGACGAGCCCGGATGGCGACGATGGCGCGCAGTCGGCCCAGGACGTGAGTGCTTCGGCGAGCCACGGCACGAGCGGGATGACGCGGCTCCCGGCGCGGGTCTTCGGTCGGACCAGATGGTAGGCGCCGTGGATTTGTCGGGATTCGAACCCGCGGGGAACCCGGAACCCGCTCTCTGGTTGCCTGAACTGAACGTATGGCAGCGCCTTGAGCTGCCACGCAAGCGTCATCGTCTCGGCGTCGAGGTCCACCATGTCCCACGTCAGTCCCAGCGCCTCGGCAGGGCGTAGCCCTTCCACGAGCGCTGCGACCCAGCGCGAGGCATCGGGGCGAGTGATGGCCACATCGAGGATTTTCGCCGCCTCCGCTGCACTCAGCGACTGCCGTGGGGAGTGCCCGGCACCCGGGCTGCCAACCTCCCGGACATTCTGCGGGACCCGGTATCCCTCGGCGACCGCGTCGGAGAGGATCTTGCCGAGCACCGCGTGGGTGCGCTGCATCGTGGCGAGTACAAGGCCGGCGTCTTCCTGGGCCGACGCTACCGTCCGGATGTCTGCGGGCACGAGGGCATCGAGGCGTAGGTGCCCGATGGTCGGCACAATCCAGCGGTTCACCCCGGATCGGTCCGAGACGTAGGTTCCGGGCCGGACGATGCGCTGCCGTTGTTCGAGCCATCGGTCGGCCCACCGCTTGACCGTGATGCTGCCGAGGGTCGGGGCGGTGGGCCCCTCGGCGGCAATCCGCTGTTGGGCCTCCGCGAGTCGCTGACGAACTGCGGCCTCCGTGCGAGCTTTCAGCGTGATGCGGCGCCGCCCGCCGCGCTGCGTCCATCCGGCTTCGATC
>JAAZAD010000237.1 GCA_012514505.1 Rhodococcus sp. (in: high G+C Gram-positive bacteria) | reverse complement strand
TGAACTCTCCTGACGTGGCCCCGGCTGGGATCGCCCGTGGGCCGACCACCGACCAAGGCTCGCCGTCCGCGGTCGCCAGGACCAGTACGAGGTCTCGTTCCGGAATCGCCATCGACCAAGACTTATCCTGGACGGCAAAATGATCGCCGTGCAGCGCGTCGGGCAGCACGTTTCCATTCTGGTCGAGGGAGAACCGTCGGAACGTCAGCTCCGCCGCGCCCTCATTGCCGGCGACCGACTCAGCAGGCGCGAGCAGCACCTCGACGTCCTTCGGCTCGAACTCCGACGGTCCGTCACGAGTGAAGATCAGATGCCCGGTGAACGTGACCGGCGCGGCGGAACTCGACGCGATCTCATGACGAACGGCGACGTGCTCAGGTCTGCCTTGCGGGTCCGTTGCACGGTCCCGCATCTGCGCGTCCGTCGGCGTCGCTCGAGGTCGAGCCGCGGAAGCCGCAGGATCGACCTCGAACCGATCGGCACTGCGGGTGCTCCACACTACGAGGGCGATGACCGCCACGAGAAACAGGATTGCCAGTTGCTTCATCGGAACCGAGCGAAGGACAGCGCGCGCCGTACGCTGCGCGTTCAGCCGCCACCGAATCTGCGTGGACAACCCCGCAGATCGACGGTAGATGCGAACCCAACACCATCCTAGCAGGCGTCGCAGTCTGCTCTGACAACGTACCCGCCAGGATTCACGGTTCCAGTGAACGTTATGGACCCATCGTCGTTGTAGCTGTGGCTGCCGGTAGCCGAACCGTGGCTGGATGGATCCCACGTACGCTCGCACTGCAGGCCGTCCGTACAGATCTCGCAAACGATCCCGGACGCCGCCAGAAGTGCGTTGATCGTGGCCTCACCGTGGCTGGTTCCAGTGCCTACGAGGACGGTCCCCCCAAGAAGCACCACTTCCCTGCTCGAGCCGCACTCGGTATTCGGATCCGGTCCATACGGCAGGACCGTAGCCACGGAGAGCCTTACCCCAACGCCAGCGAGAAGCGCCAACAACAGCAGCCTTATCATGTTTCCTCGTTGTTCAACTTGAGCTTCGTCTGAAGCGTCTGCTACAGGTAGAGGGGTTGGGGGGGACGAGCAGTTCGAATTTTCCGTGGTCGGACGCGGGCACATGGGCGACGCATGGACGCAGACGGACCCGGTGACTGAGCGACAGAAGTTCGTGATGGCGTTGCTGAACGAGCGTCCGTCGATCGCCGAGGCGTGCCTGGTTCCGGGGCTCGGAGACGATTCCGGTTACCCTCGACAGGAAGCGACCGCACAGACCGTGGCCGGCCCGGAGCACCGTCGATGCGATGCTGAAGCGGGCCGGCGCAGTCTCGCCGTAGGGCCGTCGGCGTCGTTGGTCGTGGAAGCCACAACGCCGAACGATGGCAAGATCCGACAGAACTCCAGCCCGCCGCGGGCGGCAGCGGCGAAGGGCGCGTCTCCAGGCGCGGACTCCTAGGAGCCTGCGTCAGGGGACGCGCACCGAAGCGGTGCGTGGATTCGTGTTCGGGTCGACGCTGACGAACGCAGGCGAATTGGTGGATTCGGCGAGGCTCGGCGGCGAGACGCCGGACGCGAGGA
>JAAZAD010000003.1 GCA_012514505.1 Rhodococcus sp. (in: high G+C Gram-positive bacteria) | reverse complement strand
GTTCACCCGCACTCGGCTGGAAGCAGAACCGAACGAGCGCTGAGCGTTCATATCGGCGGTCGGTGGGCGCGACTAGGTGTACCCGGCCATGAGGGTGGTGGCTGGAGTCAGGTTGCGGAAGGGGAGAACCTCCGGGCTTAGTGGAGATATCTGACGTCTTCACGACCACGGAGGTTCTCGTGTCTCACGCTAATGCTCGTTTGACTGTTCATGGTCGCCGTTTGATCATCGATCGTGCCCGGCAGGGGTGGCCGCAAGCGCATATCGCTGCGGCGATGGGGGTGTCCCGCCGGTGTGTGCAACGGTGGATCCGCCGCTACCGAGAAGAGGGCGAGGCGGGTCTGGCTGACCGGTCTTCGCGTCCCGCGAGCATGCCGACCAAGACGCCGGCCGAGGTCGAACAGATGGTGGTGGAACTGCGGCGCGAGGAGCGTCTGAGCCGGGACGACATCGCCACCCGGTTGGGTGTATCGCCGCGGACGGTGTCACGCATCCTGACCCGGCATGGGATGCCCAGGCTGTGGGAGCTGGATCCGATCACTGGTGAGCAGATCCGCGCTTCCAAGCAGACCACGACCCGGTACGAGCGTGACCGTCCTGGCGAACTGGTGCACATGGACGTGAAAAAGCTCGGGCGTATCCCCGACGGCGGCGGCTGGCGAGCCCACGGGCGGGCAGCGACCAACCCGGGCAAGAACAAGCGTCCCAAGGTCGGATACGACTACGTGCACTCACTGGTTGATGACCATTCCCGACTGGCGTACTCGGAGGTTCTGCCCGATGAGAAGGGCGCCACATGCGCGGCGTTTCTGGAGCGAGCGCTGGCATATTTCGCCGCGCACGGCATCGCTCGGGTCGAACGGCTGTTGACCGACAACGCTTGGGCATACCGGTTCTCGCTCCGGCACATCTGCGCGGCCTATGGCATCCGTCAGAAGTTCATCAAACCCCATTGCCCCTGGCAGAACGGCAAAGTCGAACGCTTCAACCGCACTCTGCAAACCGAGTGGGCCTACCGGCACGTCTTCACCAGCAACGACGAACGCATCGCAGCACTTGCGCCCTGGCTCGAGCACTACAACAATGAACGACGCCACTGGGCACTCGGAGGCCATCCTCCCATCAGCCGACTGCGACCAACGTCCTGACCGGGTACAGTTAGGCTGGGGGGCATGGCGGAGAAGTGGTCACTGGGGCGCGCGCTGCGCGGCGTGTTCGTCAAGCCGACGATCGATGAGACGACGTGGGACGATCTCGAGACGGCGCTGCTGACTGCCGACTTCGGACCAGACATCACCGAGCGCCTCATCCACGAACTGCGCGACAAGGTCGAGCGCTTCCGCACGACCGACCCGAAAGATCTGCGGCGGATGCTCCGTGAAACGCTTGAGGAACACTTCGACAAGTTCGACACGACCTTGAAGCTCACCGAACGTCCGGCTGTCGTGCTCGTGGTCGGGGTCAACGGTGTCGGGAAGACGACGACGATCGGCAAGTTCACGAAGTTCCTG
>JAAZAD010000236.1 GCA_012514505.1 Rhodococcus sp. (in: high G+C Gram-positive bacteria) | reverse complement strand
TCGGCCTGCTCCCACCGCGGTTCGCCGTCTTCACCACGATGAAATTCCCATGCCTCGTACTCGCCGTCGTCGTGCACCGTCGTGATGGTGTCGGCAAGGTGGTCGCCGTCCAGGTCGGTGGCCACGACCAGCGAATCTTCCGCGTGAAACGTGAGCGTGTCCAGCGTTCCGTCACCGTCGATGTCATGCGTCGGGTCCGTGAGGGTCACTGCGTCCGAATCCGGCCCGAACTGATGCGGATCGACATCGGGGAAGTCGCTCACCATGAAGTTGTCGGCTGTTGCCATAGCCATTCCTTCGCCTTCGGGTAGTAGGACACTTGCTCGGACTCCCCCGACAGTGCCGATTCTTTGGACAGATGCCGCGCACTCACGTGATCAGACGCAGCGGACCGCCATTCGGTTCCGGGGAGGCGGCTTCAGTATGCCCAACAGCAGCATCGAGAGCAGCGAGATCCCGGTCGCAGGCCGCCAGCTGACCCGATCGCCTGCGGCTCGTCCGGCGAATCTCGGCGTCGATGGCCGCCACACGTTCGTCGACGTCGAGCGCATGAGCCCGGCTCTGATTCAGGATCTGTTCACCGGCCGCGGCTTCTGCGTCCACCAACCGGGCCATCACGAACTGATCGAACTGGGCGCGCACGTGCACCAACGCGTCGGCTGCCCATTGCCGTAGGTGAGCACGTTCGGCGACGTGAGCGCGGGCGCGCGTGAGCCACCAGGCCGCCAGCGCACCGAGGAGGAGGGTGACGGGGATCGTGGCGATGTCGAGGGCTGGGACCATCGAGAGCGGCGAAACAACGAGCCTGCCGACGCCGAGCCCTGCCGAGGCCCCGATGAGGATCGTCATCCGGTCCTCGAGCCCGCGGTGACGCGGTTCCGGATCGTCGGGCATCTCCACCACGGGATACGGCTGGCCGGTGTGTGGATCGACCGACCGCTCGACACCCAGACGGGAGCTCATTTCCGTCAGCCTCATCTCGGCGCGGTCGCCGATCGCGCGGCCGGCACCCCGGACCGTGTCGGCCAGACGTTCAGGATAGGCAGCCAGGTCCTTGTTGTCGGCCTGCGCGATCTCGGTTCGTGCGGCGACCCCGGCCGTTCGGCTCCACGCGGCCACTTCGTGAAGGAGTTCGACCTTCGCCAACTGCCCCTCGCTGCGCAACCTCGCGACGCGCTCGGCCCTGCGCCCATCCCGTTGAGTCAGTAGTTCTGTCCGCTCCGTTCGTAGCAGGGCGGCGGGGTCGTTCGCGCGCATCGAGTCTGCTGTCGTGACGATCATCTGCCGGGTCTGCTCGACGACGTCGACAGTGCTGCAGGGCCGGCTGGTCATCTGCCCCGCTTCCTCGACGAGCGCGGCAAGCAGCTTCTCGACGTCCGACTCCCCCGTCACCGACACCGGATGGATCGGGGCTTCCGCGTAGGCCGGGGCGTGATCGGACAGCACACGACGGTTTCGGCCCAGCACCGCCGACCAATCGTGGTGAACGTCCGTCTTGGTCAGCGCGAACACCACGCGGGCAGCCTGCTGCCCCACCTGCTCGAGCAGGTCCAGTTCCTCGCGGCCCATGGCTGCCGCCGCATCGACCACCACGAGCACAACGACCGGCGTCTGCGTCCGCTCCGGCGGACCTTCCGCGAACTCGATCGCGCCGACCGTTGCGCGATCACGCAAGGTCTCGATCAAGGCGGTCTTCCCGGAACGCGGCGGACCGACGACGTGGACGGGTTCGAACTTCTGCTCGCCGGGGTCGCCCGCCAGCGACCGCGCTCCGGCAGGATTCCACCGCGCGATCACCGCCGTCGCCTGCTCGTCGAGGTCTCCGGCGTTCGGTTGGACGTCCATCACGCCCCGTGCGGTGGCGCTGCGCCGGACAGCCGTGCCCACTGGCGGACGTACTCGCGGTGAATGGTCAGTGCGGCGTGTCTGCGGCTGCCCGGCAGAGACTGCTGTGCCTGGTTCTGCCACCACTGAGCGTTGCGGAGAGCGTCGTCGGCGCTGCGGACGTCGCCGGGTTCCTGCAGGAGCAACTCCAGAACCTCGCCGCGGGCCGCTGCGGCCTCGAGCGTCACGGCCGCATCGCTCCCCACGTACTGCTCGATCACGTCACGGGCGGGCAGGCTTCGGACTGCTTGTCTGCGCAGTTCGCGGATCAACGTGCCACCGCGCGTCACTCGGGCTCGCGAAATGCCCTCGTTCACGGCGGTGGCGATCGGTTCGATACCGAGTCCGGTCGTCGCAACGAGCGGATGCACAGTCTCGCCGCAGTCCCTTGCACAGTCCGCGACCCGGGCGTCGACGGCTGCGTCGTCCGCACCGATGGTGTCTGCCTTGTTCAGCACGACGACAAGCGAGCCACCTTTGCCTCCTCGGACCCTGCCGAGTGCCCGACGGTCTGCCGACCGGACCGGGTCGACCAGTACGTAGACAACCACCTCCGCGTCGAGGAGGGGATCATCTGCACCGGGGACGTCGAACGCCGGCATCTCGACGAATTCCGTGTCCGGTGCTCCTTGTCTCAGCGCCGCCGCCACTGTGGTGCGTCCCACACCGCCACGCCCTGCGATCTGAATTCGAACCGGAGCGGTGAATGCCTCGACTGCCGCCCCCACAGCGCGCGCAGCATCGGTGTCGAGCGGGGCCACGCGGCCGGAGAGCTCACTCCAGTCGGTGGTCACGGCACCGTTTCCCGAGTGACTCGCATTCGTCATTGTCAGTCCCCCGTGTGTTCGCCTACGCATGCGACGGCCGCGCTTTCGTGGAGATTCTGTCAGATCGCGGTGTCCACATCCCGGTCAACCTCGAGTTGCCGAACTGGGAATTTATGCCCAAGTCTCAACCCAAACTTCAGACCCGCATGCCGTAAACCCGAATCATGCGTGACAATGGTCCGGTGAACCACTCCGATCAGGAAGCACCCGCGGCGCCCGAGGGCGGGCAGAAGAAGGAACCGCGGGGCTCTCGGCTGTATCCCCGCGTCACCAGCTTCCGCTCCCGCAGAGGGTCGCTCACCGACGCTCAGCAGGCTGCTTGGGACCGTCAATGGCCGCTGATCGGGGCAGAGGTCTCCGACAATCCTCTCGATGCGACCGAGTGGTTCGGACGGGAAGCTCCGCTGATCGTCGAGATCGGGTCGGGTACCGGCACCGCTACGTCCGCCATGGCGAAAGCCGAGCCGGAGAACAACCTTCTCGCCGTCGAGGTCTACCGCCCCGGCCTGGCGCAGCTACTCGCCCAGGTCGAACGCGAATCGATTCCGAACATCCGGGTTCTGCGCGGCGACGCGATGGACGTGCTCGAGAACATGATCGGACCGGAGTCCCTCACCGGTGTTCGGGTGTTCTTTCCGGACCCGTGGCCGAAGGCTCGTCACCACAAGCGCAGACTCCTGCAGGCACCCACTTTCGCTCTGATCGCGAACAGATTGAAGCCTGGCGGGGTTCTGCACGTGGCAACCGATCATGCGGAATACGCCGAGGCAATCGCCGAAGCAGGCAACGCAGAACCGCTCCTGACCTCGCTCGATTGGGAGTCGCCGATGACCCACGAACGACCGGTCACCAAGTTCGAGGACAAGGCACATCAGGTCGGAAGGCCGATCACTGAGCTGATTTGGGGGAAGATCAGAGCATGAGTGTCAGCGAGCAGTTCTCGGACGTGAGTGCCGTGCCCTCCGCCACCACCGGTGTGATCGGCACGGATCGCGACATCCGCGCGCCCAAAAAGGTTCTCCTCGTCTGGGATGCCCCCAACCTCGACATGGGCCTCGGCGCGATCCTCGGCGGGCGTCCAACCGCGGCGTACCGGCCCCGGTTCGACGCGCTCGGACGGTGGCTCCTTGCGCGCACGGCAACCCTGTCCGCGTCGTCCGAGGGTGCCACTCTCGAGCCCGAGGCGACCGTTTTCACCAACATCGCCGCAGGTAGCGCCGATGTCGTCCGACCCTGGGTCGAAGCGTTGCGTAACGTGGGTTTCGCGGTGTTCGCCAAGCCGAAGGTCGATGAGGACAGCGATGTCGATTCCGACATGCTCGAGCACATCGCCCTGCGTCGCGGCGAGGGGTTGGCCGGCGTCATGGTCGCCTCCGCCGACGGTCAAGCGTTCCGTGAGCCGTTGGAGGACATCGCAGCAGCCGGCATCCCGGTCCAGGTACTCGGATTCCGTGAGCACGCAAGCTGGGCGGTGGCGTCCGAGGTTCTCGAGTTCGTCGACCTCGAAGACATCACGGGCGTGTTCCGGGAGCCGTTGCCACGGGTCAGCCTGGAAACACTGCCCGACGAAGGTGCCTGGTTGCAGCCGTTCCGACCGCTTTCCGCCCTGCTCGTCGGGCGAAAAAGTGCCGCCGAGTAGGAGTTGATCAGTGTTCGCCAGCTGGGGAAGCATTGTCTACCGAGCCCGCTTCACCGTCATCGCTGCCATGGTGGCGGGCATGCTCGGCCTTGCCGCGTACGGCTTGGATCTCGAGGATCACCTGAGCCAGAGCGGCTGGTTCGATCCCGGTTCGGAGTCGGTGACCGCGTCGAAGCTGGCGGACGAGACCTTCGGACGTGACACCCTGGCCGACGTCGTGGCGCTCTACACCGCGCCCGACGGCAAGACGGTCGACGACCCGGAGTTCGCGGCGAAGATCAGCGAAAATCTCAATGCGCTGCAAGACGAGGAACAAATCCTCAAGATCAACGGCAGCTACTTCGAGGCCGAGGGCGTCGTCGGTGCCGGACAGCCCATGCTGCGGGACGAAGAGGGCAAGCACGCGTTCGCCAGCATCGGCATCGCCGGTGACAACGACACGGAAGTCACCAACAACTTCCGTGAGGTGAAGGACCAGTTCTACATCGACGGTGTCGATGTTCAGTTGGCCGGATTGCAGCCGGTGGCCGGCGCCTTGAACGACACGATGGCCAAAGACATCCGCCGCATGGAGATGCTGGCCATTCCTGCGGTCGGTGTGCTGCTGTTCTTCGTGTTCGGCGGCGTGGTCGCGGCTGCCCTGCCGCTGATCATCGGTGGCCTCACCGTGGTCGCCGCCAACGGCATCGTCCGTCTCATCACCAACTTCACGGAGGTCAACGCCTTCGTCGCCCCGGTGGTGTCTCTGGTCGGACTGGGTCTGGCCATCGACTACGGGCTGTTCATCGTCAGCCGGTTCCGTGAAGAACTGGCCGAGGGATATTCGACCAGTGCGGCGGTCCGACGATCCGTCATGACGGCCGGCCGCACCGTGGTGTTTTCCGCGACGATGATCGTGGCCAGCCTGGGTGGTCTGCTGATCTTCCCGCACGGCTTCCTGAAATCGGTCGCCTACGGCGCGATCGCGACCGTGATGCTGGCGGCCGTCAGCTCGATCACGATCCTGCCCGCAATATTGGGCATCCTCGGCAAACGCGTCGACATGCTCAGCTTGAAGCGGTTCCGTCAGACCAAGACCGCCGAGGAGATCGAGAACAGTATCTGGGGCCGACTCACGCGCTGGGTGATGCAGAACCCGCTCAAGGTCACCATCCCGATCGTGATCGGCTTGCTGCTGCTCATCGTGCCCCTCACCGGCATCACGTTCGGTGGCATCAACGAGACATATCTCCCGCCGGGCAGTGAAACCCGTGTCGCGCAGGAAACGTTCGACGAACTGTTCCCGGACAACCGCACCGAGCCGATCAAGCTCGTCGTGCAGGGTGACGACGCGGACGTCAACCAAGCGGTCGGCCCCCTCATCAGGGAGGCGAGCGACGCGCCCGGTCTCATCGGCCGATTCACACCGGCCAGTGCGACCAAGGACGGCGTGGTCGTCCTGCAAGCAGGCCTCGAAGACCGCAACGAGGCCGCGGCCGCGATGGACTACCTCCGGGCCATGGACACGCCGGACAACGTGGAGGTGATGGTCGGCGGCACGCCTGCCCTCGAGTACGACAGCATCAACGCACTCCTCGAAAAGCTGCCCGCGATGGTGATCCTCGTTCTCGTGGTCACCACCCTGCTGATGTTCCTGACCTTCGGCTCGCTGGTGCTGCCGATCAAGGCCGCCTTGATGAGTGCCCTGGGTCTCGGCTCGACGCTGGGCATCCTGACGTGGATCTTCATCGACGGCAATGGGTCCAGCCTGCTCAACTTCACTCCGGGGCCGATCATGTCGCCGGTGCTGGTGCTGATCATCGCGATCGTCTACGGCCTCTCCACCGACTACGAGGTATTCCTGCTCTCGCGCATGGTGGAGGCCCGTGCCCAGGGCGCGAGCACCACCGAGTCGATCCGCGTCGGCACGGCCCACACCGGTCGCATCATCACCGCGGCCGCCCTCATTCTCATCGTGGTGACCGGCGCGTTCGGCTTCTCCGAACTCGTGATGATGAAGTACATCTCCTACGGCATGATCGCGGCCCTCGTCATCGACGCCACGCTCATCCGTATGTTCCTCGTCCCGGCGGTCATGAAGTTGCTCGGCGACGACTGCTGGTGGGCACCCGCCTGGATGAAGCGCATTCAGGAGAAGGTCGGTCTGGGTGAACCGATCATGGACAACGAGTTGATGCCCGACGACGTCCCCGAACTGACCCCGGTCGGTGCGAGCCCTCGGCCCGCGAGCCGCGGTGACTACGTTCCACTGGAGAACGAGCCGCTCACTCAGCCGATTCCTATCGTAAGCGCATCCATGAAGCAGTCCGCACAGCAGCGGAAGCAACGCCGAGCCGAGCAGGAAGCCCGTCGTTCCGCGACCGGTCGCCCTGCACGCGCTCCGCAGAATGCCGAGGACGAGGCGCCCGTAGCACCCCAGCCACGACCTGCTGCAGCTCCTGAGTCGCACGCGCCAAACGTGCAGAGCCAGCCGCCGACTCCACGACCGTCCAGTGGACCGGCCACCGAGTCGCGTCCCATCGAGAGTTGGTTGGCGGACCTCCGTTCGACGTCGGCGTCCGAACCGCGGCGATCGGCCCCGGCGACACCGGACGCGCCTGCGCTGCCGACCCGATCACGTCAGCCCGTGCCTGCCCCGTACACGCAGGAGGCACCCCAGGCTCCGACCGCACGGCCGACGCCGGTCATGCCGACCCGACGCCGTCATCTGATCGAGACCCCCGATGCCACACCCGATTACACCAACGGTGGTAGTTACTCGAACGGTCGCGCAACCAACGACAGCCGAGCGAACGGTTCGCAGGAGAACGGTTCCGAGGAGGGCGACAGCGGACGGCACAGCGGCAACGAGAACGCGGTGAGCGTCAGCGAGCTACTCGCCCGCCAGAAGCGTCCCTGACCATCTCACCTTGGCAATAGCGGTCACTCAGTAAATGTCACGTCGATGGCCGACACGTAGCGCCAGGACAGTAAGAGTGTTGTCGACGAACTGCGCCAGGATGCGGTAGTCACCGACTCGGTAGCGCCAGACGCCAGCGTGGTTCGCCGTCAATCCCTTCCCGCGCTGGCGGGGGTCGTCGAGTCGTCGAGGTCATGCAGGTACGTCAGTATGCGCCGCTGCACGGCGCGATCGAGTTTCTTGAACTCGCGGTCGAATTGGTCGGTGGTCTCAACGCTCCACCGAGATGTCACCTGTCGATCTCAGCTTCCAGCGAGGAGAGGGGGCGACTGCGCCGACCCCCTGCCTCGAAGGCCTCGATCGCGGCATCGGCTGCGAAAGCGTCTTCGAGGTCTGCCAAGTACTCACGTAGGGCCGTCCTGACGTAGAAGCTCTTCGAGCGGCCAGTGCGCCGGGCGAGGCTGTCGAGTCGTTCTTCCTCTTCCTCGGTCAGCCGTATCGAGATTGTCATGGGCACCCCTGCCGCAGCGTAAGACATGTTTACACAAGCGTACGCCCCAGAGTTCAGGTGCCGAGCATCTTCCGGATCGCCGTACCGAAGGGGTACTTGGCGGTGATGTTGCCGAAGCGCACTTTGCCGCGTACCACCAGGTGCAACGGGCCGTACGGTGGCCCCGACTTCGCACGACTGGTGGCGGTGGAGCCGATCGTCTCGACGCCGTTCAGGTCCACCGTGGCCTCCGGGGGAATCACCAGCGAAATGGAACTGGCGTAATCGTCCACGTTGATGTGGACGACCTGCGTCGACATGACCGCCTTCGTGAAATCGAGAGTCACCGAGCACATGCGCGTGTTCACGTCGAGCACCGGTGGCACCTGCCACGCCCCGGACCGGGTCACCCCGGACATGCGACCGCGGATCACGTTCGGGGACCCACCGCCGTGCGACAACTGCTGGTGAGACGGCTGCGGCACCGGCTGTTGGACTGGTGGCTGTTGCGAGGGGTCCAACTGGCGCACCATGTCGGCGTCGATGGTGGCACCCGGTAGATCGACGAGCACCGCGTTGAGGTCGCCCCGCGTTTTCGATGCCAGCACCGTGTCCATTCGTTCGGTGAACTCACCCAACGACAACATCCCCTGGCCGACTGCCCGTTGCAGAATTTCACCGACATGTTCCCGCTCGGCATCGGATACGCGTAAGTCCCTGGCCTCCATGGGCACCAGGATATGCGCTAAAGCACGTGGTGCCCACCGAAATCTGTTGCGCCCGATCGACCCACTGTCATGGCGTCGGTGGTCGAGAGTCGCCACTGAGACCCGCTTCCTCCTCCGAGTCGTCGGGTGTGGCCGGATACGCGGGTGCCGCCGAATCCTGCTCGACGTTCTCCAGCGCCGCGTCCGCGTCCTTTGCCATCAGGGACCGCACCGCAGTGTTCAGAACGGCCACGATCGGTACTGCGACGAGGCCACCGATGATGCCTGCCAACACGATGCCCGTGGTGATGGCAAGGACCACCGCCAACGGGTGCAGTCGCACTGCGCGCCCCAACAGCAGTGGCTGCAGCACGTGCCCTTCGAGTTGCATGATCGCGACGATGATTGCCAGCACGATCAGTGCAGTGAGGAACCCTTTGGTCACCCACGCCACCAAGACAGCCAGGAACCCGGCGATGAAAGCGCCCACGATCGGGATGAACGCACCCACGAACACCAGCGACGCAAGCGGCAACGCCAGCGGAACTCCCAGAATGGCAAGTCCCGCACCGATTCCCACGGCGTCTGCCGCCGCCACCGCCACCGTGGCGCGCACGTACCCGACGAGGGAGTGGAACCCATGCTCTCCGGCCAGCCGCACGCGTGCTCGCGAAGCCGTCGGCACCAGCCGGGTCACGAACTGCCAGATTTCGCGTCCCCCGTAAAGGAAGAAGATGAGCGTGAACAAGGTGAGGAAGGCCCCGGCGAAGATCTCCGCGATCATCGTCGCCGTCGTCAATGCCCCACTGGTGAGAACTTCACGGTTGGATTGCACAGCCTGAACCACAGATTCGCCGGCTTGCCGGATCTGGTCCTCGCTGATGTGGAACGGCCCGTCGATGAGCCACTCCTGGATCTGGGTGACGCTTGTCGAGAACTGGTCCGCCAGACCCGGAAAACCTCGCACGAACTGCTCGATGACGAACGTCATGATCGCCGCAAGCAGACCCACGGCCGCCAGCAGCACGACGACGACCGCCGCCGAGCGCGGCACCCCACGCAGATCGAGCCAGTTGACGAACGGCACGAGCAGCGCGGAGGACATCAACGCGATCGCCACAGGGATCACGACGGTATCCAGCTTGGCCACCACGTAGCCGAGCGTCAGCAACCCCACGAAGATCAGCAGCAACCGCCACGTCCACTCTGCAGTGACCCGCACGGTGGGGTGGACAGCGGCGGCGTAATCGCGACGCTCGGTCTCGCTCACTCGGTGAGCGTATCCAGATTCGGCAGCTACCGAAGCCTTCGCCGGAAAAACACCAGGTGGGGAACGGCGGCGTCAATCCAGTCGGCGCAAGCCGTTAGATTGAACGGCGTGCGCAGATCATATAGAGCGATCGCGGTGACCATCCGCAGTCGATGGCCCCTCTATATGGCCTCCATGGTCGCGGCCAACGCAATCGGTGCAGTGCTGGTGTTCGCCTTCATCCGATACGGAGTCCCGATCCCCGAATCGGAAGCCATCATTGCCGACCGGGTCCGAAATGCGGTGATCTTCGGTGGATACCTGACCTTCGCCAGCGTCGTCAGCATGGCTGCAGCGGCGATGATGTTGCGCTCGGTGGTCAGGTGGCGGCTGCGTGGTGGACCACCGACACGCAGCGAACAGATGTCGGCACTGCACGCCCCACTGCGGCAGGCGATCGTGCACCTGGTCCTGTGGATTCTCGGTGGCATCCTCTTCGTGTTCCTCACTGTCTCCGAAATGCCGGAGTTGGCCATCGCCGTCATCGTCACCGTATGCATGGCCGCCACCACCACATTCGGCATCACCTACATGCTCGGCGAACGCATTCTGCGGCCCCTCGCTGCCCGGGCGCTGAGTGAGGGGCACTTCGACCGCACCATGACCCCCGGCGTCGGAACCCGACTCGCCATGACTTGGGGGCTCGGCACCCTCATGCCGGTGATCGGCATCATCTTGCTGTGCGTCACCCAGCTCACCACCGACCTGGTGTTCTCGCCGGACGCGCTCGCCTGGGCCATCATCCTCGTCGCCATGGTCGCGATCGGGCAGGCGTTCGCGCTGTCGATGTTGACCGCGAGCCAGATCTCGGACCCCATCAAGCAATTGCGGCGGGCAATCGAGCGCGTGCAGCGCGGCGCCACCGATGTTCGCGTCGAGGTCTTCGACGGTTCGGAGATCGGCCGCCTGCAGGTGGGGTTCAACCGCATGATGAGCGAGGCGGACGAACGGCGCTTGCTGCGCGAACTGTTCGGCCAGCACGTCGGCGAGGACGTGGCGCGTCGCGCCCTGCAGTTCGGGACCGAACTGGGCGGTGAGACCAGGTATGTCGCCGTTCTGTTCGTGGACATGGTCGGGTCGACCGGTGCAGCGGCAGAGCGGCCGCCTGGCGAGGTCGTGACCCTGCTCAACGAGTTCTTCGACGTCGTCGTCGACGTCGTCGACCGGCATCACGGGTTCGTCAACAAATTCATGGGCGACGCCGCCCTCGCCATTTTCGGCGCACCGCTGGACCGTCCGGACGCACCGACCGCCGCCCTCGCTGCGGCCAGAGAGCTGCGGTTCGCCCTGAACGAGATCACCGGACTCGACATCGGGATCGGGGTTTCCGCGGGGCTGGCCGTGGCCGGAAACATCGGCGCGTCGGAGCGGTTCGAGTACACGGTGATCGGCGACCCGGTGAACGAAGCGTCCCGGCTGACCGAGTTGGCGAAGCTCGAACCCAGTCGTGTCCTCGCCTCGACCAGCGCACTTTACTTCGCAACCGAAGACGAACAGAACGAATGGGTTCTGGGCGAGCAGGTGCAGCTTCGCGGGCGGCGGCGTAAAACCCACCTGGCGTGGCCGGAGCACTATCCGGAGTGATTGTCGAGGTCGTTCGTTAGTCTGACGTGGTGGCTTCGCCTCGCTCCGCTTCAGAATCAACCGACGCTGGTCGGTCACGAAGCAGATTCTGGTGGATCAAGTGGGTGCTCGGCGTCTGCCTGGTCGTACTGCTCACGGTCGAGGGCATCTACCTGTGGCCGACTCTCAACGAGTCCTGGCAGGCGCTGACCGAGATCCATTGGGGATGGGTGGCCTTGTGCATCGCAGCTCAAGCGGTCTCGTTGAGTGGTTACGGCGCCGTCCAGCAGCGACTTCTCCGCGCTGGGAATGTGATCGTCAGCCAAGCCAAATCGGTCTCGGTCATCTATGCGAGCACCGCCATGTCGGTCACGTTGCCCGCGGGCCAGGTGTTCTCCACCGCGTTCACGTACAAGCAAACCCGCAGGTGGGGCGCCACTCCGGTGGTCGCGTCGTGGCAGCTCGCGATATCCGGTGTGATCGCCGCGCTGAGTCTCGCGCTGATCGCTGCAACGGGAGCCTTCGCCGTGGGCTCCAGCGTCAGCCCCATCACCCTCGTGCTGTCGCTCATCGGCGCGGCGGCCCTGTTCTACCTGCTCCGTCATATCGTGCGGAATCCCGATTCGATCGAACAGATCGGCCGTTGGGTGCTCGTTCGGTTCAACCGTTTCCGCAAGAAGCCGCTCGACACCGGCGTGCACCGGTGGCAGATAATCCTTGCGCAGCTCGATTCTGTCGAATTGAAGCGAACCGACCTGCTCGCCACGTTCGGATGGTCGGGCGTTCACCGCATCGCCGACTTGGCCTGCCTCGGGTTGGCGTGCTGGGCGATCGGTGCCGAACCGTCTTTGGCCGGGCTCCTGATCGCATTCGCGGCAGCAAAAGCCGTTGCCAGCATTCCTCTTGCACCAGGTGGGCTCGGCTTCGTGGACGGAACCCTCATCGCCACCCTCACCGCGGCGGGTACCACCGCACCACAGGCCCTGGCCGCCGTGTTCGTGTACCGCATGGTCAGCTACATCCTGGTCGCGCTGGTCGGGTGGGCAACCTTCCTGGTCTTGTTCCGCAACAACCAGCACGAGAACCCCGAGTTGGAACGCGACTACGACCGACGTCGCAACTCCTCAACGTCGGGCCAGCCGTACCCGGGTCGTGAACCGGAGCCCGAACCCGAACATTAGACGATCGCGAGTTCTCTGATCGCCGCCACGATCACGTCCGGGCGGTCTTCCGGCATGAGCGTGTAACTGTCGTCGACCTCGGTGAGCTGCGCGTTCGGATAGACCTTCTGCAGCCACCGGCCGTGATCCCGTGGCATCACGCTTGTCCTCGGTCGCCCATAGAATCAATCACGGCATGTGACTGACATCACATAGGGGTTGCGGAAGCATTTTCGGGGGTTCATAGTTGAACCCAGAAGAACTTGAAGCTTCAACTAATTAGGAGATTCGGATGACCACCGCCATCACCACACTGCCCAACCTGACCGCCGGAACCTGGGCCATCGACCAGGCCCACTCCACCGTGGCCTTCTCCGTGCGCCACCTGATGGTGAGCAAGGTTCGCGGCACCTTCAACGACTTCGCCGGTGCCATCACCGTCGCCGAGGACGGCACCACGTCCGTCGAGGCCGATATCAAGGTCGACTCCATCGACACCAACAACGCCGATCGCGATGCCCACATCAAGTCGGCCGACTTCTTCGATGCCGAGCAGTTTCCGACCGCGAAGTTCAAGTCGACCGGCGTCCGCGCCAAGGGCGACGACTACGTGGTCGACGGCGAGTTCACCCTGCACGGCGTCACCCGCCCGGTCGAGCTGAACCTCGAGTTCAACGGCGTCAACCCCGGCATGGGTAACGGCCCGGTCGCCGGCTTCGAAGCCAGCACCGTCCTGAACCGCAAGGACTTCGGCATCAGCATCGAGATGCCGCTCGAGGGCGGCGGAGCCGTGGTGGGCGACAAGATCACCATCACCCTCGAAATCGAGGCCGGTCTGCAGGCATAAGCCGCACCCCTTTACGCGAACGCACGGTCACTTTCCGAGTGGCCGTGCGTTTTTCGTGCCCGCACCTATGCCAATGCGGCTCTTCCGACTTGATGGGGGTCTGGTGTGACCGATCGGGATCGTGTCGGTGATTGATTGAGGGCTCGCGCCCTTGTGAACTGGGTGTTCTTCACGCATCCAGTAACAGCAAAGGCGCGAGCATG
>JAAZAD010000235.1 GCA_012514505.1 Rhodococcus sp. (in: high G+C Gram-positive bacteria) | reverse complement strand
CGCGCGTGCGCGACTTGAGGGAGTCGAAGAAGTCGAAGATGATCTCGGCCATCGGCAGGGTGTAGCGCAGTTCCACGCGGGTCTCGGACAGATAGTCCATGCCCCCGAGCTCACCGCGCCGTGACTGGCACAGCTCCATGATCGAGCCGATGAACTCACTCGGCGCGATGATCGTGCACTTGACGATGGGCTCGTAGATCTCGCGGGCCTTGCCTTCGGGCCACACCGACGGGTTGGTCACGATGACCTCCTCACCACCCTCGAGGACGACGCGGTACACCACGTTCGGGGCGGTGGAGATCAGGTTGAGGCCGAATTCGCGTTCGAGCCGTTCACGGGAGATCTCCATGTGCAGCAGACCGAGGAATCCACACCGGAATCCGAAGCCCAACGCAACGGAGGTCTCGGGTTCGTAGGTGAGCGCGGCGTCGTTGAGCTGGAGCTTGTCGAGGGCGTCGCGCAACACCGGGTAATCGGAACCGTCCACGGGGTACAGGCCGGAATAGACCATGGGCCGCGGTTCGCGGTAGCCGGTGAGCGGCTCCGAGGCTCCACCGCGCGCGAGCGTCACCGTGTCGCCCACCTTCGACTGACGCACGTCCTTCACGCCCGTGATCAGGTAGCCGACCTCTCCGACACCGAGGCCGGTTGCCGCTTTGGGCTCCGGTGACACGATGCCGACCTCGAGCAGCTCGTGGGTGGTGCCGGTCGACATCATCTTGATCTTCTCGCGCGGCATGATCTTGCCGTCGACGACGCGAACGTAGGTCACGACACCGCGATAGGTGTCGTACACCGAGTCGAAGATCATCGCGCGGGCAGGTGCATCGGAATCACCGACAGGCGCGGGAATCTGCCGGATCACCTCGTCGATCAGCTCGGGGACTCCCTCGCCGGTCTTGCCGGAGACACGCAGCACATCGGAGGGCTCGCACCCGATGATGTTGGCTATCTCACCCGCATACCGATCGGGATCGGCGGCGGGCAGATCGATCTTGTTGAGAACCGGAATGATCGTGAGGTCCTTGTCGAGCGCGAGGTAGAGATTCGCCAGGGTCTGCGCCTCGATTCCCTGCGCGGCATCGACGAGGAGCACGGCGCCCTCGCACGCCTCGAGCGCGCGCGAGACCTCGTAGGTGAAGTCGACGTGGCCGGGGGTGTCGATCAGGTGCATGACGTAGTCTTCGCCGTCGAGTTTCCACGGCAGCCGCACGTTCTGCGCCTTGATCGTGATACCGCGTTCACGCTCGATATCCATCCGGTCGAGGTACTGGGCGCGCATCTGCCGTTCCTCGACCACGCCGGTGAGCTGCAGCATCCTGTCCGCCAACGTCGACTTGCCGTGGTCGATGTGCGCAATGATGCAGAAGTTCCGGATCTTCGCGGGATCCGTGAAGGTGGTGTCGGCGAACGTGGTGATGTCGTGCTCCTGACTCGGGCCGGCAGCGGCCTGGGGCCGCGGTCATCTTGAAGAATATCCAAGAGTCGCAATCGCCGAGTCGTCGGCTGTGCCGACAGGTAGGTACCTCGTGTGTACCCGCACGACTGCTCATGCTCGGAAGCGTGGTTACACTGGCCGATCGTGGCTGGCAAGTGGATGCAAATGGGCAAGCAACTCGGACGTCTTGCGGTCGAACACGGCCCGCGGCTGTACAAGCAGTTGCAGCAGTCGGGAGCACTCGACCGCGCGAAGGGTGCACTGACTCAGGACTCCGGCCGAGCTGCGCCCGCACCTACTCCCGGTCGTCCCGTGGCTTCTCGTACCAGCCCGACGGCGCAGCGTGCCCGCACGATCGAGTATTCACCCGATCTCGACGGAAACGCCGATCCCGGCGAGATCGTCTGGACGTGGGTCGAGTACGAAGAAGATGCGAGCCAAGGCAAGGACCGTCCCGTCCTCGTCGTGGGACGCGAAGGTTCGACGCTGCTCGGCCTGATGCTCTCGTCCAACGGCGACCGCGACGGACACCCCGATTGGGTCGGGATCGGCACAGGCCCGTGGGATCGCGAGAACCGACCGAGCTGGATCCGACTCGACCGCATCCTGGATGTTCCGGAAGACGGCATCCGCCGCGAAGGCGCGATCCTCGAGCGTTCCCGTTTCG
>JAAZAD010000028.1 GCA_012514505.1 Rhodococcus sp. (in: high G+C Gram-positive bacteria) | reverse complement strand
TCTTGCCGAGGGGGGACCGCACGCCGTCGGCGACGATCAACTTTTCGCACCGCACCGTTCGCTCGCCGTCGGCGGTGCGAAATCGAACTGCGCGCACCCGGTCACCGATGTACTCCACGTCGACGGCCTTCGCGCCCTGGGTCATGATGGCGCCGGACGAGACTGCGGTTGCTCTGATTCGGTCGTCGAGTTCGGAGCGCGGGACCGCGCTGCCCACCGTCGGGAACGAACCACTCGGCCACTCGAGTTCGAGTTCCTGGCCGAATCCGCTCAGCCGTAACCCACGATTGGCGACCTTGGAACGCACCCACGGACCGAGACCGAGACGGTCCAGTTCGGCGACGGCGCGCGGAGTGAGTCCGTCACCACAGGTCTTGTCGCGTGGAAACACGGCGGAGTCGGCCAGTACCGTCGTCCGGCCGGTGCGCGAGGCCCACGCGGCGGCCGACGAACCAGCAGGTCCGGCACCGATCACCAGCACATCGGTCGACTCGGGCAACGGTGCCTGGGTAACGGAGCGATCATCTACGGCCACGTCCACATCCTGTCAGGCGTGCCGAACGCGTGTCGTCCGCTGGGTCGATCGGCGCACGAGCAGCTAGGTTCACTACGGTATGAACCGAGCCGTCACTGACGACAGGAATGGGTACTGACACCGTGAGCACTGAGGGCACCGAATCGCGCCCGCCGGCGGGCACAGCGCGCCCCACCGCAGGCGTGAGCGCAGACACCGTGGTTGCTGGGATCGAACTGGGTGATTCCCAGCTCGCCGCAACTGTTCGCGACGGCCTGAAGCAGGTCGAGGACCTACTGATCGGCGAACTTTCCGACGGTGAGGATTTTCTGACGGAGGCGGCACTTCACCTGGCCAGGGCCGGGGGCAAGCGGTTCCGTCCGCTCTTCACCATTCTGACGTCACAGTTGGGGCCGAAGCCGAGCGATCCGTCCGTGATCACGGCTGCCACGGTCGTCGAACTCGTCCACCTCGCCACGCTGTACCACGACGACGTGATGGACGAAGCGTCCATGCGTCGCGGTGCACCCAGCGCCAATGCGCGGTGGGGGAACAGTGTGGCGATCCTCGCCGGGGACTACCTGTTCGCGCATGCGTCGAGGCTGGTGTCCACTCTCGGCCCGGAAGCCGTCGCGATCATCGCCGAAACGTTCGCGGAACTCGTCACCGGCCAGATGCGCGAGACCATCGGGGTCAAGCAGGAGCAAGATCCTGTCGAGCACTACCTGCGGGTCGTGTGGGAGAAGACCGGATCCCTCATCGCCGCCTGCGGCCGTTTCGGTGGCACGTTCTCGGGGGCGGACGCCGAGCACATCGAGCGACTCGAGCGTCTTGGCGACGCGGTCGGCATCGCCTTCCAGATCTCGGACGACATCATCGACATCTCGTCGGTTGCGGTCCAGTCCGGTAAGACTCCCGGCACCGACCTTCGGGAAGGTGTCCACACACTGCCTGTGTTGTATGCGTTCCGTGAAGAAGGCGCCGACGCAGACCGGCTGCGTGAGCTTCTCGACGGGCCGGTGACGGACGACGCCGACGTCGCCGAGGCGCTGGCGCTCCTCGAACGCTCCGAGGGCATGGCGGCCGCGAAGGCGAAGCTCGGCGAGTACGCGGACAGCGCGCGCGCCCAACTCGCGGACCTGCCGGCAGGGCCTGCCAACGATGCGTTGTCGAAGCTGGTGGACTACACGATCGCGCGTGTCGGCTGAGGCGTGATTTCGACTGTCCGAGCCGTAAAGTCACTGCCTGAGCCGTAATGTGACAGACGGGGGAACTCGTTCGCCCAGGTTCTTCGTTTCACAAGGCGGGGGACTAGTAGGAAGGGCAACACGTGCGCGGATACGCAAACGGGGCGAAGACTCTGGTCCTGTTGGTCGGAATGTCGGCGCTGATCGTGTTCATCGGGTCGCTGTTCGGCAGGACGGCGTTGTTGATCTCCGTGGTGCTTGCCGTGGGAATGAACGGTTACGCGTATTTCAACAGTGACAAGATGGCACTCAAAGCCATGCACGCCCAGCCGATCACAGAAGTGCAGGCGCCAGTCATCTACCGCATCGTGCGTGAGCTGGCCACCATCGCGCATCAGCCGATGCCGCGCCTGTACATCAGTCCAACTCAGGCGCCGAATGCTTTCGCGACCGGACGCAACCCACGTAACGCGGCGGTGTGCTGCACCAGCGGAATCCTCGAAATACTCGACGAACGTGAGCTTCGTGCCGTCCTCGGGCACGAACTGTCACACGTCTACAACCGGGACATACTGATTTCGTCGGTTGCCGGTGCCATGGCCGCCATCGTGTCCGGACTCGCGAACTTTGCCATGTACGCGGGCATGTTCGGGGGCCGCAACCAGGGCACCAACCCGATCGCGCTGCTCCTCGTGGCGCTTCTCGGGCCCATCGCGGCGGGCATCGTGAAGATGGCGGTGTCGCGTTCGCGGGAGTTCCAGGCGGACCAATCGGGTGCCGAACTCACCGGCGACCCGCTCGCCCTGGCGTCGGCGCTCAGGAAGCTCGAGCGGGGTACGCAGGCCGCGCCGTTGCCCCCTGAGCCGAAACTCACAGCTCAGTCGCATCTGATGATCGCCAACCCGTTCCGGGTGGGCGAGAAGATGAGCCGCCTGTTCTCGACGCACCCGCCGATGAAGGAGCGGATCGAGCGCCTCGAACGGATGGCCGGCCGGTAGGCAAGGGGCTTCGCCCCCTGTGAGTGCTCGAGGAGTCTCTGGACTCGCCAACCACGCACAGGGGCTCTGCCCCTACCTGTAGTTGACGAACTGCAGGGCGATGCCGAAGTCCTCGCCCTTGAGCAGCGAGATGACGGCCTGGAGGTCGTCACGCTTCTTGCTGCTGACTCGCAGCTCCTCGCCCTGAATCTGCGCTTTGACGCCCTTGGGGCCCTCGTCGCGGATCTTCTTCGAGATCTTCTTGGCGTTTTCCGTGCTGATGCCCTGCACGAGGCTCCCGGAAAGTTTGAAGATCTTTCCGGACTGCGCGGGCTCACCAGCGTCGAACGCTTTGAGGGAGATGTCCCGCCGGATCAGCTTCTCTTTGAACACCTCGAGAGCGGCCTTCAGTCGCTCCTCGGTGTCGGCGGTCAGGGTGATCGTTTCCTCACCCGACCAGTCGATCGACGCGCCCGTGTTGCGGAAGTCGTATCGGGTCGACAGCTCCTTGCCTGCCTGATGCAGGGCGTTGTCCACCTCTTGCTGATCAACTTTGCTCACTACGTCGAAGGACGAATCAGCCACGTCACACTCCTGGTCTCGTCTCGTTGTTTCCGTCCCGGGGTCCCGGTCGGGAGCCCGGCTTTTCTGGGTGGGCCCGTTCGACGCTATCGGGTCGAGGGCCGCCCGTATCCACCCGGTTTGCAAAACGGGGGCACGTTCGTTGTATTCTTCTTTGCGCAGCGAGGCGTAGCTTCCACTGGAGGCGTGCCCCATGCAACGGCAGATTGCCCGAGCGGCCAATGGGAGCGGACTGTAAATCCGTCGGCTTTTGCCTACGTAGGTTCGAATCCTACATCTGCCACACACAGAACCCCGGTGAACTTCGGTTCGCCGGGGTTCTGTCGTAGGTGATGCGGCTCCGCCGCCTGTGAGTGGTCTGCGAGTCCAGGCACTCGTCAACCGCTCACAGGGGGATTGGAAACCCCGCTCACCTGCCGGTTTGGTAGTCGACAGAAACTCTGTGTAATCTCGTCAGGGCTTCAGCGCGCAGCGATGTGCACATGAAGTACGCCCCCTTAGCTCAGTCGGTAGAGCGTTTCCATGGTAAGGAAAAGGTCAACGGTTCGATTCCGTTAGGGGGCTCGCTGGATTGTGGTGGAGCGCCTAGTGCGCGACACTCGACACCGAGGCGGTGTAGCTCAGTTGGTAGAGCAAACGACTCATAATCGTTGCGTCGCCGGTTCAAGTCCGGTCACCGCTACACAGTATGAATGAACCACCCTGATTGACCGCGATCAGAATTACCCGAAAGAAGGCATCCCGTGGCCTCGACCGACGTTCGGCCCAAGATCACCTTGGCCTGCGAGGTATGCAAGCATCGCAACTACATCACGAAGAAGAATCGGCGTAACGACCCCGATCGTCTCGAGATCAAGAAGTTCTGCCCTAACTGCGGAACTCACCAGTCGCACCGCGAATCCAAGTAACACGAACCTGGGTTCTGTGATCGACACGAAGAGGGCGTTCGGCGCACCTCTTCGTGTCGTGTTTCCAGGGGATAAGAAGGGTTCCATCGCGTGACTGACATCGACGACACTCAGGCCGTTCCGGACGCGTCGGTTGACCCGGCAGCGCACGCAAAGGCCATGGTCGGCCATCACTACCGAGTCGACGATTTCTACGAGGTCGGTCGCGAAAAGGTTCGCGATTACGCTCGTGCGGTCCAGGATTTTCATCCGGCCCACTGGAGCGAGAACGCAGCCAAGGGGCTCGGCTACGACGGATTGGTCGCCCCGCTCACCTTCATCTCGATGGTTGGCCTCATCGCGCAGCGCAAGCTGTTCGACGAGATCGTCACCGGCTACGACCTCAGTCAGATCATGCAGGCCGATCAGGTGCTCGAGTTCGCAAGACCGATCCAGGTGGGCGACCGCCTTGTCTGCGACGTGTACCTCGATTCGTTCCGCCAGATGGCCGGTAGCGACCTGATCGTCACCAAGAACATCGTCAGTGACCAGAACGACGAGGTGGTCATGACCACCTACACCACCCTGGTGGCGCGTAGCGGTGGGGCGGTCGACGACAATTGGATGGACGCCGTCAAGGAGGTGGTCATGCATGGTATCGCTACGTAAGTTCGCTGACGTCGCGGTCGGGCAGGAACTGCCAGGACGGACCGTCAAGCTCACTCGTGGAGACCTGGTCAACTACGCCGGTGTTTCCGGCGATGCGAACCCGATCCATTGGAGCGACGAGGTCGTGAAGCTGGCCGGCCTCGACAACGTGGTCGCGCATGGCATGCTCACCATGGGTCTCGGGGCGGGCTTCGTCACCTCCTGGCTCGGCGATCCTGGCGCGGTGACCACGTATAACGTCCGTTTCACCAGTCCTGTGTACGTCGACGCGCACAAAGCTGCCGCCGTCGAGTTCACTGGCAAGGTGAAGTCGGTGGATGAAGAAAGCAAGACTGCAGTAGTCGCAATTGTGGCGAGGGCCGAAGGGAAGAAGATCTTCGGTCGCGCTACGGCAACAGTTCGCCTGGCCTGAACCAGGCGGATTGGGTTAGTTCCGGGGCTTCAAGTACACTGAGATTTCTGGGATTACTCAGCGCTGCGCGCTGCCCTACGGTGCTGTTCGGCCGAGGAGGGTAGCGCGTGTGTTATGTAATCGCAGAGTGGTTGGTCCATCAGGTTCGTGAGAACTGAACGGGCCGGCCGAAGGGGCGTAGCTCAACTGGCAGAGCAGCGGTCTCCAAAACCGCAGGTTGCAGGTTCAAGTCCTGTCGCCCCTGCCCCCGGATGCCAGCGACTGAGAGGAACGACGTGAGCGAGGAGCGCGACAAGCGCGACGGCGACACTTCAGGGTCCCCGCGCCCGAGCGGCGCCGGCGACACCGACGCTGCCGCAGAAACGCGTTCCACTGCGCCGACGGGGAAGCCCAGCGGTAAGCGCTCGGCTCGTCGGAATCGTGAAGACGGCGTGGTCGCGACATCCGTGAAACCGTCGTCGAGGCCGGTGAAGGCTTCCGCGAAGGACTCGAAGGATCAGGCGAAGAAGCCGAACATCTTCAAGCGTCTTCGTCGGTTCATCCGCGAGGTCATCGCCGAACTTCGTAAGGTGATCTGGCCGAATCGTAAGCAAATGATCACCTACACCACTGTCGTGTTGGTGTTCGTGGCCTTCATGGTGGCGTTCATCGCCGGTATCGACTTGGCAGTCGGACAAGGCGTCACCTGGTTGTTCGGCTGACAAACTCCGCCCCCGGGCGGATTCGCGATGTATGTGAGTGACGAGAGGAAGCGAGTGCCCCAGTGAGCACCCCCGAGAACGACACGAATGAGTCCGTGGCTGAAGACGCCTCGGTCGACGAGCGTGTCTCTGCCGAGGCGGCAGCCGACGTGGATGTCGAGGCTGCAGGTGAGGGCACCGAGTCTGCGACCGAGACGACCGAAGGATCGGCGGAACCGGCCGAGGCATCGAGCGAACCCGAGGAAGCAGTCGACCCCGTCGCCGAGATGAAGGCTGCGCTGCGGCGCGCGCCCGGTGACTGGTACGTCATCCACTCCTACGCGGGTTACGAGAACAAGGTAAAGACCAACCTCGAAACTCGTGTTCAGAACCTTGACGTCGGCGACTACATCTTCCAGGTGGAGGTCCCGCTCGAAGAGGTCACCGAGATCAAGAACGGCCAGCGCAAGCAGGTCAACCGCAAGGTTTTGCCCGGCTACATTCTGGTCCGCATGGAGCTCAACGACGAGTCGTGGGGTGCGGTCCGCAACACCCCGGGTGTCACCGGATTCGTCGGAGCCACCTCGCGTCCCTCGCCTCTGACCCTCAACGAGGTCATCAAGTTCCTGCTTCCGCAGCAAGAGGCGAAGAAGCAGCAGGCGGCGGCCGCCGGGGATTCCACGTCCACCGAAACCGGCGCCGAGACGGTGGCCAAGCCGCTCATCGAGGTCGACTTCGAGGTCGGCGAGTCGGTCACCGTGATGGACGGCCCGTTCGCCACGCTCCCCGCGAGCATCAGCGAGGTCAACGCCGAGCAGCAGAAGCTCAAGGTGCTCGTCTCGATCTTCGGTCGTGAGACTCCGGTCGAGCTGTCGTTTACGCAGGTCTCGAAGATCTAGCCGAGATTCTGCCCACAGAACTTGCAATGCAGTACGCAAGAAACACACCCGCAAGAAACTAGGAACTGAGATGCCCCCCAAGAAGAAGAAGCTCGCAGGGCTCATCAAGCTTCAGATCCAGGCTGGTCAGGCTAACCCTGCACCGCCCGTGGGTCCCGCGCTTGGTCAGCACGGCGTGAACATCATGGAATTCTGCAAGGCCTACAACGCCGCGACCGAGTCGCAGCGTGGCAATGTGGTTCCTGTCGAGATCTCGGTCTACGAAGACCGCACGTTCGACTTCAAGCTGAAGACCCCTCCGGCTGCCAAGCTGCTGCTCAAGGCTGCAGGCGTGCAGAAGGGCTCCGGCGAGCCGCACAAGACCAAGGTTGCTTCCGTGACCATGGATCAGGTGCGCGAGATCGCGAAGACCAAGGCTGAAGACCTCAACGCCAACGACATCGACCAGGCCGCGAAGATCATCGCCGGCACTGCGCGTTCGATGGGTATCACCGTCGACGGCTAGTCGTTCGCAACAAGATCGCGTGGGAGGGCCGGCCAGGCCCGAAACCACAACTGAACCATTCGCCCGTTCTCGGGTGAGAAGTAAGGACAGAAGACATGGCAAAGCGCAGCAAGGCATAC
>JAAZAD010000234.1 GCA_012514505.1 Rhodococcus sp. (in: high G+C Gram-positive bacteria) | reverse complement strand
GGCCCGTCCTTGATGAAGAAGAACGTCAGGACGAGAACGAGACCCATGGTCACGAGGAGAGAACCTGCGGTGCTCACGCCGGTGAAGACACCTGAGGCGATGGTGCTCGCGCTTTCCTGCACCTTGTTGATGATCGTGTCGATGCCGTTCTCGATCTGTTCGTCCTGCAGATTGATCGGCGGCCCTTTCAACCAGTCTTGCACCTGATTGATGCCCTCTGTCGCCTTGTTCGCCAGTTCGGGCGCCTGACTGACGATTGCGGGAACGATGAGTGCGATGACGCCCGCGAAGATCGAGATGAACAGGATCAGCGAAAGAAGAGCTGCTGCTGCGGCCGGAACTCCAACTTTTCTCATGACCCGGGTCGGCGGCCACAGCACGGTCGAGACGACGATCGCGAGGACGACGGGAAGCAGAATCACCCAGAACTTCTCGATGATCCACCCGAGGACAAAGGCGCCGAGGGCGATCGCCACGAGTACCGCGGACGCTTTGGCGAGCCACACGCCCCCTCTTCCGATCAGGTGGCCACGATCGGGTTTGCCCGGTTGTTCGGTGGCTGTCACCGTTGCCTGCTCGCTCACAGATGATCGTCCTTCCGCGGGTGGGCCGTGCGTGTGACACGTCCGGCGAGTCCGATGTTACTGCTGTGACGGTCCGAGTTTCGGTAGTGACTTCTCGAGGTTGCCGAATCCGGTTCGGCTCGCGGTGATTGCCACCTACGATCCGCGTATGAAACTTGCGAGGGGTGTAGGTGTCGCGGCGGTTGTGGTGTGCGCACTCACGGCGTGCGGCTCCGGGGAGGACTCGGATGATGCGCGTAGTGCGGCAGCGTCGTCGGTGAATGCCGCGATGGACGACGCCAAGTCGGCCGTTTTCGTAGCGGCTTACCGGGGTGCTTTTGCGGGACTCGCCGAGGGGCGTTCGGACGACGACATCACGTCCGTTCTCCAGGAGACGTGTGTCGATCTGGAGTCCTCGGCCGAACCGCAGGACGTCCAGGACGAGATCAAGTCACGGTCCGAGAACAACGGAACCGAGCCAACCGACAACCAGGCGCGCCAGATCTACGAGATGGCGAAGGTCGCCTGCCCCTGATCGGGTGGCGGCGCTCTGCTGCGGAGGCCGTAGAATCCACAGACCGTGAGCCTTACCCTCGGAATCGTCGGACTGCCCAACGTCGGCAAGTCGACCCTCTTCAATGCCCTGACCAACAACGACGTGCTGGCCGCGAACTATCCGTTCGCCACCATCGAGCCCAACGTCGGCATGGTGGAGCTGCCGGATCCGCGGCTGACCAGGCTCGCCGAGATCTTCGGGTCGGAGCGGATTCTGCCCGCAACGGTCTCCTTCGTGGACATCGCCGGCATCGTGAAGGGCGCGTCCGAGGGTGCAGGCCTGGGCAACAAGTTCCTCGCCAACATTCGCGAGGCGGATGCCATCTGCCAGGTTGTTCGTGTGTTCGCCGATGACGACGTCGTGCACGTGGGCGGGCATGTCGATCCGGCTTCCGATATCGACGTGATCGAAACCGAGTTGGTCATCGCCGACATGCAGACGTTGGAGAAGGCCCTGCCGCGGCTCGACAAGGAAGCCCGGAAGAACAAGGAACTCAAGCCGCTGCACGACGAGGCGGTCAAGGCCCAGACGTTCCTCGACGAGGGAAAGACCCTGTTCAGCGTCAAGGACAAGCTGGACTTCGGTTTGCTGCGTGAACTGAGTCTGCTCACCACCAAGCCGTTCCTCTACGTGTTCAATGCCGACGAGGCTGTTCTCACCGACGAGGCCAAGGTCGCCGAGTTGCGAGCGTCGGTCGAACCAGCAGATGCAGTGTTCCTGGATGCGAAGGTGGAGCAGGAGCTTCTCGAACTGGACGAGGAGGACCGTCAGGAGATGCTCGACTCCATCGGGCAGTCGGAGCCTGGCCTCCACGCACTGGCCCGCACGGGTTTCCACACCCTCGGTCTGCAGACTTATCTGACCGCCGGCCCCAAGGAATCCCGTGCCTGGACCATCCACAAGGGTGACACAGCTCCGCAGGCCGCCGGTGTCATCCACACCGACTTCGAGCGCGGCTTCATCAAGGCCGAAATCGTATCCTTCGCAGACCTCGACGAGACCGGTTCGATGTCCGCGGCCAAGGCCGCCGGCAAGGTGCGTATGGAGGGCAAGGACTACGTCATGGCCGACGGCGACGTGGTCGAGTTCCGATTTAACGTCTAGCGTTATTGACGCTTTGCGTTATATGCTTGCCTCGTGATCAGGTCGTTCGGGAGCAAGGACACCGAACGCATCTGGCACGAGCAGTACGTCAAGCGCGTCGATCGAACTGTGCAACGGGCGACATTGCGGAAGCTCGAACTCATCCATGCGGCGAAGGACGTCGAGGACCTACGGATTCCTCCAGGGAACCGGCTCGAGCGACTGGTCGGTGGTCGTAGGGGGCAGCACAGCATTCGCGTGAACGCTCAATGGCGTATCTGTTTCGTCTGGAGAGATGGAGGCGCGGAAGATGTCGAACTCGTCGACTACCACTGAGAGTGACCCTATCGAGCCGATTCACCCGGGTGAGGTCCTCATGGAGGACTTCATCGAGGGCTTCGGGATCACGCAGAACAAGCTCGCGGTATCGATCGGTGTGTCGCCGCGGCGGATCAACGAGATCGTCCACGGCAAGCGGGGCATCACCGCCGATACCGCGATCCGCCTTGCGCGGTACTTCGGTACGTCGGAAGAGTTCTGGATGAACCTGCAGTCGAACTATGAGTTGCGGCTCGAACGTCGTGCACTTCGGGAAGAGCTCGCTGCGATCACGCCGTTGTCGGTGGCATGAGCCTCGTCAAGCTGACGGGTCGTCTTCTCTGCGCGAATGCAGAGGAGGCGTCCACGGTGGTGAGGCATCTACCTCGACACATCCAGCTCACACATGCAGAGCCCGGATGTCTTTCGTTCGACGTCCAGCCCACTGACGACCCGTTCGAGTGGATCGTCGCGGAGCGGTTCGCCGACCAGGCCGCCTTCAGCGCGCATCAAGCACGAGTCCGGGCGAGCGAGTGGGGCCGCGCTACTGCCGGCATCGAGAGGGACTACGTCATCACGACAGAACCTTGAAGAGCGACCGGCAGCAAGGGTCCAAATGTGGGTCTGGCAGGCACTGGACCGGAGCATCGTGCAACCAAACGTCTCCGTGCAGGAACTCGATGGAGTTCCGGTTCAACGTACAGCTGGGTGCAAATGCACCAACCGCAGTATCATTGATGTCATCAATGACGCCGTTTGGAGGTGCAGGATGCGAACCACTGTCACAATCGACGATGAGCTGCTCGCCCGAGCGGCGGAACTCACAGGTGTGCACGAGAACGTCGCGCTCCTCAAGCGAGGGTTGCAAACGTTGATCCGCGTCGAGAGTGCTCGCCGCCTTGCTGCTCTCGGCGGAATGGACACCGATGCGTCGGCGGCTCCACGCCGTCGAGTGGCTGCCGGATGATCCTCGTCGACACAGCCGTGTGGATCGACCACTTTCATTCGACTGATGCGCAGCTGGTGGATCTACTCGCAGTTGACGAGGTGGGTTGCCATCGACTGGTCATCGAAGAGCTTGCGCTCGGGTCGATCAAGGATCGCGGTGTGGTGCTCGACCTGCTCGGCAATCTTCGCCAGTTTCCGGATGTCACCCATGACGAGGTCATGCACCTGGTGGACCGTCGTCACCTGTGGGGTCGTGGGCTCAGCGCGGTCGACGCTCGTCTGCTGGCGGCCGTGACGGTCGTCGAAGGTGGTCGGATGTGGACGCGAGACAAGCGGCTGAGGGCAGCGTGTGTTGATATCGGACTGGCTGTCATTGACGAATGAAGTTGTTCGGTCAAAGTTACGCATGGTGCAGCTGTTGTCATAGATACTGCACCGGTGACGCTGACCAGACGAACCGGCATTTCCGCCCTATCGATGGTGATGTTCGTAGTCGCGACCTTGCTGGTCACGGCCCCGGGGAGTAGTAGCGCCGCACCGACAGCCTGGCGATACACGATGGTGGCGTTCAGCAACGCCAGCGACCGCGACATGGATGTGTACGAGTCGGCGGACGGCACGGAGTTCCACCCCGTTCAACAGTCGGCGTTCCGGCCCCCGTCGGGGGTGGTGCGTGACCCGAGCATCTTCCGGCACACGGACGGGTTCTATTACGTCACCTACACAACGATCGACGGGGCGAACATCGGCTTCGCGCGCAGCAGCAACCGCACCGATTGGACGTTCCTGGGGAAGTGGCCGGTCCCATTTTGCTGCGCCTTCCTGCCGGGCACGGGCGACGGCACGGGTTCGTCGAGTCCGCCCGGATCTTCGGGGTCGGCGGGGTTCAGCGACGGACCGTCACTGTCGCCGTTCACCACCAAAGCCTGGGCGCCCGAATGGTTCGTGGACGGCGACCAAGTCCACGTGATCCTGTCGATGTCGACCGGTGGAGGATTCGTGCCGTACCTGATGACGGCGCTGGAACCATCGCTCCGATTGTGGAGCCCGCCTGTTCCGCTCGACGGGATCGGCGCGGACCACATCGACACCACCGTGGTCAAGGTGGGATCCACCTATCACGCGTTCACGAAGAACGAGACGAAGAAGGTCATCGAGCATGCGGTTGCGCCGTCGGTGAAGGGTCCCTATTCGTTTGTCCCGGCGGGAGATTGGGGTTCGATGGTGGAGGGACCAGCCGTGGTCCAGTTGCCGAACGGCACCTGGCGGATCTACCTCGACGCCTACACCGAAGGAAAGTATCTCTATTCCGACAGTACGGATGGGATGAAAACCTGGTCGCCCACGCAAGAACTCCCGGGCCTTTCCGGGACGGTGCGACATGTCGGCGTGATGAGAGAGCCCGCGTAGACGCTCGACGACTACGCCCGCCTCTGGTGTCGGTCCGCGCTTCGGTCCATGCCTCGTGCGTCAGTTGGTGCGCTGTCGGACGGGGTCACGCCTTGAAGTCAGCCAAGATCTCCGCCTGATGGGCTGCGGTGGGCTCGCGGGTCTCGGGGTGGGTGAAGATGTGGCGGCGGCCCAGCCGTGGATGCTTGATCGGTCGGGTTCCGCCGCGGGTGCGGATGCCCTCGACAACGAAGTGCTTGACCACGTTGCGGCCGATGACGCCGACAGCCACCTCCGGGTGCGCGGGGTGGAGGGGCTGCGGGTCGTGGATTCCTCCGTTTTCCTCAACCAGCCGTCGGCGAACACGTCAGCGCCGACCAAGGCGCTGGCCTGGCACGCTGCGGATCTCATCGCGCAGGAAAGCTGAGGGGAGCTGGAAAGTCGTGTGGCCCAGTAGCGTTGATCCATGCGCATTCAGAAGTCGTTTCTGATCGACCCTGGTCTGCTGCCTCTTGTCGAGGACGAGACAGGCTCGATGTGGCGATCTGACTGGCAGACAGTCGTACTGGGTCGAGGCGCACGTGGCCGGGATGCCCACAGATCAGGCATCCCGGCCAGAGGAACGTCACGGAAGGGCCGCGAAGGCTCTCTTGGTGTCGCGGTACCACCCCATCGATCTCATTGGATGACGCCAGCGTCCCTTCATATCTTCGTGGGCCGGTACATGTTCCTTGTCGCCCTTGCGAACAGCCTCGCGCAGGTGACGATCCTGCGCCTTGATGATTTCGTCAGCGGATTCCGCGCTCAATTCGAGCTCGCATGGGCCGCCCAGTTGCCGACAGGTCATGGTCTTCACGGTGTTCTCCTAGTGTCGGGGGCTTGTCGAAAGCAGCGGCCCCTTCAATTATCGGCACGGTACGTGTCGATAATTCATCGTGGGCTCGCGCGCACCATTTGTCAACGGCACACCCCGTGTCGATATGATCTGGGCATGTCCGGATCATCCACAGCTCCGCGACGCCGCGGCGTAGAACGCACCAGGGAATTGCTTGCAGCGACCCTCGATTTGGCGACGGAGGTCGGCTATCGCCGATTGAGTGTCGAGGCCGTCGCTGCAAGGGCAGGCGTCGGAAAACACACCATCTATCGGCGTTGGCCGTCCATCGCGGAACTGTTGCTCGACGCGCTCAGCGTCGTGTGGATCAGCGATCTGGACTACCGCACCTCCGGTGACGTTCGGGCGGACCTGCGAGAACAGTTCGTGCGTTCCAGCCAGGCGCTTTCCACGCCGCCCATTGGTCCGGTCTACCGAGCCGTCATAGCCGAGGCCCAGGCCGATCCTGAACTGAGAGCGCGGTTGCACGAACGATTTCTGGCGACAGTCGAACAGCGGACGCTCGATCGGATCGTGCGAGCGCAGGAAACCGGCGAGCTGGTCGCAGACGCGAGCCTGGAATACGCGGCGGAGGTGCTGTGCGGGACCCTCTACTACCGTTGGCTGCTCAGCTCACGACAGGTGGACGACGACGCGATCGACGGGCTGCTCGACATGTTCATGGCCGCCTATGGAGTCCGTGCTGCCGGCTGAGGTTTACCGTGTCGGGGCGCCGTAGCGGCTGGATGCCGTCATGACGGGCGAGGTCTGCGTCATCGTCCGGGGTGCGACGTGGCTTTCTCGTTCACGCAGTCCATGAGGGAACACAACGCCTCGTGCGTCGGGCTACCGGGTTCGGCCGTCCACACGACGAGTTGCTGATCGGCATCGGACGCCTCGACGAGGGTGTCCAACTTCCTGCGGTCCGACCTCGAGAACATTCTCGGCTCGTGCACCGTGACGCCGCACGTGAATCAGGTGCTCGCTCACGTGGGCAACACCCCGTCCGAACTCATCGCCTACTGCGAGGGCAAGGGAATCCTGGTCGAGGCGTACTCGCCGATCGCCCACGGCGAGATGCTGAAGAACACGGACGTCGCTGCGATGGCGGACAAGTACGGAGTCAGCATCCCCCAGTTGTGCATCCGCTACACCTTGCAGCTCGGCGTCGTATCGCTACCCAAGACTGCGAACCCGGACCACATGCGCGCCAACGCCGAGGTGGACTTCGAGATATCGGACGAGGACATGACCGCACTGCGCGATCTGCGCGCCCGGGATTACGGCGAGCACAGCGGTTTCCCCGTCTTCAGCGGCAAGTGACCCGCGGCGACCGCACGAGACGAACGGAACATTTCTGATGGCCGAAACCATGCGCGCACTCGTCGCCGGACGCGGCCCCGAATGGGTCCTGGCCGAGCAACCGATACCCGAGCCGGGCGCCGGACAAGTGCTGATCCGCAACCTCGCCTCGGCCACCAACAACGCGGACCTTCCGATGCTCGCCGAGGCCGACCCCACGAACGGCGGTCATGGTCGCGAGTTCGTTGCGGGATTCGAGTACGCCGGTGAGATCGCTGCCGTCGGACAGGATTCCGGCGACTGGCGGGTCGGCGACCCGGTGATGGGCACCTTCCCGTCCGCGTTCGCGGAGTACCTGGTTGCCGACCACCGGTTCGTGTTGCCCCGACCAGAGGGGCTCGAGCCCGAGATTGCGTGTGCCTTGCCGACGGCGCTCCTCACCGAGTTCGGCGCACTGACCGTCGCGGGATTCGAATCCGGACAGAGCGTGCTCGTCACGGGCGCAACCACTGGAATCGGCATGATCGGTGTGCAGATCGCAAAGGCACTCGGGGCCTCCCGGATCGTCGCGACCACGCGGACCTCGGTCAAGCGCGACCTCCTCGACGGACTGGGCGCGGACACCGTCATCGTCACCGGGGAGCAGGATCTGACCGAGGCGGCTCTTGCGGCGACCGACGGCAAGGGCGCGGACGTGGTGCTGGACCACGTCGCGGGGGAGACCTTCGCGCAGTGCCTGCCCGCGACCGCGGAGGACGGGCATGCGGTCAACATCGGCCGACTCGCCGGCCCCGCCGCGACAATCGATCTGGACGCGCTCTCGTACCGGCACCTGACCGTGCACGGGGTGTCGTTCGGGTTCTCACGCGGCTGGGAGACGGTGCCGATCCTCGAGGGCCTGCACGCCGACGTGCTGCCAACGATCGCTCGCGGCGAGATTCGGCCCGTCATCGACAGCACCGTCGCCGTATCGGAGTTTCAGCAGGCCGCCGACCGACTCCGGTCCGGGGACGCAGTCGGCAAGATCGTGCTCACATTCGGCTGACGCGAACGGGGTGCGGTGCATGTCGACGTGATGAGAGAGCCCGCATAACGGGGCGCTCAACGCCCTGACACGGGTGCCTCGCTCAACGTCCGTCGGGTGACGAACTGTCGCGGCCTCCCAGACAGTGGATCGGTGAATTCCAGTTCCCGCGCGAGTAGTTGGAGTGGGAGGGAGTGATCGTCCGGCGCGTCGGGCAGCAGGTCGGGGTATCGCCGGTCGCCCAGAATCCCGGCGCCGAGTGCCGCCAGATGCACTCGCAATTGGTGCATCCGTCCGGTGTGCGGACGCAGAATCGTGTGCAGCACAGCGTGTCCGGCGGTGCTCACTCCCGTTCCTCGGACGTCGACCGCGGTCTCGGCGTTGGGCTCACGGTCGTCGTGGACGACGACCCGCAACTCGCCGCGTCGAGCCTCGAGGTGGTTGCGGTAAACGAGAGGAACGCCCCGTCCGGCGAGCGACGGTGCGTCCCGGTCCCATCCGGACGGCCGCGCCGACACAGCCTCGTAGACCTTCGCTACCCGCCGCTTCTCGAACAGCGACTGGTACGCGCCGCGCGTCGCGGGCCGGGCCGAGAACATCACCAGACCCGCTGTCCCGCGGTCGAGTCGGTGGATCGGCGCCAGGTCCGGGTTGTCGAGGCGGACCCGCAATCGGACGAGCGCCGACTCGCGAAGATAGCGCCCGCTCGGGGTGGTCGGGAGGAAATGCGGCTTGTCGATCACGACGAGGTCGTCGTCGACGTGCAGGATTTCCTCGTGGAACGGCACCGGGTCCTCCACCGGCAGATCGCGGTAGTACCAGACGAACGGATGTGCGCCCAGTGCCGTGTCGCGACCGATCGGACGGCCGTCGGTGCCCACGATCTCGCCGGCGTCGAACCGTCGGTACAGGTCGCCGGACTCCAGGTGGTCGAACCTCGCGACGACGTACTCGGCGACCGTCGCCCACGGCCCGGACATCGGGACACGCAGTCGTGTCGGTCCGACCCCGTCCTTGACGGGCAGTGGTGAGGGCATCGGCACGCGCACCATCATCCCACCGGTGCCGTGGTCACCGCGAGGAGTCGGCGCCCCGGATTCGGTACCACACCCACAGGCGCTTGTCTGAACAGTGCAGAAACAGTCATGGAACGGGTCCTGGGCATCTAGTCTCATCGAGAATTTGTCCCGACTACGCCTGAGGTGGCCTGTGTCCCTTCCGCCCGTCAACGTCTCCCGTCGCGCATTCCTGGCAGGCCTGTCCGCACTCGGTGGCGCGAGCCTGCTGCCCGCTACCGCGAACGCCACTCCGGTCCTGCGCCAGGCCCCGGATGGCGGGGCAGGGCTGATCCGCAACCCCGAGTTCGGCAACGGTGTGATGGCCGGGGTGCCGCGCACCGACGGCGCGACACTGTGGACGCGTGTCGGCGGCGCGGGGGGTACCGGCAGTGTCGGGACTGGCAGCCTCGGCAGCGGGAGTACCAGCAGCGCCTCGGGCGGCGAGTTGGCGTTGATCGTCTCCAAACGGGAGGACCTGTCCAGCCCCGTCCTCGCCAACCGGGTTCAGGTTCGTGAAAATGCCGACGGCACAGTGAATTTCGATGTGAACGGACTGGCGCCGGGTGAAACCTACTACTACCAGTTCCGGGGTAGCGGGGGCGAGTCGCCGGTCGGTCGGTTCCGGACGCTGCGGCCCGCTGATTCCAACGAGCCGGTCCGCATCGGCTGGTTCACCTGCCAGGGCTTCGAAGAGGGCTACTATGCAGCGCATCGCCACCTGGCAGCAGAGGACCTGGACTTCGTCGTCTGTCTCGGCGATTACGTGTACGAGTTCACCAAGCCCGGCGTCCGGGGCATCGAGATAAACGCCTACCCGCAGACCATCGACGCCATGCGGGACAAGTACCGCCGGTACCGCACCGACGCCGACCTGCGGTTGATGCATAGCCAGCACGCGTTCATTCCGATCTGGGACGACCACGAGTTCCGCAACAACTACAGCAAGGACGGCTGGCATTTCCCGGTGATCTCGGACATCGAGGGCGCGATCGGGTTCCAGCAGAAGAAGCAGTGGGCATGGCAGTCGTGGTTCGAGCACATGCCAGTGCCGCGTTTCGCCAACGACCCGACGCGCACCTACCGCTCGCTGCGGGTGGGTCGGACGGTGGAACTGTTCGCGCCGGACACCCGGCAGTACCGCGACGCGCAGGCCTGCGACGACGCCGCATTCGCCGTTTGCGCCGAGGCAGACGCGCCGGGCCGGACCATGCTTGGCGCGGCGCAGAAGCAGTGGCTGCTGGACGGCATGACGCAGTCGGACGCTCGCTGGAAGGTGGTGGCGAACGCCAACATGATGATGGGCATGGTGGTGGCGGACAACGGCAGCCGTGCTTTCATGGACACCTGGGACGGCTACGGCGCCGAACGTGCGGAGATTCTGTCCACCGCGGCCCAGAACGTCGAGAACCTGGTTCTGGTCACCGGCGACGATCACGACGGCTATGCGGGTGAGCTGTGGGACACCGGGTTCGCGCCGGGCACACCGAGTGGGGCGCAGGCCAACGCGCCCGGCACCCAGAGGGCGGGCGTCGAGTTCGTCGTCCCGTCCGTCACTTCTTCCAACACCGGAGACGGCGGCGCCACCGGCAGCAGTGACACGGGCGGGGCTCGGGACGAGGAGGCGAACCGACTGGCCAACAACCCGCACCTCAAATACGCCGACATGGTCGGCCACGGTTACGGCGTGCTCGAGGTCGACGGGGCCGAGGCGCGGTTCCAGTTCCGGGCCGTCGACAGGCTGAATCGGAACTCGGGCGTGCAGACGACGAAGGCGCTGCGCACCCCGGCCGGGCAGTCGGTGATCGACACACTGTGACGCCGCTGGGCAAAATCTACGCCCGACGAACACGCGGTTTCCGGAACGTCGGGGCGCGCAGCCGCGTCGGTCCGCCCAGGCGTCGGGCGGACCGGCGAAGCACGGCCTACGCCTGGATGACCTCTACCCGCACCATTGCGTTGAACGAATCGCAGCTGGCCCAGGACTGGCCCTGGCCGTACTGAACCGGGCCGTACTTCCAGTAGGTGAACGGGACCGGCCAGGCCACGCACGTGAGCTTCACCTGGTGCCAGGCCGGCAGCTCGCACATGGACATTCCGCCGGTATTGAAGATGTTGTAGACGTGGCAGTTGGCGTCCCACACCGGAACGTCGGCCTGAGCCACCCCACTGCCGGCAAGCACAGTGCCCGCCGTTGCCGTGGCCACGATGGCACCCTTGACGAGCCGCTTCGCAGACAACATGTCGAACCTCCTGAATTGATATTGTGTGGATCACATCGCGTAGCGGCCGGGTTCGTTACGCGAACGGTTGCGATGGGCCGAGCAACAGCAGCTGGAGGCGGCAGAGTGAAGACCGCAGAGTCGCGGCGAGTACGGGATCTCGTCTACGAGACGCTCGCTCAGGAGGGACGCGCACCCTCCGTCGCCGAATTGGCGCGCAGGACGGACAGTGCCGCTGCGGACGTCGGACGGATTCTGCACGAGCTGGCAGACGACCACGCGCTCGTCCTGACGCCCGACGGTGATGCGATCCGAATGGCGCACCCGTTCACCTCGGCGCCGATGGCGTTCGTCCTGACTCCGCTCGACGGGCACGACGACCGTCGCTGGTGGGGAGGCTGCGCATGGGATTCCTTCGGTATCAGCGCAGCCCTCGGGATCGACGTCCGCATCGATTCCGCGTGCCCTCACTGCGGTGCGCACCTCAGCATCGATGCGGGCCCGGAGATGCCGCCGCCTGACGGGCCGGTGGTCCGGTTTCCCCGTCCCGCGCGGGACTGGTGGAACGACGTCGTCGGCACGTGCACGATGATTCGCATGTTCTGCGATCGCGGCCATGCCAAACGGTGGACGGATGAAAACGCGCCGGGCCACGGCTGCATCGCTGACGCGCTCGCAGTCTGGCGACTCGCGCAGCCTTGGTACGGCGACCGCCTGGCCCCCGACTTCCAGCCGCACGGCCGTGAACACAACCAAAAGCTCCTCGACGATTGCGGCCTCACCGGAGACTTCTGGCGGCTTCCCTGACAGGTATCAGGGTTTTGTATTTGCTGAATTATAGCGCCGTGATGTGTTTGTGATAGTTCACGCATTCGCATATCGCAATATGCGCACGGTCGATTCGATTGATATTTCTACAGATACGAAGAAAGGCCCACACGCATGATGCGTGTGGGCCTTTCGGTCAGGCTTGTGCCTGGGAGATCTTCTACTCGCTGGACAGGCCCGAGAAGAAGTCGGCTGCGCCAGCCAGGTCGGAGATGACGCCGAAGAGGTCTGCGAAGAATGCGAAGTCCATTGTTTTTCTCCTGGCTCGGATTGGGATCAAGGTTGGGCGCTGAGCCGGCGCCGCGTTCATTGATACCGGAGTGCTCCACCGAAAGGCAATTGCTGGGATTGAATGGTTTGTAAACAGAAAGTGAACGGGTGTCACAGGGAGAATTCGCGTTCGTGGATCACACGGGGGTCACGGCCCGGAATTTGTGGTGCGCGACACGGTCGAATCGGACATGCAATTGGGCGCTTGCCAGCATTGTTGCTGGTTGGAGTACTGCGCAGGGGTGAGATCGGGGGCCGTGCTCCTCGGTGTGAGCCCGACGTCTCCCAATGAACCGTTTGTTAACTTCGGCGGCTATCGTCCGGACTGATATGACACAGAACACACTAATTTCTTGACGCCGTACTACGTCCGGCGCAGGGTCGAGGACAGGTGGTGCGTCATGGGCTCGCCGACTGCTGCCATAGAGAAGTCGACGGTGATCGTGTCACCGGACCGCCGGTAGTTCCGCTCGGTTTCTTCAACGTGCTTGGCCGTGCCGGAGTTGAGGATCTGGGATCTCAGATTCAACGTGAAGTCCGCTCCGCTGCCGGTGATCCGGCCTTCTGCCAGTTCGGACTGGCCGGTCGGCTGCGCGATGGTGAACTCCACGACATCCGGGCTGGGAACCCTCAGAAAGCCCGACTCCATGTGCATCGGGGCACCCGCGGGGGACCAGGTTCGCTGCAGATAGACGAGGAACGGCTTCCCCACGTTGGTGAAGGTGAGCTCCTCCGTGTACTCGAAGGGTTCGATCGTGGGGTATTCACCACGCCCTGGACCCCGCCAGGTGCCGACGAGTTCCGCGACCGGTGTCAGATTCGGGTGCAGATCCATGTCTCAACGATAGAGGCGCTACGAGGGGTGCGGTAACAACGCGCGAGTCGAGAGAGATGGTGAGGGTAGACAACCCTGCGACTCCCGGAGCGTCCGCGATGCGAAAACCACGTCTTGCAACAGTGGCAGCGATCGTGCTGGGCGCGGCGGTCGGCTGGGCCTCACCGGTGGGGGCAGACGAGCCGCGCTTCGCCTATCACGACATTCCCCGCGCACCGACGATTGCGCACGGCATCATGTGTGCTGGGGACGTCGTTGCGCAGTTCGCAACGACGGAGAAGACGCCGGGACGGATCTGGGCATCCATGGCAGGCCAATTCGTCGGTATCTCAGCGCAACCGGGCGAGCATTGCTTCGTGACGTCGACCCTGTCGTGGCGCAACCACACCACCGGTGCGTCCGGTACGTGGTCCGCGGTGGTGTCGGGATCGCTCCCTCCTTTTATCGGTACGGGGGCCGGCAGCTATCTGAACACCGGCTCCGGGCAGGTCGAATTCTGGTTGGGAACCGACCTGCCGCACCTTCCCGGCACAGCAACGTTCACCGTGTATTGATTCCCGCACCCGTACCGATGCCTCGTCAGTGACCCGGGGCGTCCGCCGGCTTACGGACGAAGCAGCACACCGCAACAAGAACGAACGACAGCACTCCTGCCACCACGAACACCATTCGTACCCCGTCGGCGATGGCTTCCGGCGACTCTGTCGGTAGTCCGGACCCGGAGGCCACGATGGTCATGACGGTGATGAACAGTGCAGTGCCCGCCGCGCCGGCAACCTGCTGGAGGGTGCCGACCACGGCGGAACCGTGGGAATACATGTGCGGATCGATGGACCCCAGTCCCGACGTCATCAACGGGGTGAAGGTCGCTGCGAGGCCGACGCACAGCGCCATGTTCGACAACAGCAACCACCAGATCGTCGTCGATGTGTCGACCGTGGTCAGCATCCAGACACCGATGCTCACCGACACCGATCCGGGGATGACCAGCACGAGTGGACCACGCTTGTCGTAAATGCGGCCCACGATCGGGCCTGCCAGACCCATCAACAGACCGCCGGGCAACGTGATGAGACCGGTCTGGAAAGCGTCGAGCATGATCGCGGACTGCGCGAAGTACGGAACCACGATGAACGTCCCCATCATGGTTCCCATGCCGAGGAGCATTGCCACCACGGAGATAGTGAACTGGCGCGACCCGAAGACACGCAGGTCCAACAGAGCACGGTCCTCGCCCTGCAGTCGGAGTTGGCGGAGAACGAAACCTGCCATCGCCACAGCGCCGACGACGAACGGGATCCACAACGGAACGGTGGACGATCCTTCCTGCGCCGATTCGCCGATTCCGACGAGTCCGTAGACCAGACCGCCGAAGCCGAGTACGGCGAGGGGGACCGACAGGAGGTCGATGCGGGCATCGGATATCTCGGCGACGGAGACGATGAAGCGCGTACCGATCACGAGAGCGCAGAGCGCGATCGGCGCCACGAAACCGAAGATCCAGCGCCACCCGAAGTGATCGAGAATGAATCCGGACAGTGTGGGGCCCAGCGCCGGCGCGACGGCGATCACGATCGAGATGTTGCCCATCATGACGCCGCGACGAGCCGGGGGCACCAGCGTCATGATCGTTGTCATCAACAGCGGCAACATGATCGCGGTGCCCGAGGCCTGGACGATGCGGGCCACGAGAAGCACCCCGAAGCCGGGCGCGACGAAGGCGAGCAATGTGCCGGCGGTGAAGAGCGACATCGCGAGGACGAACAGGCTGCGTGTCTGGATGCGCTGGATCAGGTAGCCCGTCAGCGGGATGATGACCGCCATCGTGAGCATGAATGCTGTGGTCAGCCATTGGCCGACGCTCGGCGCTACTCCCAATTCGACCTGGAGAACCGGGATGGCAATGCTCATCACCGTTTCGTTCAGAATCACCACGAAGTTGGCCACGAGGAGGACCCCGATGACGTGGAGGTGCCTGCGTTCCAGGCGATCACCGTCGACGACTTCGCTGGTGTCGAGGTGGGTGGACTCGGTCACGGTGGACCTTTCGGCTGGTGTGGTCGGTGTGCGGTAGCCGCACGGCGGCAGACTCCGAACGTACTGATCGGTTCTTTGCGAGACCACTGATTTTTCGGTGGTTCGGGGTCCACGCAGGCGCTGCGATGCCAGATTGTGAGGTTTTTCGACATCACAGTCGTGATGTTACGTATGTCGCCCGCTGTTACAGTCCCATGAAGTCAGTCGGTTAAGAGGAACCTGAGAACAGGATCCTGAGAACACTGAGGGGACATGCATATGGCAGTGCGGCGCGGGCGAAGTTTGGTTCTGGCAATGGTGACGATGCTGACTGTGGCCTTCGCATCGGTCTTCGTCGGCAACGGCGTTGCACAGGCGAGTTCGGCCATGATCCAGGTCTACTCACCGTCGATGGACAAGCACATCCCGGTCAAGGTGCTCACCGCCGCTGGTGGCGGTCCCGCACCGACCCTGTATCTCCTGGACGGTCTGCGAGCCCCCAACGACAACAACGGGTGGCTCATCGAGACCGACGTAGAGCAGTTCTTCGCGGACAAGCACGTCAACGTCGCCATTCCGTTCGGTGGCGGCGGATCGTTCTACTCCGACTGGGCGCACGCGGACCCGACCCTGGGAGTTCAGAAATACGAGACCTTCCTGACGAAGGAACTTCCTCCCGTCATGGCCTCACAGTTCGGTAGCGACGGCGTCAACAACGCCATCGCGGGTCTGTCCATGAGCGGGACCTCGGCTCTGAACCTGGCGATTCACCACCCGGACTTCTACAAGGCCGTCGGCTCGTACAGCGGTTATCCGGTGGTCAGTGCTCCGGGCTTCGCCCAGGGAATCCAGGTTTCCGTCGCCCAGATGGGCGGCAACGCCATGAACATGTGGGGCCCATGGCCCTTCGGCCAGTGGGGCATGAACGACCCGATTCTCAACGCCGGCGCTCTACGCGGTACGGCCGTGTACATCTCTTCCGGTAGCGGCGCGCCGTCCACCGACCCCACGGTCAACCCGGTCAGTAACCAGTTCGACCCGGTCAAGTTCGCACAGATGGTGCCGCTCGAGACCGCGGCGAGCATCGCGAGCCGCATGTTCGTCGGCGTTCTCAACGCGAACGGCGTGAACCCGACGGTGCACATCACCTCGCAGGGCATCCACTGGTGGGACTCCTGGGAGGACCGCCTGCACGAGTCCTGGTTCTCGACGTTCGCACCTGCGTTGGGCGTCTGAATCAGCTTTCAATCCGAGATGCACGACTCGAAATAGGCCTTGATCTGCGCGGCGCCCCATCCGTGGGACTCGCGCAGACCATCGGTCAGCATGTCGAGGTAGGGCTGGGTCGGACGCGTATGCGGCACAGCATCGAACCCGTGGGGTGCGGTGAAGGTGAGCATCGGAAGTCCGTCACGCTGCCCTACCTCGACGAGCGTTTCGTAATGGCCAGGTCCCGCCGTGTGCCGGCCGTTGTCCAGGCCGCCGATCACCACCTCTTCGAGGGGGTCGCCCTCCTCCGGGATTCGGTGCATCTCCTGCGCCGCGATGTCGACGAACTGCTGGGCGGTGATTCGGTACGCCCTGGCCGGTGTCGGACCCGCCACATCGTGGTCGTAGAACGCCACCCCGCCGCCCCAGATATGCGATTCACCTGCGAAGTAGATTCGGCCTGGGAGTTCGACGGCGATCTCGTCGCTCGGCATCGTCGAATCCCGGGCACCGCCGTAGGTCACGGTGGCGCCGGGCGGGCGACCACCGTCGATGTAGCACGCCAGCCTGGTCCTGCTCATGTTCGAGCCGTAACTGACGTACCAGACTTCTGATCCGATCATTCGGTCATTATGCCCAAACAGGCAATCGCGCTTCAGGGCCTCAGGCCGCCGACGTCAATGCCGATTCGGCGGTGCGCACAGGCGCGGGAACCGAAAATGTGGCCTGGACCTGCAACCACTGAGTGAGGATGTCGCACCCCGTCAGGCCGCTCGCGTCGATCGGTTCGCTGGCGTAGGCGATGTGCCGCCCACCGCGAGGATTGCGCACGCCCACCCCGCGCCACGTCAACCTGGGCGGTAGATAGCCGAGAACCTCGTGTGCTGCGGTACGGATACGGCGGGTGTCACGGCGCCACTGCCGTGGTGACAGGCAGGTCTTCGCCGCATTCTGGAAGCTGTTTCTGCGTAGCAGTCTCCAGAGTTCCCGGCGCCAGACCTGATGACCTCGTAGCGACATCCACTCGGTGAGGTCCGCCAAGTCCCGCACGAAGCTGTCGTCGCTCGCATTGCAGATCATGTCGCGAGGATCGGCGATCCAGTGCACGGGGATCGAATCGGGAAGCGGGGGACCGGTACCGGCCACACCGTGGCCGTCGCATCCTGGCGCGACGTCGCCCGGTTGTTCGGGGTCCGAGATCAAACCCACTGCCGTCACGTTCCGGAGATCTGTGCGCCCGACGGCAGCATCACCGAGAATCTCGCGGATCACAGTGCAACCCTGTGAGTAGCCGATCAGCATCACCGGGCCGGCGGTGTCGGAAACAGCGTCCGTCAGTTTTCGTACGCCCACCAGGGTGCTGTGACGGTAGCTCAGGCCGCCCGCGGCCACCGGCCCGTACGACGCAGGGTAGCCGACCCACCGTGATTCGAATCGATCGTCGAGTCCGTCTGTGACGGCGCGGAGTAGCCCGGACACACGCGTGCGGCGATCCTGGGGGTATGACTCGCCTGTTCCTCCGACGGCGAGCACGGTCACGGAGGGCATGTCTCGATGATGCCGGGTGAGTATGAGACGAGACTGAGAAATCGGCCCTGGGTATCATTCTCGAACCGAACTTGCAGGTTCTGCTGCCGAAGGGAATCGATTTGAACACGTATGTAGGAGAACAGGGCACCGGGCCGGAGCAGCGAGAGTTTCAAGCGGAAACTCGGCAATTGCTCGACCTGATGGTCCACTCCATCTACTCCAACAAGGACTCGTTCCTGCGGGAGCTGGTCTCGAACGCGTCGGACGCTCTCGACAAGCTTCGTCTCGAGGCTTACCAGGACAAGGATCTCGAGGTCGATACCTCGGATCTGCACATCGAGCTCGACGTGGACAAGGGCAACCGCACCCTCACCATCCGCGACAACGGCATCGGCATGACCCGAGACGAGGTCGTCGAACTGATCGGAACGCTGGCCAAGTCCGGCACAGCGGAGGTGCGCCGGAAGCTGAAGGAAGCCAAAGACGCGGCGGCGTCGGAAGAACTGATCGGCCAGTTCGGCATCGGCTTCTACTCGACGTTCATGGTCGCCGACAAGGTCACGCTCACGACCCGTCGCGCCGGCCAGGACCAGGCCACTCGCTGGGAATCGACCGGTGAGGGCACGTACACCATCGAAACGCTCGACGACGCGCCGGTCGGCACGTCCGTCACGCTCCACCTCAAGCCCGCGGACACCGACGATCATCTGCACGATTACACGTCGGAGTCGAAGCTGCGCGAGCTCGTGAAGCATTACTCCGATTTCATCGCCTGGCCGATTCGGATGGACGTCGAGAAGACCACACCCGCCACCGAAGAGGGCGGCGAGGAGCAGGTCACGATCGAGACCGAGACCCTCAACTCGATGAAGGCGCTGTGGGCGAAGTCCAAGGACGAAGTCACCGAGGACGAGTACAAGGAGTTCTACAAGCACGTCGCCCACGCCTGGGACGAGCCTCTCGAAATCATTCCGATGAAGGCGGAAGGCACGTTCGAGTACCAGGCGCTGCTGTTCATCCCCAGTCATGCGCCGTTCGACCTGTTCATGCGTGAACGCCAGTCGGGTGTGCACCTGTACGTCAAGCGTGTGTTCATCATGGACGACTGCGACCAGTTGATGCCGGAATACCTGCGATTCGTCAAGGGTGTGGTCGACGCTCAGGACCTGTCGCTGAACGTCTCTCGTGAAATCCTGCAGCAGGACAGGCAGATCCGTGCGATCCGTCGTCGACTCACCAAGAAGGTGCTCTCGACGATCAAGGACATGAAGTCCACGCGCCCGGACGACTACCGCACCTTCTGGACCGAGTTCGGTACGGCCATGAAGGAAGGTCTGCTGGCCGACACGGACAACCAGGAAACGCTGTTGTCGCTCTCGTCGTTCGCCTCGACGAACAGCGAAGACGAGCTCACCACTCTGGCCGACTACGTGTCCCGCATGAAGGACGGCCAAGAGCAGATCTACTACGCAACCGGTGAATCGCGTCAGCTTGTCGAAAGCTCCCCACACATGGAGGCGTTCAAGGCAAAGGGACTCGAGGTGCTGCTGCTGACCGATCCGGTCGACGAGATGTGGGTCGGCGCCGTTCCCGAGTTCGACGGCAAGTCCTTCCAGTCCATCTCCAAGGGCGAGGTCGACCTCGACACCGAGGAAGACAAGAAGGCTGCAGAGGAAGAGCGCACCGAAAAGGAGAAGGACTTCGCCGATCTCCTGACCTGGATGTCCGAGGCTTTGCAGGAGCAGGTGAAGGAAGTGCGGTTGTCGAGTCGCCTGACGACATCGGCGTCCTGCCTCGTCGGCGATACGTTCAGCATGTCGCCGGCCTTGGAGCGGATGTATCGCGCTTCGGGTCAGCCGGTTCCCAAGACCAAGCGGATTCTCGAGCTCAACCCGGACCACCAGCTGGTGTCCGCGCTGCGGACCGCGCAGGTCGACCGTGCCGACGATCCGCGCCTCGCCGAGACAGCCGAGATTCTGTACGACATCGCGCTGCTGGCAGAAGGTGGACAGCTCGAGGATCCTGCGCGATTCGCCACGCTGCTCGGTGACCGCCTGGCAGGAACCGTGTGAACTGCAGCATGTGAACGACAAGACGAACCGGGCCCGGTTCAGCAGAGTTGAGCTGGAGTCCTTTCGTGATGCCGAAGTCCCGGACCTCATCGGTCCGGGACTTCGGTTGCTGTTCGTGGGGATCAATCCAGGTTTGTGGACAGCCGCGACCGGAGCGCATTTTGCCCGTCCCGGGAATCGATTCTTCCCGGCTCTGGAGGCGGCGGGAATCATCGAGCGTCCCATCGATCCGACGTCCGGACTCTCGACTGCGGACCGTGACTACCTGATCGCGCGCGGTGTGGGGATCACCAACCTCGTCGCGCGCGCTACCGCGAGGGCGGACGAACTCACCACCGAGGAACTCGTAGACGGTGCCGGCCGCCTGCACGAGACGGTCAGGGCCCTGTCTCCGAGCGTCGTTGCCGTCGCCGGGATCACCGCCTATCGAACTGGGTTCGGCGTGAAGTCCGCCAAGGTAGGCCGACAACCGGCGGACCTCGAAGGCGCCGAATTGTGGGTGGTGCCGAATCCCAGCGGACTCAACGCGCACGAAACCGTGGCGACTCTGGCCCGCACCTACCGACGAGCCGCGGACGCGGCCGGCATAGTCGGCCACCCGCACCGGAGCTGCAACTCGGAACGGTGATCGAGTGGTGGCTCTCACCTGCTCTTCCGCGTGGTGGTAAACCTCACGCTAACGAATTCCTCCGGTAGTCGATGCCCGAAATGGTGCCCTGGAACGATTGCCCGGCGAACGATCAATGATCTCGAAATTGTTGTCGCCCAACGAAAGAGCGAACCTCGGCGGTTGTTCGGGGATGCAAGGCGGGGCGTCTGAGCGGTCCGGCAGCGCGCCCTCCTGTTCGAATTCAAGTCTCCCTCCGTTCATCTGGCCTCGTTTACGTCTGGCCGCAGAGTGTCACGGACGCACATCCTCGCCGCGTCATCGAGAGAGGGAGCAATGACGGCCACCATCGAACTTCTTGGGAACGCCGACACGGACCGTGTCGGCACAGACTCCAGCCTCGATTCGTTCTGCGAATCACTTGTACGCGTGGCGGCATCGTTGCTCGACGCGCCGATCGCGTAGGTCTCCGTCGTCGAACACGGCTCCGAGGTTGTCGTCGGAGCGGTCGACCGACAGGGGCGCCGCCCCTCGAATGTCGCCGACATCGACGGTCTCGTCTCCCGCGCGCGGCAGGAAATCCGTAGCGGAGACGGAGTTGTGGTCGGGACACTGTGCGTCGCGGACCGATGCGCACGTGAGCGGACGGAGCAGGACTTCGAGCGACTGTCGGAACTCGCCGATCTGCTGACGCCGCAGCTCGATCAGTGGACACACGCCGCAACCACATCGCTTCCCGGGATCGCACTGTCCGATGACATTGCCCTACTTGCTGATTCGGTGTCACCCTTGGTTGACCTGGCCGAACTTCACGACGACCCGAAGCTTCAGCGGTACGCCGCCGCAGCGCGCCGGCGTCTGGTTTCGGTTCTCGAATCCGTGGACACGTTGCCCGATCCGCGTCCGGAGCCGGTCCGGGTCTTCGATCTGCGGCACGCGGTGAATCGGGCGCTGCGCGAAGCGGTGTTCGTTTCCGGCCGTGAGAACGTCATGATGGATCTCGGCCCCTACCCGCTTCCCGTGTCCGGTGAGCAGTTCGTAGTGGAACGGGCAGTGACTCATCTGGTCGGTGCAGTCCTGAACCACACGGGTCACGGATATGCGCGACTCGCTCTCGAAACGGATGCCGACACAGTCGCGCTCACCGTTGTCTCGGACGATTGCACGATCCCCACCGGCGAGATGTCCCGTATTGCCGCGAGCTTCGACGGCACCGCCGAAGGCCCGCGCGGCGCTGCGAGTATCCGGCTCGCCGGCGGTGAGACCGAGGTGTTCTCGCCGGGAATGAATGCACGTTCGGGCCCGTCGGGCAGTGCTTTCGCCGCGTCGTGGGTGCTTGCCCGTGGATGACGTTTCTTGGATGGATCCAGCTTGGATGGATCCAGCTTGGATGGATCCTGCGTGGGTCGATCCCGCAGTGCGAGGTCTGATCGCGACCGTGGTGTTCGGTGTTGCCTTCATGGCTGCACGTGTCAGATGGAATCGGGGTGAGCGCGGTGAGCAGGGGCAGACTGGTGACTCGGGGCTGGACTGAGATTCATACCGGGGTCGCGCTGTGCTTCGTCCTCGCTGCGATCACCGGCCTTCTCGGTGGTTTCGAATCCGGAGTGATGCGAATCGCGGTTCTCGGCGTCGCGGTGGTGTGCGTCGCCGCCGCGTTGTGCTTCGACGGGTTCGCGGGTCTGGCGATCGGACTGGCGTCCGCTACCGCCGTGGTTGCGCTCAAACGGTACGCAGGCGTCTGGAATCGGGAGCAGTTCGTGCTCGCGGCCGCACTTACGGTGTGTTTCCTCGTCCTCGGGTGGGCCGCCGGGTTGACCGGAAGGCGGGTTCGTGAAGCGCTCCGTCGGCAGGAGTCCGCACGTCCCGAAGTGCGCCCGGTGTTCGGGTCTCTCGGTTTGCTTGCGGAGGACAGGGCACGTTCGCGTCTCGAGGACGAGATAGCCCGTGCGCGAACTCATCGGCGGTCACTCGGTGTGTTGATGATCCATGTTCACATCACCGATCCCGACCTCGACGAAGCTGCACAGCAGGCAGTTCTTCGAGCAGTCGCACGGTTGGTCGAAAGTCTCCTACGGGATACGGACGTCCCGTTCGGAGTGGCGCCGGACGAGTTCGGGGCGATCCTCCCAGAGACCGACTCCACCCGGGGCTGGTCCGTGGTGGGTCCGATCATCGACGCGGCCGGACGGTCTACGTTCACCGACCGGTTGTCAGGGCAGCGGCGCAGCGTCGCCGACTGCGCCGAGGTATGTGCAGGGTTGGCGTTCCTCCCGGAGGACACTGTCGACGGCCGTATCGTCGACGCAGCTGCGCTCATCGAGGAGGCGCGCGCAGCGCACAGGGCTCCGGTGATGGCATGACTCGGGCGGTTCTGGGACTGTTGGTTCTGGTCGTCATCGGCGCGGCCTTGCTGTTCTATTGGCGACTCTCGATTCGTGGGCACCAACAGCGGCTGCGGCAACTCGACGTGCGGGTTCATGTGAACGGCATCCGAGGCAAGTCGACCGTGACGCGTCTCGTCGGTGGCGTGCTCCGCGAAGGCGGGTACGTCACCGTTGCGAAGACGACCGGCAGCGCGGCCCGCGTGATCGGACCGCACGGTGAGGAAACTCCGATCTTCCGACGCGGCGCCGCCAACATCAACGAGCAGATCGACATCGTCGCCGAGCACATTCAGCCGGACGTCGAGGCTCTCGTCATCGAGTGCATGGCCGTTCGTCCGCTGTACCAACAGTATTCGCAGGACTACATGGTCCGGTCGGACATCACCGTCATCACGAACGTGCGTGAGGACCATCAAGAAGAGATGGGGGAGACCCTCGAAGAGATTGCCGACTCGATGGCAGTCACGATCCCGCGTGGTGGTGTGGTGATCACGGCAGAGGACCGGCCTCATTTGCGCGAGCGGCTCCGGATGCGGGCGCACGAGCGTGGCAGCACGTTGATCTACGCCGATCCGGAGAGCGTCGACGACGAGGACATGCGAGGCTTCGACTACCTGCAGTTCAAGGAGAACGTGGCGATCGGACTGGCCATCGCACGGATCTGTGGTGTGAGCCACCGGGCCGCGCTCGAAGGGTTCCTGTGTGTTTGTCAATCGCAGAATTGTTCGAACACTCCTGGTGAGGTGTTGCGTGGCCGACGAGAGCTTGCATGCTCTGGAGCGTTGCGTTGGGCACGCCTGTTCGACGCAGTGTGGGCAGGTGAGGGAAGTACCGGACCACACTTCCTGAAGAGAGCCGGAATAGGCGAGGTCCGCGCCCTCACCCTGTGTTGAGCTCTGCACCGAGCAGGGCTCCATGACCGGTTTAGTTTGATTTGTTACATAAGTGAGATTTGTTATCAGTGTGAAGGATGCGCACTCGCCGTAGGTTCCTCTCCAGCAGCGGACGCTGCTGACTTTCGATTGCTACGGGAGGGGCCCGAATGGCAGGGCATATGCGATCACGTGGTGCGATGCGGTCTCCATCGAGGCGATGGGCACGGGGCGCTGCCGTGTTGTCGTTCGCATCGGCATTGATCTTCACTGGCGCTGGATTGGTTGCCGCACAACCAGAATCGGAAACCACCACCACAACAACCACCACCGCCACCGTACCGGTGACTTCCACGTCGGAGGAACGATCGGAGTCCGCGACGTCATCGACGACAACAACGACAGAGCAGCAATTGTCGGGCACCACGCGGGTGCCCGTTCCGTCGACGACCGGTCAGGTCAGTGAGTCTACGAGTGCGGCAACATCGCCCCGGTCGTCGGCGGAGGTGTCTACGAGTACCTCAACGGTGCCGGTGGCACCGACGCCTGATTCATCGACGACGAGTGCTGCCCCTGCGGTGAAGGCGCCGGCCGGTGAGTGGAAGCCGACCGAGGACCCGAACGCCACTGTGGTGCCTGGGCAGATGCGGTCGGATCGGCAGGAAATTCCGGAAGGCTTCACCAAGGAGGACGCTGACAAGGCCGAGACCATGGAGGCGCGCCAGAAGATGGCGCGTATGGCTTCGCCGGGATGTCAGGTGTACTGGCCGTCCCCCTATCAGGTCTGCGGCGCGATCAAGGACAAATACAATTCCCTCGGCGGACCGAACAGTTTCCTGCTGTGGCCTACCACGAACGAGCTGGTCAACCCGGACGGATTTGGACGCAGATCCGTCTTTCAGAACGGCCCGATCTACTGGTCTGCCGCCAGCGGGGCACACCCGGTGGTGAACCATTTCTTCGCCGCCTGGGCGCGCCAAGGGTACGAAGGCGGGATCCTCGGCTACCCAACGACCGATGAGATCGTCAACCCCGACGGCATCGGCCGCCGCCAGGAGTTCCAGGGCGCCGCGATCTACTGGAAGCTCAACGAGGCATACGCCATCGGCGGCGCCATCCGAGACAAGTGGAACCAGACCGGGGCGACTACCGGCCCACTTGGCTACCCCACCACCGACGAAATCGGAGTGGTGAAGTACAACGGCCGTTACAACAACTTCGAAAACGGCACCATCACCTGGTCGGGCCAGACAGGCGCTCGACTGCTGTACGGGTTGATTCGTGACCGGTGGGCTGCGCAGGGCCGCGAAGACGGTGCT
>JAAZAD010000233.1 GCA_012514505.1 Rhodococcus sp. (in: high G+C Gram-positive bacteria) | reverse complement strand
GGTTATCTCCGGTTACGGATCAACCAATGATGCCTCGCATGAAACCTCGCCGCACGCGACGGGCCAGTGGTACGAGGCGGCCGTCGCGCGGGCGTTGGCCGATGCGGGAACGACGGCGCGGCAGACCGATTACTGGAACATGCACGGCACCGGGACGGCCCTCAATGATGCCGCGGAGGCGCATGTCGCGTCGAAGTTGGTGGGTGACAGCGTTCCTATTGGTTCGACGAAGCCGTTGACGGGTCATTGCCTCGGAGCGACCGGAGCAATCGAGGCGATTCTGTGTTCACTGGCGATCACGGAGGGCCTGATCCCGCCGTCGGTCAATTCCGCGCCGCTCGATCCTGAGCTTCCCGTTCTCGATATCGCGGACACCGCGAGACCGGCATCGGTCGAACGAGTGCTCACCACATCCTTGGGATTCGGCGGGCACAACGCCGCCTTGGTGTTGGAGGCGGCATGACCATTACGCAACCACATGCACCACGGCGGGTGAGCGCGTTGTGTCCGGGCCAAGGTTCACAGTCGGTGAACCTGGGGCACACCTGGTCGGGGAGTGAGTCGCTCAGCGGCCTCGAGGGTGACTATTCGGAGCCGCACGTGCGGGCCGCCTTGTCGGAGACGGACACCAGGGAGCAGCGACAGACGCGAAACGCCCAGATTGCCTTGTGGGTCGAACAGGCTCTGTGGAGACGAGAAGTGCTCTCTGACAGGAGACCGAACGTGGTGGCCGGACACTCTACTGGTGAAGTCTATGCGCTGCATTTGGCCGGAGTTCTTTCGGAGTCGGACAGTCTGGATGTGATCGACGGCCGCTCGCGGGCGATGGCGGAGGCAGTTCGGGTTCCCGGGACGATGATGGCTGTTCTGGGATTCACCTACGACGGCGTGCGTGAAGTGCTGGAGCAGGCTGCGATCGCGGACTTGTGGGTGGCAAACGTCAACTCCGACAAGCAGGTCGTGCTCAGCGGCACGACGCGAGCGGTGGAGAAAGCGCTGCCGATCTTCGATGCGATCGACGGAGTCCGCGTGAAGGTTCTCGACACGGGCGGCGCCTTCCATACCCCGCTGATGGAGGAGGCTCGATCGACGTTCGAGGATGTCCTGTCCGACGTCCAGTTTCGTGAGCCGACAACCTGCATGCCGTCCAATCGCGATGGGCGTGAACACACAGCGGTCGAATGGAAGACGTTACTGGCCGAGCAGGTTACAGCCCCCGTGCGATGGGACCTGTGCATGAAGGTGATTGTCGATCACACCGAGTCCGACGTGGAACTGTCCGACAAGATGACCCTTTCCCGCCTGGTCAAGCGTGAACGCAAGAACACGGAGGGAGACGAATGAAGCATTTGATCGTGGGCCGCACCAGTGCATTAGGCGCTGACCTCACCGATGTGCTCCGCGAACGCGGCGACACCGTCATCGGAGCCGTACGCAGGCCCGTCGACACCTCGGACGTCCGCTGCGATGTGCGGTCGGACGCGGACGTGGCCAGGTCGGTCGAGGAAGCAACGAGCCTGGTCGGCGACATCGACTCACTGATCTATCTTCCCGGAACGGCGCCGGACGGGCGGACCGAGAAGGTGTCCGATGATCAGTTCAGTGATGCATTGGACGTCAATACCACTGGTGCGTTTCGTTTCGCGAAATCGGTCCTGGCCAGCGATACGCCGTGCTGTGTGACGTTTGTGGGTACGACGAACGCGCTCCGCGGTTCTGCCGGTCAAGCCGCGTACGCGTCCAGCAAGGCGGCGCTCCTCGGTCTCACTCGTTCCCTGGCAGCCGAGTTCGGGCCACGTGGCAAGAGAGTCAACCTCGTCGCGCCGGGATACTTCTCGGCCGGATTGACCGACGCGCTACCAACGTCGCTGAAGGAACGACTCGAGCGCCGCATTCCGATCCGGCGCTTTGCAGAGACACGTGAGGTGAGCAACGTCGTGGCGTTCGCCGCAAGTGAGCAGAGCAGCTACATGAACGGATCGATCATCTACGTCGATGGCGGACTTGGTATGGGCCACTGAACCGCAGCCCCGAACCCGATGACTCAACACAGATACGACGAGAGGTAAATCATGGAATCGCGAAGAATAGGAAACTCCGATCTGGCCACATCATGCATCGGGCTCGGTTGCATGGGGATGTCCCAGTTCTACGGCCCCACGGATCATGAACAGAACCTTCAGGTCCTGGCCCATGCCGCGGACAACGGCGTCACCCTCTTCGACACCGCCGACATGTACGGCGACGGTGCAAACGAAACCTTGGTCGGAGGGTTCCTTCGAGGACGCTCCGAGAAACTGGCCGTCGCGACGAAGGTCGGGTTCCGCACAGATCCCGAACGGGGCAAAATTGTCGACAACGACCCGAAATACATTCGGCAAGCCTGCGAAGCATCGCTCGCTCGCCTCGGCGTCGACACCCTCGACCTCTACTACCTCCATCGACGCAACCCGGACGTGCCGATCGAAGACTCGGTCGGTGCCATGCGGGACCTGATGCAGGAAGGGAAGATTCAGAACATCGGCTTGTCGGAAGTCAACGCCGACACGCTCGATGCCGCATGCGCCGAGGCGCAGATCGCGGCGCTGCAGATCGAGTACTCCCTGACAGAACGGTCGCCGGAACGAGACCTCATCCCGGCCGCACGTGCACACGACGTGGCCGTGGTGGCCTACTCGCCACTGGGGCGCGGACTTCTCACCGGTCGCTTCGCCGACGAAAGCCACTTCACATCCGATGATTTCCGTCCGAAAGTCCATCCGCGCCTGCACGGCGACAATCTCGCGGCAAATATGGCGGTCGTCGACAAGTTCGGTGTGATCGCCGACAACCTCGGCCTACCGAAATCATCGGTGGCGCTCGCGTGGCTTCTCTCCCGCGGTGAGGATGTCATTCCCATCCCCGGGACGCGATCCCCGAAGTACCTCCAGCAGAACATCGAATCGACGTTCGCGTACCTCGCCCCCGAAACCCTCGCCGAAATCGAAGATCTCTTCGACCGCAACGCGATTGCCGGAGCCCGCTACGACCAGGCAGGCCTGGCTTTCCTGAGCCATTAAGAAAGGACTACGCGACATGGCAGAAAAATGGGCCGCCATCAACATCGATGGCGTACTTCTCACCGATACGTTCAGCACCATCATCCACGACTTCGTCGTCGACAATGGCGGCACCTACGACGAGAACACCGAGCGGTCGATCCTCTCGCAGCCCCAATCGGTCGGCGGGGCCGGAATGGCGCGGGCGACCGGCAAAGACTGGACGCCGGCCGAGGCCATCCGCCTGTACTTCGAAGCACGTGCCGCGTACGTGCGCGAGCATCCGCCTGAGGTCAGCGCGGGTGCACCGGAATTGCTCGAGCGGTTGAAGGCGGCGGGATGGTCCCTGATCTCCTATGGCGGTCTTACGATCGAGCACTTCGAGGCCGAAGCGGCACCGTATGTGGACATGTTCGACGGACCCAAATACGTCTGCACCAACCTTGTGCGTCCCGGTCTACGGGAAATCTGTGACAACGTGTTGCACATTCCGTACAGCAGTCTGTTCGTCGTGGACGACGTGGCGAGGGTGGGCATGGAAGCGCGGCGCCTCGGAATGCCGTTCATCGGACATCCGAGCCAGCATCCGAAGAATCACCAGCGAAAGATCATGCAGGATAACGCGATACCGTTCGTCGACAGTCTCTGGCAGATCGATGACGGCAGGATCGAGGCGACCCATGGTCACATACCTGTTTCTTGATTTCGACGGCGTCATCCACCGCACCGCCACCCGGCAATTGCGGAGCGCCTTTTCCACGGTGGTGAACGAGCGTGTTCCACTGCCCACCGAAACGGTGGACACGCTGTTCACCTCGCTGCAGGCGATGCCCTCCGCCCCGGCACTCGGATCCTTGTTCGAGTGGATCGGGATCGCCGACGTCCCCGACGCGATCAAGCGGGTTCACGACTGTTCCCCGCACGGGTGGGCCGAACTGCCCGATCGCGAGCGGATCGACACAGCGCTCGTCAGTCTGGTCCGAAACGCCCGCCGAAACGGCGCAGAGGTCAAGGTGCTCTCCAGCGCGGCCGCGACGTCGGCCCGAGCCGAGGCTGCACTGACAGCGCTCGTGGAATTCGACGTCGAGTGGATGCCAGGTTATGGATCGAAAGCCGATCCCGACACCTACCGCCGGGCGGCGGCGGCCACGAATTCGGACGCACCAGAGCGTTGTGTGTTGATCGATGATTCGGTCATTGCGGTGTCGGCGGCCCGCGCAAGCGGAATGAGCGCCTACCTGAGCTCTGCCGACAGGCCTTTCGGCCTGGTCGATGACACCAACCGGAATTGGCAGCTCGAGGAGATCGAACTCGAACTGTTCGGGAAGGGGTAATCATGACGACCCGTGAAAAAGTCGGCATCGCGAGCATATGTCTGGCTGCGATGCTGCTGCCGTTCTCGGTGACCGGCCCCGGAGTCTCCCTGGGTGAGATCGCCCAGGAGATCGGAGCAGGACCGTCCGCGGCGCAGTGGATTCTGAATACCTACAACATCTGCTTCGCCGCGTTGATGTTCGGTGCTGGCGTCGTGGCTGCGCGAATCGGACGCCGACGAGGCCTGGTGTGCGGACAGATAGGGTTCGTCGGCGGTTCCTTGATCTGTGCCGTCGCGCCTGACGTGATGACGATGCTGATCGGCCGAGGCGTCCAGGGAATCGCGGCGGCGCTCATCTTGACGTCGGCGAGTCAATACATCGCTATCGCACTGTCGGGATCCGTCCAGCGAATGGCATTCGGTCTGCTCGGCTCCTCCTTCGGTGCCGGCCTCGCGGTAGGGCCGGTGCTGTGCGGTGCGTTGACCGACATAGCCGGATGGCGCAGCGTGTTCGTGCTGTGCGCCGTCGTTGCGGCAATCACGGCGCTCGGCGCGATGCGGCTACGACCGGACTCCGCCACGTCCGTGGTTCACGGGGACCCCGCAGGTATCGCCACCTTCACCGTCGCGCTTGCGTCGCTGTGTGGCTATTTCATGCTTGCGGCCGATCACGGCTTCGCCAGCACTTCGTCACTCGCGCTGCTCGCGGTTTTCCTAGTCGCAACTGTGGCGTTCACCCTGGTCGAGAAGAAGGCGTCGCACCCTGTCGTAGATGTGAATCTTCTGCGCAGCAAGACGTTTCTGTGCGTCGTGTTGCAGCCGTTCACCATCTTGACCACCTTCGCGGCACTGTTGGTCTACCTGCCAGCCTATTTCCAGTCGCACGAGGCAATGTCCGTGACGCAGTCCGGCCTGGCCCTGCTGCCGCTGACCATTCCGGTGTTCGCGCTACCGCTGGTGATCGCGCGATTTTCGACCGTGCTCGGTCGGCGCATCATCTTGGGGTTGAGCCCGCTCATCATGGGTGTGGGTTTGATCCTGACGGCAATCGCGGTCCACGCAGGGTTTGCGTGGGTGGAGCTGGGTCTACTGGTGACGGGTTCGGGTATCGGCATCGCGTTCGGGGTGATGGACAGCGCGGCCGCCAATGTCGTGCCTGTCGAGAAGGTGGAGATCGCGACCGGGATGTTCAATTCCGCGCGACTGGTCAGTGAGACCATCGGCATCGCCATCGTCGGATCGGTGCTGTTGGCAGCTCTGCGAGGCCTCTACGACGAAGGCGCCGCCGCAGCCCTCGCAGCTGGCTCGCTTCCGCCCGACGGTGTCGAACTGAACGGTCTGGTCGCCTCGTGGTCCTGGATCTTGATTGCCCTCGGCGTGCTCGGTTTGCTCGCCTCCTGGCTCCTCTTCTGGGGAATTGACGACGACGCATTCGATCAAAAGGCTCACAACAAGGAAGAGATTCTCGACAAGGAACAGGAGGTCGCATCATGAGCGCAGCTACCACCATGGATTCCGCTGGCACCACGCTACGGGTCCATCCGTCCGATGTTCATCGGACCAGCCCGGAGCAAACGATCGTCGACGACGTCACCCTGGATGCCGACCGGGTCCGGGGCACCCTGAAGCCACGGGACCGCCACAGCTATTACCGGCACGACGATCGTCGGGGTATCACGGCATGCCTGTATGGCCTGGAGTCGTTGCGGCAGGTCGAAACCTTCTTCGCCCACAAGCGACTGGAGCGACCCACCGACACGAAGTTCGTGTGGCGCTCGGTGTCTATGCACGTCGCGCCGGCCGATGGTGACGACATCCCCGATCATGGGTTCGAACTCGTTCATTCGGGGGAGCGCCGTCGCGAACATCGATACTCAGGTGTTGCACGACTGCATGACCGCGTCGTGATCTTGGACGAGCTGACCGTCAGATACGTCGACGCTGACACCTACCGCTTGGTTCGAGGTAACGAGCCGTGCTCGTCGAAGGATGCGCCGGCGCCGAAAGTGGTCAGACTACCGCCCCACGAAGTAGGCAGGTCCGCGCACAGTGATGTTGCCGTCGGTGCCGCAGAGACCGGGGAACTCGAGGTCGGAGCCAGCTTCACCTCTCCCGTGTTCTTCGAGCACCCACAGGACCATTGGCCAGGCATGGTTCTCATCGATGCGGCCACTCAACTGTGTAACAGTGTGGTGTCGCCAGAACGGTCGCTGACCGCGTTGGAGTGTTCATTTGTCCGGTACGGTGAGCTCACGAGCCCGGTCTCGGCATCCATCACGTTTACGCAGGACCAGGCACACCGACAAATTTGTTCGGTGAGTTTTGTTCAGGACCGACAGGTCGTGTCGACGGTGTCGCTCACCTTCACGTGACCATGACCCGAAGTTGAAGCACTTTGTCTGACAACGGCACGACGCCCGATTCCAAATCCCGAATTCTGTGCGCTGCTATCTCCGAGTTCTCCGAGGTTGGGTTGGCAGGCGGAAGGGTCGACCGAATCGCGGAGAACGCGAAGATCAACAAGCAACGGGTCTATGCGTACTTCGGCAGTAAGGCCTCTCTGTTCGATGCCGCCGTTGCCGAAGGCTTCCGGCAACTCCGGGCAAGCGTTCCGGTCGCGGACGGTCCCGACGATCTTGTCGACTACGCCATGCGTCTCTACGACTTCCACATCGGCAACCCAGCACTGTCTCGGTTGCTGATGTGGGAGCAACTGGAACGGCCGCTGGAAGACGACAAGAAGCGCGCCGAACATCATGACGGCCGGGTCGATGACTACGTGAAAGGCCTCGACGACAACGATCCGGACGAGGTCGTGCGCTTGTCGCTGGTGCTGGTATCGCTTGCCGCATGGCCTGCAGGTAATCGACAAGTGGTCATGGACGTGACTGCGACCGATTCACGATCGGTACAGACGTTGCTCGAGGGGCCGATGCGAGAGACCGTCGAAAACGCGGCTCGCGCCGTGATCGACGGGTGGAGCGGGCAATCGAAGGAGAGATCCGAGTGAACACCAACGGTGACGCATCCCGTTTCGAGCGTGGACGACAGATCATGTCATCGGTAGTTGGTGAAGAGGCGAACGACGTGCTGGCCTCATTGGATGCGATCTCACCTGATTTTGGGACCTATATGGTCGAGGCAGGCTTCGCGGACATCTATGGCCGAGAAGGTTTGTCGTTGATGCAGCGAGAACTGGTCAACCTTGCGGTGCTTGCGACCCTCGGTGGTGCGGAACCGCAGTTGGCTGTTCATATTCGAGGTGCACTACGTGTCGGGATCAGTCGTGACGAAATCGTGGAAACGTTCGTGCACCTGTCTCTGTACGCGGGACACCCACGCACTTTGAATGCGCTTCGCGTAGCGCGCGAGGTGTTCGAAGCAACACCTGACTGACCACCGAAACCCACCTTCGGTTCGGTGAGTAGATGGTCAGGTGGCCGGCGGCGACCCGTTGGTGGGTGAGTGCCCACCGGAGTTCGGGCACGCCGCCGAGGCCCGTCTGAATGCCGAGGACGCCGACAACGGGTTCGCGCCTGCCCCTGGCAACGTGCAGCTCCTCGAGTTCCCGCTCGGTTCCGGTATCCGCGTCGACCGACCACTTCGTGGCCCGGCGCAACTCCCGGCTTGTGGACGGGAGATCTCCTTCGCGCACGTGCAGGCCGGTGCGGCAGACCCCCGCCTGCAAGCACGTGGATCACCAGGTCGTCGCGGTCCGGGCGCGGGTAGGTAAGTCGGCGGAATTCCAACGGGCGATCGGCGATGGGGACGGGGTCGGTGACAGACCAGCCGAGCATCGTTCGATCGGGTCCCAGGCTGCACGCGGCTACTGGGCGACGAGTATGGGGCAGGCCGCCGAGTGGACCAATGCGCTACTGGTCGACCCCAGCACCATGCTGGCGAGTCCGCCTCTACCGCGCCTTCCCACCACCAAGAGCTGTGCAGTCTCGGCGTGTTCGCGCAGGTGGCGGACCGGGCGATCCTGCACAACACTCTTGCGTACCTTCACTTCCGGGAACTCGGCTGAGTATCCGGCGAGGCGTTCGGACAATGTGGCGGTCGCGTTCTCGGCGGCTCGTGCCCATTCGGCTGGGGTGCCGCCATCCGGGGCCAGCGTCAGAATGACGTCGGACCAGGCGTGGACTGCCAGGAGTTCCGCGTTGCGCAGGCTCGCCTCTCGAAATGCCATGGAGACAGCTTTTTCGCTGTGTTCGGAACCATCGACGCCGACCACGACTGGTCCGGCAAGCGAATTGACATCACTACCAGGTTCGGCCCGGATGACGGCGACTGGGCACTTTGCCTGTGAAACCACTGTCGAACTCACCGATCCCAGCATGGTGCGCTGGAGGATCCCTTGGCGGTTCGCGCCGACAACGAGCATCGTCGCATCGCTCGACTGCGCGACCAACTCTGCCGCTGGAGGGCGCACACCGAGTGTCGTGGTGATTTCCACGGCGCGGTCGGGGTCCACATCTCGGGCTACTTCGAGCGCTCGAGTCAACCGGTCCTTACCTTCTTGTTCCCACCTGTCGGCAAAACCGATCGGAACTTGCCGTGGGACACCGTTCAGTCCGGGTACCAGGTGTGTGGTCACCACCGAGAGTGGGCAGCCTCCCAGCGCTGCTTCGCGGACTGCCCATGACAGGGCCTGTTCCGCGGAGGCGGATCCGTCGATTCCCACGACGATCGGGCGGTTGCCGGACATGGCGTCCTCCAAGTGAGTCAACTGATTGCTCGCCTACCCCTCATATGGTCGTACATTGCGGGCCACTCTCGTAGAGGAATAGGTCACACCGATGGTCGGTCGGGTTCGATGCCGATGCGGATGCCGCGCTCGTTCAGCACCGGATCAGATTTGTCGGTCGGCCCACCGGCCCGGGTCGGTTTCGAGCGCGCCGCGGTCCCAGTTGCCGAGATCGGCCGCGGCCGCATAGGTGGTGTGCAGAAACTCGAGCACCGTCCGGTCTGGGTCGGCCGCAGTGCGTACCGCCTCGTAGGGGAGTAGAAACTGCCCGTACTGCTGGCTGTAGAACGCCTCCTGCGGTCCGACCGGGTAGTCGGCGAAACCTTCCGGTGTCGGGTAGGCGTAGGCGTAGAAGGCGCCCTCTTCGCCACCACCCGGCCAGAATCCGCAGCTGCTCAGTTCGTGTGAATATCCCTCCTCCATCACCCAGGCGCCGCAGTTGGGTGCGCCGCCGGGATGGGTCGGGGCTGTTCGTCCGGAAAACCTGGTGCACGCCAGATCGAAGGACCCCCAGAAGAAGTGCACCGGCGAGACCTTGCCGAGGTAATGCGATCGAAACTCGTGCATGAGCCGGTCGGCGGCGACGAGTTGCTGCCAGAACACGTGTGCGGCCTCGGGATCGTAGGAGGCGTGTTCGTGGTCGTCGGCGAACGGGATGGCGGGGTCGACTTCGTTGGGGGTGGCGCTGATGTCGACGTCGATACCCAGATCGTCGAGAGCGTGCATTGTCTGAGAATGGAATTCGGCCACCGACTTGGGCTCGAGCGAAATACGTCGCGTGCCGCTCCCGCTGGAACGGATACGCAGTGTGTGGTCGATGAAATCGAACTCGATCTCGAAAATCCCCTGCCGGTACGGCATGGCAGAGGTGGTCAGGCCACGCGGGCTGACGTAGAGGGTGACGTTCCACCAATGATTGACCAACGGAGCCTGGACGAGTCGGATCTTGCCGATGACCTGGGTCCACATATGAAGCGTGTCTCGCGTGTCAGTCCATTCGTCCACCCGTAGTGCGGGCCACAACTGTTGTCGGCTTGGCGAACGTTCTGCGCTCTCGTTCATAGGCTTCCTCCGGTTCGGCGCCTCTCTCATTGTCGCTGCTGTGACGCCGCCGTGTAACGGAACCGCGGCCTCCATCCGATAGCACTCCGGGACGCACCTCGGTGAGTCCCACGCCACAGTCGAGGTTTAGACTGTCCGGCGGCCCCGAGTGGTACGGCGGTGGCCTGCCGGTTCGAGACGCACGGTTCGAACGGAAAGGGGGAGTGCTCGATGACGGTCATGGAAACAGAGGGACGCGGGGTGTTCCCTCTGACCAGGACGCAACGCGGCCTTTGGGCTGCGCAGATGCGTGAACCTGCTGTTCCGTTCGTGATCGGGCAGTACCTCGAAATCTTCGATGAGCTCGACATCGACGCGTTGCGGCGTGCAGCGCGGGTTGCTGCGATCGAGTTCGGTTCGGGTGTGTTGCGCATCGTCGAGGTCGACGGCGAGCCCTTCCAATGTGTGGATGCGAGTCCTGAGCGATGTGTCGAGCTCGTCGATCTCACCGGTCACGCCGATCCCGTCGGTGCGGCGCATGACTGGATGCAGTCGGATTGTGCGACTCCGGTTGCGATCACCGAGAACCAGCTGGTGACGTCAGCGTTGCTTCGGGTGGGCCAGGAGCACTACTTCTGCTACGTGCGGGCACATCACCTGGCGTTGGACGGCTACGGCGTCATGTCGATGGTCCGCAGAACGGCGCAGCTGTACAACGCGGACATCGTCGGCACACCGGCGCCGCCGTCGAGGGCGCAGGACCCGGGCAGTCTCGCTGCCCTGGAGGAGCGCTACCGCAATTCGCCCCGATTCGGTGACGACCGACGGTACTGGCGGGACCGGTTGTCATCCCTGAGCGTCGAGGACGACAACCGGGTCATGGCGACGGTCCCGAGGAAGTGCACCGCCGAGCTGAGTGCCGCACACCGGCGTGATCTGGAGGTGCTGGCGGGGGAGACCGGCGGTATGGCGGCCGTGGTGATCGCGGCGCTCGCTTCGTTCTTCGGTGACCGTTCCGGCCGTCCCGACGTGGTTCTGGGGCTGACCACCTCCGGCCGGACCAGCCGGATCATGCGGGATTCGGCGGGGTCCTTCGACAACGTCGTGCCGTTGTTGCTGTCGGACGTAGCCGACTCCCCTGTGGAGACGTTGATCGATACGGCGCGGACCACCCTGTTGGGAGCCCTGAGACACCAGCGTTACCGGTTCGAGGACATGCAGCGCGATCGTGGTGTGCCGTCGTCCGGCAGGCCTTTCGGTCCGGTGGTCAACCTGAGGCTGAACGAACGGGCGGTCGAGTTGGCCGGCCATCGTGCCGGTGTGGGGATGCTGACGTCCGGCCCCGTGCAGGATCTGCAGGTGGACGTCTACCACGATGGCCTCGGGTCACTTCATATCGACCTTCTCGGTAACAGCCGAACCTATGGCGCCCGAGAATTGTCGGACCTGCATCGATCGCTGATGCGGTTCGTCGAACAGTTCGCTGCGCAGGCCCGCCGACCGGTCCGCAAGCTGGCTCTTGTTCCGCCTCTCTCATAGCTCCTCCGCCGAATATTTCGGTCGAATCGGACATTAGTCGGGGATGGCGCACGCGCAGAGGAACTGCCGCGTACCTTACGAACATCCCAACCCAAGGATGACGAGGAGAGCGCATGTCCGATCGCACGGTGTCCGTGCAGGCAACCCCGGAGGAACCCGCCGGGGAACCACGCCTGCAACGCCAGTTGGCGAACCGGCATATCCAGCTGATCGCTATCGGTGGTGCCATCGGAACCGGCCTGTTCATGGGCTCCGGAAAGACGATCTCACTGGCCGGACCGTCGGTGTTGTTCGTCTACATGATCATCGGATTCATGCTCTTCTTCGTCATGCGGGCGATGGGGGAGTTGCTGCTGTCGAACCTGAAGTACAAGTCGTTCTCGGACTTCTCCGCCGACCTGCTCGGACCCTGGGCGGGATTCTTCACTGGATGGACGTATTGGTTCTGTTGGATCGTCACGGGCATCGCGGACGTCGTGGTGATCTCCGGCTACGTCGCGTACTGGTGGCCGGATGTGGCCCTCTGGATCCCGGCTCTCGCGGCGATCCTGTCGCTACTGGCGCTGAATCTTCCGACCGTGAAAGCATTCGGTGAGACCGAGTTCTGGTTCGCCCTTGTCAAGATCGTCGCCATCGGAACACTCATCGTGGTCGGTTTGGCGATGGTCTTCACCAACTTCACCGCTCCGAACGGGTCCGAGGCAGGATTCGACAACCTGTGGAACGACGGGGGAATGTTCCCCACCGGCGCCATGGGCTTCGTCGCCGGCTTCCAGATCGCGGTGTTCGCTTTCGTCGGTATCGAACTCGTGGGAACGACGGCCGCCGAGGCGAAGGATCCCGAGAAGAACCTGCCCAAGGCGATCAACTCGATTCCGATCCGCATTCTGTTGTTCTACGTTCTCGCCCTTCTCGTCATCATGTCCGTGACCCCGTGGCGCGAGATCAGTGCCGAAAACAGCCCGTTCGTCGCCATGTTCTCGCTGGCCGGTCTCGGCATCGCCGCGTCGGTGGTCAACTTCGTGGTGCTCACCTCGGCGGCTTCGTCCGCGAACTCGGGTATCTATTCGACCTCGCGGATGGTGTACGGGCTGGCTCAGGAAGGCGATGCGCCACGCGCCCTCGGCCGCCTCAGTCGTCGAAAGGTGCCGGCGAACGCCTTGATGTTCTCGTGCATCTTCCTGCTGTCGGCACTCGTGCTGCTGTTCTCCGGTGATTCGGTGATCGAGGCATTCACCACGGTCACGACCATCTCGGCGCTGCTGTTCATCTTCGTGTGGACCATGATTCTGTCGAGTTACCTGGTGTACCGCCGCCGCCGTCCACATCTGCACGAGGCGTCGAAGTTCAAGATGCCCGCCGGCATCGTGATGTGCTGGGTGGTGCTGGGCTTCTTCGCCTTCATCATCTGGGCGCTGACACAGGAAGAGGACACGCTGCAGGCGCTTCTCGTTACCCCGGTGTGGTTCGTGGTGCTGGGTGTGGCGTGGGCAATTATTCGGCGCAGGCCCGACCATATTGCCCGCTACCAGGCGTTCAAGGCGGAACTGGAAGCACACGACAAGATCAAGAACGGGTAACGGTGGCGTTCGCCTATATCAATTTGTTACATTACTTCGCGAAGACAGAGGGGCACGCGCTCGCAGCGCGAGCTGCAATCCGACGACTGACGAGGTAAACAACTGTGGGTTCTCACCACCGCGCGGGTAATTCATCCGTCCCGTTCGTAATCGATCCAACTGCAGAACGTGGACGCCACCGCGACCAGAGTGGTTCGGCTCTCGGCCTCAAAGCAGCAACTGTTGCCGCCGCGACCGGGGCCATCGCCGTCGGCGGTGCGCAGCTCGGAGCTGCCACCGCGACAGCGGCCCCGGCGCCGGCGCAGTCGTTCCAGGCAACCCCCGGCGACGCTACTCACGTCGGACAGTCGATTGCGGGACTCCCGTTCGAGGTTCCGGCCGGAATGATCCCCGAAGGCTTCGAGATCCCCGAGGTTCCGACCAACATCGGTGACATTGCCCCCGGTCTGGAACAGCAGGCCGCTCAGGCTCAGCAGTGGCTCAACTCGCTGAACCCGATTCAGCCGACCACGGTGCAGCCCGTTTCCGGCACCCTGACGTCGAGCTTCGGTTCGCGCTGGGGAGCTCACCACGGTGGACTCGACGTTGCTGCACCCATCGGAGCGCCGGTGCTCGCAGCGGCGGACGGTCAGGTCATCGACGCGGGTCCCGCTTCCGGATACGGACAGTGGGTGCGTGTGCAGCATGACGACGGCACGGTCACCGTCTACGGCCACGTCAACGACTACTTCGTCAGCCCCGGTCAGCGTGTCGAAGCTGGTCAGCAGATTGCGACCGTGGGCAACCGTGGGCAGTCCAACGGACCGCACCTGCACTTCGAGGTTCACGAGCAGGGTGGAATGAAGGTTGATCCGGCTGAGTGGCTACAGGCACGCGGCGTAGCGGTGACCTGGTCGGGCGCCTCCGCTGTGTGAGGTTCGCCCGAACCGAGATTTTCCCAGAGTAGGCCCGGCTTCGGCCGGGCCTACTCTGCTTCCAGTTCGGCGTCGTCGCGGAACACAAGTGTGCCGGCGTCCAAGGCAACTGCCCACCGCTTCGAGACTGCCCAGTCACGTCCGTACTTTGCGTTGTCGATCTTCTCGACGCCCCCGAACTCGTCGACGATTTCGCCCGCCTCGAGCGGGC
>JAAZAD010000232.1 GCA_012514505.1 Rhodococcus sp. (in: high G+C Gram-positive bacteria) | reverse complement strand
CCACTGGTACAACAACGACCGGATATCCCTACAACTCGAGGGCCTGAGCCCGGTGCAATACCGAGCCCAGACCCTCGCTGCCTAGACTTTCACTTACCAGTCCAACAAACGGGGACCAGTTCAGACGAACGTCCCATTCGTGCAACAGCGTGGAGGTCAGTGCATGACGACCGGCGCTGCGTCGTTCTCCTCCGCCTCGGGGCGAACGTACTTCTTGCGCGGCAGGAAGAACGCCGGAATCAGGGTCACCGCGATGATCACCGCAGCCACCAGGAAGGTGTTGCCGAACGCATCGGCAGCCGCACTCAGGATCTGCTCGCGCACGCCGGGAGGCTGCGCAGCCGCGACCTCGGGAATGTGCTGCACGGCCACCTTCGCCGTGTCCAGATCACGATCGAGGAGCTGGTTGGTGAGCACCACCGACATCACGGCAGTACCGATCGAACCGGCCGTCTGCTGCACGATGTTCATCAACGACGAACCCCGCGCGATCTGCTCGTTGGACAGCGTGACGATCGCGGCCGTCATCAGCGGCATCATCGTGCAACCCATACCGAGTCCCATCACGAACAACCCGGCCATCAGCAGCCACGCCGGGGTGTCGGCGTCGACCTGAGTGAACACACCGATGCCGACGAGGATCAGCGGCAGACCCGTGAGCACGATCTTGCCCGCACCGATCTTGTCGACGAGACGTCCCGCGATAGGCATCGTCAGCATCGCACCGATACCCTGCGGAGCCATCAGAAGACCTGCGGCCAGTGTGGTGTTGCCGCGCACCTGAATGAAGTAGCTGGGGAACAGCAGTCCTGCACCCATGAACGCGACGATGAAGAAGGACGTCGTGATCACCGCGACGGTGAGCTGACGGTTCTTGAACAGGCGCAGATCGATGAGCGGATGCCTCTTGTTCAGCGCGTGGAACACGAAGCCGACGATCAAGGCCAACCCGACGCCCGCCGACACCAGCACCCGTGCCGAGGCGACCGTGCCGACCTCGGGAATCGAGGACACACCGAACAGGAACAGCGCCAGACCCGGGGACAGCAGCAGCATGCCGACGAAGTCGAAGGATTCCGAGGGCGAGGCCTTGTCGGACGGAAGTACCAGGTACGCCGCCGCGAGGGCGATGATGCCGATCGGCAGGTTGATCAGGAAGATCCAGTGCCAGCTGAAGCTCTCGATCAGCCAACCACCGAGGATCGGACCACCGATGGGACCGAGCAGCATCGGGATACCGAGCACTGCCATCACTCGGCCGATACGTTCCGGGCCGGCCGCGCGGGTCATGATCGTCATGCCGAGGGGCATCAACATGCCGCCGCCGAATCCCTGCAGGACGCGGAAGACGATCAGCGAGGTAATGTCCCAGGCCATACTGCAGAGAACCGAACCGATGATGAACAGCACCAACGCGGTGATGTACAGGCGCTTGGTTCCGAATCGATCGGCTGCCCAGCCCGTCAACGGAATGACGGTGGCCAGCGCGAGGGTGTACCCCGTCATGGTCCACGCGACGGTGGCGTACGTCGCCTCGAATTCGGTCGAGAAGGTGGACAACGCGACGCTGACGACGGTCACGTCGAGGATCGACATGATGGCGCCGAGCACCACCACCGACGCAATCTTCAGGACTTTGGCGTCGAGCTTGTCCGGCGCAGACTTCTGCGCGTCGGGCGCATCTGCCCCAACATCCGGCGAGGTCATCGGTAAATCTCCTGTGTGAGTACAGGCAGGCTCTCACCTGCGAGAATGGGGTTGAGTGCCTCGATCAATCGTTGCCGATCCGGTTCGGGCACCTTCGACGCGAACCGCCGAAGATGATCCCGCTTGCACTCGAGGTGAGTCGTCGCGACGGTACGTCCGGCCTCCGACAAGGAGACTCGTTTGATCCGCCGGTCCGACGCATCCTCTCGCCGGTACGCAAGCCCCTGTGTGACGAGTTGGTCGACGTTGCGACCGGCGGCGGCGACCGACAAACTCAGCCGCTCCGCCAACTCGTTGATCGGGAGATCACCATTCCACGAGAGAACGAAAAGCATTCGTACCTGCGAAAAAGACAAGTCCAGCGACACCAGGACGTCCATCGACTCGGGCTCGCTGGCACTCATGATCCGAGTGAAGAATTCGTCGAGAACCCCGAAAAGTTCCTCTGGCGTAGCTGAAAGGTCTTCCGGATTAGCTGCAGGCACCGCGGAATACTACCGTTTGTGCAACTATTGCCGAAACGTTAGCTATCCCACATTCTGAGTGCGGTTCACTCCTGAACCAGCACACCCTTCCCCAGAATCTTCCCTTCTTCGAGGTCGGCGAGCGCCCGCCCTGCTTCGTCCAAGGAGTAGCGCGCAGTCACCACCGGCTGCATCCCCCGCTCCACATGCCGAACGAGCGCCGCGTGGATCTCCTCCATCCCTGACGGATTCCGCATGACGAACTCTCCCCACGCCGCCCCCATCACACTGATGTTGCGGAACAGCACGCGGTTCATCTTCAACTGCGGGATACCGCCACCGGCGAACCCGATCACCACGAGCCGTCCCTCCGGAGCGAGGACTCGCACAGCCTCGTCGAACGCATCGCCGCCCACCGGATCGATCACGACCTGAGCACCGCCGTCGGTCAGAGTGCGCACCCGCTCACCCCAGCCCTCCTCGAGCTGCACCACCTCGTCGGCGCCGAGCTCACGCAGAAACTCCTCCGCACCCGTTCGGCGCACCACTGCGATCACCCGCGCACCGTGTGCAGAGGCGAGCTGAATTGCCGCCGTTCCGACGCCACCGGCCGCACCGAGGACCACGACCGTCTCACCCGCACGCAGCTTCGCGCGCCGCGCCAGCGCGAACTCCATCGTCTGATAGTTGATCGTCATCGACGCCGCCTCGGCGAAACCGAGTTCGTCCGGGATACGCAATGCCTGTCCCGGCGCAACGGCGACCGTCTCCGCGAAGCTGCCCACCAAGGTGTCGGCCAGCACGCGGTCGCCGGCCTTCAGCCCACTGCCGTCGGGCGCCGACAACACCACCCCCGCTGCTTCGGAGCCGGGAACGAAAGGCAACTCCGGCCGCATCTGGTACTTGCCGTAGGTGACCAGCAGATCGGGAAAACACACACCGGACGCCTTGACGTCGATCAGAACCCGCCCAGCGGGGTCCGGATCAGGAACGCCCTGCAGTGACATTCCGCTGGGGCCCACCAATTCCGACAGCACCATCGCTCGCATGTATTCGACAGTAGCCGCACCTGGCTGTGACTGCGGATACAGTTCACACGTCACCCAACCGCGCGACGTGAGGAAGCATCTGTGGAACTCGATCGGCCGTTGGCAGAGCGCTGGGACGACGCATGGGTCTTCCGGACGTCGCGAGAGGTCCGAACCGGCGATATCGACGCCGGACGCCGCCTACGGCTCGACGGCATCGCGCGCTACCTCCAAGACATCGGCACCGACAACCTCCAAGCGCTCGACGCCTTCGAGACACATCCGCTGTGGATCGTGCGCCGTACCGTGATCGACGTGGTTCGTCCCGCCGTGTGGCCGGAACGAGTCGACCTCGGCCGCTGGTGCACCGCCTTCTCAACCCGGTGGGCCGCCATGCGAGTACGCATCGAAGGCTCGAAAGGCGCACTCGTCGAAACCGAGGGCTTCTGGATCAACATCAGTCCCGACACCGGGATGCCGACCCGTATGAACGACGAGTTCATCGAGGCCATTGCCGGATCGACGGACGAGCACCGCCTCAAGTGGAAGCGCGCCCTCACCGAAGACGCACCGGACGCGGGCGCAGGGGTCGAGGACACACCGTTTCCCCTGCGTGCCACCGACCTCGACCCGTTCGACCATGTGAACAACGCCATCTACTGGCAAGCCGTGGAAGAGGTGCTAGGCGCGGAACTTCGGTCCTCCCCCCACCGCGCGGTGATCGAGTACCTGTCACCCATCCAGTCGTCCGACAAGATCGTGCTACGCACTCGCCGCGACGATGCCGGCGTCACCGTCTGGTTCCTCGTCGATGACAAGACACGTGCGGTTGCCTACGTCGGCGCACTCCCCCATTGATCTCGCTCCCCCATTGATCTACCGATTGTGACTACCTGCCGGTAGCCGAAGGGTTGCGCGGACACTCGACGGGGCGTGGTTTAGTGTCTGCCGCATGACCGCGAATCGCACCCTCGTCTTGATGCGTCACGGAAAGTCCGGCTACCCGGAAGGCGTGGCCGACCACGACCGGCCACTCTCGGAGCGCGGTGAGCGCGAGGCGGGGCTGGCCGGCGACTGGTTGCGCGGCAACGTTCCCCCTATCGACACCGTGCTGTGCTCGACGGCGGTGCGAACGCGGCAAACGCTCGCCGCAACCGGAATCGAGGCACCCACCCAGTTCTTGCGTCAGCTGTACGGCGCCTACCCGCCCGAGATCATCACGGACATCAGCGAAGTCGACGAGTCGGTGCAGACGCTCCTCGTCGTGGGGCACGCACCTGGAATGCCGACCACCGCACTCGATCTCACAGAAGACCCGGATGGTCAGCACGCACGGGCCATCCGCGAAAAGTTTCCTACTTCGGCCTTGGCAGTACTGTCCGTCGAGGGAGACTGGGCCGACCTCACGTCGGGCGCAGCCTCACTCGTCGCGTTCCACGTGCCGAGGTAGCGCTCAGATAACCTTCTTCAGCACGAATGCTCCGCCACCGATGACGAGTACGAGCAACAGGGCCGGCCAGAACCCCAACAACCACCACACGATCCCGAACACGATCAGAGCCGGTGCTGCGGTGATCACGGCGATCATGGGGTTTTCGCGCAGCACTTCGAGGGCCGTTCCCGCATTCTGGCGACTGAGTCCACCACGGTTCTTCTGCGACATCTTGTCTCCGTTCGACGATGAGGGTTCTGCGAGCTCGACACCTTGTTCCCGAGCGTAGTCGCAATGAGACCGAACGCGCCGTTCGACCGAAACGGCTGAGAGCGGCGAAGCCACCCGGCTCCGCCGCTCTCGCGCTGTCTGCAGTGACAATTCGCTAGCTCAGGGCACCGTCGTAGTCGGGCAGCTTGAAGGTCCGTTCCGCGTGGCCGCCGGCGAGGTCGCTGGCGTTGTTACCGATGTTGGCCACGATGGTGTAGCCCTCCGATTCGATGTCGGCGCGTGCTGCCGTCTTGTACTTCTGCAGGTTGAAAACGTCGAGGAGTCCGGTCTGATAGAGACCGTCGACCGTGTAGCCCTCCGAGATCAGATTCGGCCGGGTGATCGGTTGGAGAAACCCGGGCCGCCCGGTCACGAAGAAGATTGCGGCGCCGCGCTCCTCGGCCAGTTGAGCGACCTCCAACATCGGATCGATCGCCGGCACTCGGAACAGACCGAAGTTGTAGTGCGTCTCGAGGGTGGTGTTGTCGATGTCGAAGACGACTGCGGGGTTGTCGGTCGACGGCAGCCGCTGCTCGAGGTATGCCTTCGCCTCGTCGGCAACGGGTACGACGTCCGCGATCCACTCGTCGTAGCTCGGTTCATTACCGAAGAGGCTGCCGGTGGGCTGCAGCGAATTCTGGACGGCGGCAGGAGATGGGTTGGGTGCGACCGGATCGGCAACCGCCGTAGCCGGCGCCCAAGACAATCCGACGGTAACTGCTGCAACTATGAAACTGACACGCAGACTTCGCAAATCGACTCCTCGAGTTTGGGGTTCGTCACAACGCGCCCCAACCTAATCAACCGTCCAACTCTGCGTACCACTTTTCGAGATATGTAAATTTTCAAACCTGATCGACGATTACGTGGTATCGGGGACCAGTGCGACTCGTACTCCGAGCAACCGCACCGGCCGGTCGAGCTCGAATCTCTCGAGCACCATGAGCGCAGCCGCCTCGATCTCGGCGACGTCGGTGGTGGGCGCCGCAAGCTTGGCGGCCTTCGTCCTCGTGAAGAACGCGGCGGTGCGCACCGTGACACCAACCCGCATGATCGCCCGGCCCGTTGCGATCACCTCGCCACCGATGTCGCGAGCCAATTCGGCCACCTTCTCCTCGATTTGCGCCCGGTCGGTCAAGTCCTCCGGAAAAGTCCGTGCCCGGCTTCGAGATCGAGCCTCCCGAGGTGTGGTGGTCACTTCGGTCCCGCCGAGTCCACGGCCGACCATGCACAGGCCGGGTCCGATAGTGGGCCCGAATATCGCTGCCAATCTCTTCGGATCCGCTTCGGCAAGTTCGGCGACGGTGTGGATGCCGTGCTCGGCAAGCTTCTGTGCGGTCTTCCGGCCGATCCCCCAGAGATCGTCCGTCGGGTGGTCCGCCATCACCGCCATCCAGTTGTCCTGAGTGAGTCGGTAAACGCCGGCAGGTTTGCCGGCTCTTCCGACTTGATGGGGGTCTGGTGTGACCGATCGGGATCGTGTCGGTGATTGATTGAGGGCTCGCGCCCTTGTGAACTGGGTGTTCTTCACGCATCCAGTAACAGCAAAGGCGCGAGCATG
>JAAZAD010000231.1 GCA_012514505.1 Rhodococcus sp. (in: high G+C Gram-positive bacteria) | reverse complement strand
TTGAGCCAGTTGGTGAGTCCGCTCGTGATGGCCGCGAGCGGACGTCCGAGTACGAGGAACATCAGGGCGCCGACAATGAGTGTTGCGAAGAGCGGGATGATCACGACGGGCATCAGGCCACGCAATAATCGAGGCACCCGAATGCGTCCGATCCACAACGCGACGACACCGGCGATGAGACCGCCCACCAGACCACCGATGAATCCGGCGCCTACGAAGACCGCCACGGCGCCGGCCGTGAATCCCGGTGCGAGGCCGGGACGGTCGGCGATCGCGAACGCGATGAAACCGGCCAGGGCAGGAACCAGGAAGCTGAACGCCAGCGAACCCAGTTGATAGAGCACCGCACCGAGGTAGATTCGGAGGCCGCCGTCGGGGAGGTCGCTCAACGAGTTGTCCAGCACGATGTTTGCTGCGGGATCGGAGATTTCGTATCCGCCGAGAAGGAAGCCCAGTGCGATCAGTAGACCGCCTGCCGCAACGAACGGAATCATGTAGCTGACACCGGTGAGAAGCACCTGGCGCAGGTGGGTACCGAATCCTACGGAGCCGGCTTCGTGGTCGTCCTGCTGGTCGGCGCCCGCGTCCACGGTGGCGGCGGACGGGTCGGCGCCCGCACGGACCGCTTCGGCGATCATCGTGTCGGGCTCGTTGATCGCCCGCTTGACGCCCGACGCAACAACCGGTTTGCCGGCGAACCGCCCCTTTTCCTTCACCCCGACGTCGGTGGCGAAGATGACGGCCGTGGCGTCGTCGATCAGGTGCGCGGGGAGTGGTGTGCTCCCGCTCGAGCCTTGCGTTTCGACGTGCACCTCGACGTCGGCACGCTCGCCCGCCGCTTTCAGCGCGTCTGCTGCCATATAGGTGTGCGCGATGCCGGTAGGGCATGCGGTGACCGCGACGATGTGGCGCTTGCCTTCTCGATCCGCGGAGGCGGCGGTCGACGTGGCGGCGGTCGACGTGGCGCCGGTGGGTGTTGCGGTGGGTTCGGGTTGTGCAGGTGTGGTCGGTGCGAGAACACCGTTCACGAGCTCCACCACGTCGCCGGGAGTCTTCGCGTCACGTAGCGAGCCGACGAAATCGGGGCGCACGAGAGCGCGGGCGAGTGACGACAGGAGCTTCATGTGTTCGGCGCCCGCCCCCTCGGGAGCGGCGATGAGGAAGACCAGATCGGCCGGGCCGTCGGCTGCTCCGAAGTCCACCTCGGGAGCGAGGCGGGCGAACCCGAGCGATGCGCTGGTCACCGCTGCCGAACGGCAGTGCGGAATGGCGATTCCTCCGGGAAGACCTGTAGCGGACTGCGCTTCTCGGGCGAGTGCTGCTTCCTTCAGGGCGTCGCCGTCGGTTGCCCGTCCCGCCTCGGCGAGACGGGCGGACAGGGTAGCGACCACCTCTTCCTTCGACGATCCGAGATCGGTGTCGAGTGAGATCAGTTCATCGGCGATGATGGGCAACTGAGTGGGCATGAGAGTCCTTCGCGCTCGATGAGAAGGTCAGGCGGGGTCGGTGACGGTGCTGATGTCGGTGACGACGACGGACGCGGCGTCGACCTGTTCGGGGGTGGGTAGCGTGGTTCCGGGAAGTGCCGCCGCGGCACTGCCGTAGGCCACGGCGGTCCGGAGACACAGTGGAGGATCGCCGCCGGCGAGGTGCGCGCTGATGTATCCGGCGAGCGACGAATCCCCAGCTCCCACCGTGCTGCGTGCCGTGATGGGCGGCGGCGTGGCATGCCATGCACCCGCAGGTGTGACGAGAACAGCGCCCGCGGCGCCCAACGTGGCGAGGACCGCGCCGACTCCCTCGTCGAGCAGGCGTTGGGCCGCCGCGACCGTCGCCGAAGTGTCGCCCGCAAGGGCGGCGGATTCGAGTCGGTCCGGTGCGATTCCGGCGATCTGCGCGAGCTCGTGGCCGTTGGGTTTGATCAGGTCGGGCGCGGCAGCGGGGAGGGCCTCGGCGAGTGCCGTGAGCGGCGCATCCGACGTGTCGACGGCGACCAGGCACGACGCATCCCGCAGCATGGTCACGATGTCGGCGTACCAACCGGGGTTCACTCCCGGTGGCAGAGAGCCCGACAACACCACCCATCGTGCCGATTCGGCCCGAACGGCGATCTCGGCCTCCAATGCCGCCAGGGTCGATTCCGGAAGCGGGTTGCCGGGTTCGTTGATCTTCGTAGTGGTCCCGTCGGGTTCCGTGACCGTGATGTTGGTGCGTGCCTGCCCGGACGTGGCGACAGCGCAGTGCTCGATGTGGGCCGCGGTCAGCGCCGTCAGAAGTGGATCGCCGGTATTGCCGGGAAGCACCGCGAGAGCGTCCAGCCCGGCGCCGCAGAGCACTCGCGCCACGTTCACGCCCTTGCCCCCGGGGTCGGTCGACGATGCAACAGCTCGCACGACGGCTCCTCGTTCGAGGCGATCGCCGAGCGTCACCGTCCGGTCGACGCTCGGGTTCGCCGTCACCGTCACGATCATGCGATCACCACCTCGATTCCGTGTCGTTCCAGCTGTGTGTGATCCGTGCGGGTGATGTCCGAGTCGGTCACCAGCACGTCGACCTTGTCGATGGGGGAGAAGCTGATCAGGTGTTCACGTCCGATCTTGGAAGAATCGGACACCACCACTACGGTTCTCGCGCACTCGACCATGGCGTGTTTCACGGCAGCCTCGTCGGAATCCGGGGTGGAGAGGCCGTGTTCGATGGTGAGCGCGTTGGTGCCGACGAATGCCACGTCCACCCGCAGGGTTCCGAGAACTCGAAGGACCTCGGGACCGACACAGGCCTGGGTGACACCGCGTACGCGGCCCCCCAGCAACTGAAGGTCCACCGCATTGAACGCTGCGAGGCGGGCCGCGATCGGTACCGAGTTGGTGACCGCGGTGAAGTCCGTGGTCGTCGGTAGTTCGGCGATCATGCGGGAGGTGGTGGTTCCTGCGTCGAACAGGACACTTCCACCTGCCGGTGGGAGACACGCGGTCGCCGCCTTCGCGATGAGGTCCTTCTGGTGCGCGCGCGTGTTGTCTCGCTCGGCGAGCCCGGGTTCTCCGACGGTCACGGAGTTGGTGGGTACCGCCCCGCCGTGAACTCGGCGCACGTGACCGAGGCGCTCGAGTACCCCGAGGTCGCGGCGCACGGTCTCGGTTGTGACGTCGAAACGCTGCGCCAATTCGACTACCGACATGCGGCCACGCTGGTCGATCAGCGTGGCGACCGCCTGTTGGCGTTCTTCTTGGTACACGGATTCCGACCCTTCGTCGCTGTGTGTCGCATCACAGTAAATGTTGTCTTATGTTGTTTTACGCCCATATGTGTTGACATGTCAACAGTGGTGAGTAATCTACATCACAACGTGCCGTTCCTGGTGCTGCCGTCTGTCAGGAGGACTTCATGACCCGAGCCGCCGACTTCACCGGCACCCCTGCTGTTCCTGGCGTTGCCTATGCGCCTGTCATCTGGACGTCACCGCGGCCTGAGTTGGTCACGGGCCGGCCCCGGGTGCCGGAAGCCGATCGCGACGATCAGAAGACTGCGCTGCGGAGCGCGGCGGCCACTGTCGCCGGCCGGATTCGCGACCGGGGATCGGCGGCGAGCGGCGTGGCCGCGGAGGTCCTGACGGCGAACGCGGCCCTGGCCGAAGACCGAGGCTGGCTCGGTGCGGTGGAGAAGCTGATCGCTACCGGAACTCCGGCGGCCGAGGCCGCCGCCGAGGCCACCGATCAATTCACCACGCTCTTCGCGCAAATGGGCGGACTGATGGCCGAACGAGTCACGGACCTGCGAGATGTGCGCGACCGAGTGATCGCGGAGTTCGAGGGTCGACCGGAGCCCGGCATCCCCACGCCGTCGGAGCCGTCGGTGTTGTGTGCCGACGACCTCGCACCCGCCGACACGGCCGGCCTCGACGCCGATCTCATCGTCGGAATCGCCACCGTTCTCGGTGGACCGACGAGCCACACCGCCATCATCGCAAGACAATTGGGCATCCCGTGCGTGGTGGCGGTGCGTGAGCTCGAGGGTCTCGGTGCCGGAAGATTCGTACTTCTCGATGGCGAGGCCGGTGCCTTGACCGTCGATCCCGATCCTGCCCTGGCGCGCGCCCGAGTCGACGCAGCACGAGAAGAGAGTCGGCGGTCGACGTCGTGGACCGGCCCGGGACGCACGAGCGACGGAATTCCGGTGGCTGTTCTTGCCAATGTGCAGGACGGGGCAGGTGCACGCGCCGCTCGCGACACGGCGGCGGAAGGTGTGGGCTTGTTCCGGACCGAATTGTGTTTTCTGGATCGTGATTTCGAGCCGTCGGTACAGGAACAGGCGGACATCTACGGCGAGGTGCTCGAGGCGTTCGCGGGACGCAAGGTGGTGATTCGCACGCTCGACGCAGGATCGGACAAACCGCTGCGGTTCGCGCATCACCAGGACGAGCCCAATCCCGCGCTCGGTGTGCGCGGCATTCGCATCGCGGCTCGCAATGCCGGGATTCTCGAGCGGCAGTTGGACGCCATCGCTCTCGCAGCCGAGCACGTCGGACACCGTCCGTTGGTGATGGCGCCCATGATCTCCACTGCCGCCGAAGCGGCGTCCTTCGGAGACGCCGTCCGCGCCCACGAACTGGTGCCCGGTGTGATGATCGAAGTACCCGCCGCCGCATTGCAGGCGGACCGCCTGCTGCGGCACGTCGACTTCCTGTCGGTCGGTACCAACGACCTCACGCAGTACACGATGGCAGCAGACCGGATGTCGTCGGAACTCGCATCACTGACGGATCCGTGGCAGCCCGCAGTGCTGTCGCTGGTAGCGACCGCCGCCGCAGCGGGCCGCAGGGCAGGTAAGCCGGTCGGTGTGTGCGGAGAAGCGGCCGCCGACCCTGTGCTCGCCTGCGTACTGGCCGGCCTCGGCATCACTTCCCTCTCGTGTGCTGGGGCGGCGGTTGCGCGGGTGGGCGCGAAACTGGGTTCGGTCACGATGGGTGCCTGCGCACGTGCCGCCGATGCGGCGCTGGCGACAGACAGCCCCGTCGCCGCACGTGCCGCGGCGCTCGGCGCGCTCGAGACCCCCTAGCGCCGCGGTCACGATTCATGATCACCTCGGTCCTCCCGGCCACTGTGACCCGGGTTTACCGTCGAGGTGTTCTTCCTGCACGTACATCGATCTCTACGAGGAGCCGACGTGGATCGCACCCTGTTCGAACCGGAGCACGAATTGTTCCGTGAGTCGTACCGCAAGTTCTTGGCCCAGCACGTCGAGCCCTTCCACGCCCAGTGGGAAGAGCAGAACATCGTGGACCGCAACGTGTGGATCGAAGCGGGAAAGCAGGGATACCTCGGTACCTCAGTGCCCGAGGAGTTCGGCGGCGGCGGTGTCCGCGACTTCCGCTACAACGCGATCATCGCTGAGGAAACCACAAAGGGTGGATTCAGTGGCGTGGGGTTCACGCTGCACAACGACGTGGTGGCGCCATACCTGCTCGACCTCGCCAACGAGGAGCAGAAGCAGCGTTGGTTACCCGGATTCGCAACCGGTGAGCTGATCAGCGCTATCGCCATGACCGAACCCGGAACGGGCAGCGACCTCCAGGGCATCAAGACTCGCGCCGTTCGTGACGGCGACGACTGGATTCTCAACGGCTCCAAGACGTTCATCACCAACGGCATCAACGCCGACCTCGTGATCGTGGTTGCGTGCACCGACCCCGACAAGGGGGCTCAGGGATTCAGCTTGTTCGTCGTCGAGCGTGGAATGGACGGCTTCGAGCGAGGTCGCAATCTCGACAAGATCGGAATGAAGGCGCAGGACACCGCAGAGCTGTCCTTCAATGACGTGCGGGTGCCCGGTGTGAACCTCCTCGGCGAGGAGGGCATGGGATTCCTGTACCTGATGAAGAACCTGCCACAGGAGCGGCTTTCGATTGCCGTGGTCGCCGTGGCGGCAATGGAATCCGTGCTGGAGATGACCATCCAGTACTGCCGCGACCGCAAGGCCTTTGGCAAGCCGATCGGACAATTCCAGAACACCCGCTTCGTGCTGGCCGAACTCGCCACCGAGACGACCACAGCTCGGGTGTTCGTGGACAGGTGTATCGAATTGCTCAACGACGAGAAGCTGACGGTGCAGGAAGCTGCCATGGCGAAGTGGTGGACCACCGAAGCGCAGGTGCGGCTGATCGACCGCTGCCTGCAGCTCCACGGTGGATACGGCTACATGAAGGAATACCCGATCGCCAAGGCCTACATGGATTCCCGCGTACAGACCATCTACGGTGGCACGACCGAGATCATGAAGGAGATCATCGGTCGTGGCCTCAACTTGTGAGGCGCCGCGTCAGATCTTGCGTACTACGGTGACGACCTTCCCGAGAATCACGGCGTCATTTCCGGGGATCGGGTCGAACAGCGGGTTGTGCGGCATCAGCCACACCTGATCGTCCGTGCGCTTGAACGTCTTCACCGTCGCCTCCCCGTCGATCATCGCCGCGACGATGTCGCCGTTGTCCGCGACGTTCTGCTGGCGTACCGCCACATAGTCGCCGTCGCAGATCGCGGCATCGACCATCGACTCACCGACGACCCTCAGTAGGAACAACGAACCCTGGCCGACGAGTTCGCGGGGGAGTGGGAACACGTCCTCCACGGCCTCTTCGGCCAGGATCGGTCCACCGGCTGCGATCCTGCCCAGTACTGGAACGAATGTCGGTTCCGGCATGACCGTCTCGTCGAGGCCCTCCGACGCTCCCTGACTCACCAGCTTCGGCCGGCCCGGGGTACGAGTGGTCTGGGAGCCTGCCGCCACGTCTGCCGCCACCTCGTCGAGCCCGCGGACGTCCACGGCGCGCGGACGGTTCGGGTCCCGGCGCAGGAATCCCTTGCGTTCGAGGGTTCGCAACTGATGGGCGACCGATGACGTCGACGTGAGCCCGACCGAGTCACCGATCTCCCGGATGCTCGGGGGATAGCCGCGCTCGGTGACAGAAGTGCGGATGACCTCGAGGACGCGACGCTGCCGATCGGTGAGCTCGGCAGGGTTCGGACTCGCGTCGACCTTGGCGGCGTCCGTGTTCGAACTGCCGGTGTTCGAACTGCCGGGCGATATGTCGTCCTTCATGCTGCCTGCCTCCGCGTCGATCGGGCCGGTGTCGCTATGTATGCACCGTGTGTCGTCTGCCACGAATCTAGCCATATCTCCTGCCGTTATCAAACATTTGTTCGACTCGTGTCTCGAAAAGTGGCGACATCAGGATCCGCTCGTGGTAGAAATCGAACATACGTTCTTTCGAACGTCTGATCGAACAGGGTGATCGACTACCGGAGGTTTCGATGAGCAGTGCAGTTCTGAGCAGTCGCAACGCAGTGCTGAACAGGCAAGCGGTGGGCTATGCGCGGGAAGATTTCGGCGGGCAGACGGCGTACTTACGCGTTACTCCCGATCGGCCGATGGTGCGCCGACCGTCTCGCAGAGGCCCGGATTCGGGAGCCGTTCGATACCGCGATGCCCACGTTCGCGTATCGCAGGCAGAGCATCACGGCGCGGAGGGAGATGTCGGCTGGCGCACGGTGCTGGCGACCGTTCTCGTCACCGCCGGCATTCTGCTGGGATTCGGCGTCGTCGCTCACGCGGTTACGGCCACCGGCATGGGGTCGTTGTCCGGGGCAACCGAGGTCGTGCAGGTTGGTTCCGGTGACACGCTGACGGACGTGGCGGAGCGTGTCGCGCCTGGGTTGCCTGCTCAGCAGGTGATCGAGCGGATCATGGATCTCAACGCCATGTCCACTTCTTCGATCGCCCCAGGGCAGAGCCTCGTGGTTCCCGCCTCGTTGCCGTGACGGCGCTGTTGGCGGTGCTGCGTGCGAGCGTGAGTGGTGCGGACGAGTACTCTCGAATGCTGTCAGTTACACCACCTTGCGTGGTTGCGTCGAGGTACGACGAAGGAATCGCCATGCACTGCCCTTTCTGCCGGCACCCTGATTCACGCGTGGTCGATTCGCGTGAGGCGGACGAGGGTCAGGCAATTCGTCGTCGCCGTTCGTGCCCCGAGTGCGGGCGCAGGTTCACCACCGTCGAAACGGCGATCCTTTCCGTCGTGAAGAGGAGCGGGGTCACCGAGCCCTTCAGCCGCGAGAAGGTTGTTCGAGGTGTTCGCCGCGCATGCCAAGGTCGCCAGGTCGACAACGACGCTCTGAATCTCCTCGCGCAGCAGGTGGAAGATGCGGTACGCGCATCTGGCTCCGCCGAGATTCCCAGCAACGAGGTAGGACTTGCCATTCTCGGTCCCTTGCGTGACCTGGACGAAGTCGCGTACCTGAGATTCGCCTCCGTGTACCGGTCCTTCAGCTCGGCAGACGATTTCGCACGTGAGATCAAGGAGCTTCGCGAACATCAGGAAGCGAAGGCCGCGGCCGACGGCGGCATCGAGACCGAGGGCACACCCAGCTCCTGACCTAGCGCGAACCGTTTACTGCCTGCATCATCTTGAGTACTCGCTTCTCCGACACCGCGACCGGCGTACCCACACTCTGTGCGAACAGGCTCACCCGTAGTTCTTCGATCATCCAGTGAACACGGTCCACGTCCGAGCCGTGGTGCCGCTCCGGTGGAAGTACTGCCAACATACGTTCGTAGCCGGCGTACACACGGTCGAGGACGTCCATGCCCCGGCGGTCCCGGTCCGCGCTTCCCGGAAGAGATTCGAGGCGCACGGTGGCGGCTTCGAGATAGCGCGGAAGCTCACGTAGATGTACGGGTCCGAGATCAGCGACGAACCCGGGGAACAACAACGATTCCAGTTGTTCGCGGACATCGTCCGCAGCTTCGCCCTGTGTACGCGCCAAGATCGTCTCGAGTCGGTGAGCCTTCTCCAAAACAGGAATGGTGAGACGCAACAGAATCGAGCTGTCGCGGGGGAGTCGGTCGCGTGCGATCTTCACGAGCGAGTCGAACTGGCCGGGCGTGCGGACCGGCTCCTTCAATGAATCGATCAACGAATTGGCGGCGGCGTTGCGGCAGTCGGTCACCAGTGCCTCGACGCTTCCGTCCGGGTTCTGGCCCAGGGCGAGGCGCTGGGCGTTACCAATACCGGAGATCACGGTTCTGGTTTGGGTCGGGACGGCAGCGAGGAGAAGCTCACGGGTACCCGCCCGCATGGCCGCCCGCTGCTCGACGGCTGTGCTGAGCACGCGCACGGCCACGCCGGACTCTTCGGGGACGAGTGCTGGGTAACCGACCACCTTTTGTCCGGCCACCTGCCGAGTGACGGTGGCGGTCAGAGTGCCCAAGGTTTCCGGAGTCCACGTGAGCGCAGGCGGCCGTTGCGAATGGGAGGCAGTCTTGGCGACCTCGTCGCGTACACGTGGTGCGAGTGAACGGCGAAGCTGAGCCAAGTCCTTGCTGCGGCCGAGGACGGCTCCGGATTCGTCGGTTGCTGCGAACGTCATCCGAAGGTGGTCGGGAAGCGTGTCGCTGTCGAAGTCCTTCGGATCGATACGGCAGGAGCCGAGCCGCGAGAGTTCTCGGGCCATCGCGTTGATCAACGGTTCCGCCCGAGGAGTGACCGACGCGAGTGCAGCTTTGGCGAACTCGGGCGCCGGAACCACCTGCCGGCGCAGATTCTTGGGCAGGGTCTTGATCAGTGCGCTGACGAGTTCTTCACGCATCCCGGGAACGAGCCAGTCGAAACCGACAGGACGCACGCCCGCAAGGAGGGCCACCGGTATCCGCGCGGTGACGCCGTCGTCGTCGGTTCCGGGTTCGAACTGATACGTGAGCGGGAACTGTATCTCCCCTTGGCGCCAGGCGTCGGGGTACTGCCCGCCCGCCACGGAGGCCGAGTCGGCGTTGACGACGGTGTCGGGTGTGAAGTCGAGCAGATCGGGTGATGCGCGCCGTGTCTTCTTCCACCACGTGTCGAAGTGCCGGGCGGAGACGGCTTCCGCGCCGACGCGCTCGTTGTAGAAGTCGAACAAGGCGTCGTCGTCCACCAGGATGTCGCGTCGGCGTGCACGATTCTCGAGTTCTTCGACGTCGTCGAGCAGAGCCCGATTGGCGTGAAAGAACTTGTGGTTGGTCTGCCACTCGCCCTGCACCAATGCGCGCCGGATGAAGAGATCCCGAGATACTTCGGGGTCGATGGACGAGTACGTGACCGGACGCCGTGCGACGAGAGGGAGGCCGTAGAGCGTCACCCGTTCGTAGGCCATGGCTGCTGCGCGCTTCGTCGACCAATGCGGTTCGGAGTACGTGCGCTTCACCAACTGTGGTGCCAGCTTCTCGGCCCATTCGGGTTCGATTCGGGCCGACATGCGTGCCCACAGGCGCGAAGTCTCGACCAGTTCCGCGGCCATGACCCAACGCGGTGGTTTCTTGAACAACGTGGAGCCGGGGAACACCGCGAAGTGTGTGCCACGTGCACCGAGAAACTCGCGCTTGTCACCTTCTCTGAGACCGATGTGTGACAGAAGCCCGGCCAGCAGCGACTGATGGATGGCAGATTCGGACGCCGCCGTGTTCGAGGTGTCCCAGCCCATTCTGCGGGTGATCTGCCGTAGCTGTCCGTGAAGGTCCTGCCATTCGCGGATGCGCAGCCAATGCAGGAACTCGTTGCGGCACATCTTTCGGAACTGGCTGGACGACAGGTCTTTCCGCTGCTCGTTCAGGTACTCCCACAGTTTGGTGTACGCGAGGAAGTCGGAGTTCTCGACCGCGAATCGGGCATGCTTCTCGTCCGCGGCCTGCTGATGGTCGGCCGGTCGTTCACGGACGTCCTGAATCGACAGCGCCGAGACGATCACGAGAAGTTCTGCCAGACAACCGTTCCGATGGCCCTCCACGAGCATGCGTGCCATGCGCGGGTCGACAGGAAGGGCAGCGAGTTCCCGGCCGGTCGCGGTGAGAACGGGGTTGTGCGCTCGGGAACCGCGGTCGATCGCGCCGAGTTCTTCGAGCAGCCCTATGCCGTCGCGGACCGCGCGCGGATCCGGTGGCTCGACGAACGGGAAGGCGGCGACGTCGCCGAGTCCCAGTGCCGTCATCTGGAGGATGACCGAGGCCAGGTTGGTACGCAGAATCTCGGGCTCGGTGAATGCGGGCCGGGACTCGTAGTCCTCCTCCGAGTAGAGGCGGATACAAATCCCCTCGGCCACACGACCGCAGCGCCCCGAGCGCTGACGAGCCGATGCCTGCGATATCGGTTCGATGGGCAGGCGCTGAACCTTGGTGCGCACCGAGTACCGCGATATTCGCGCGGTACCGGGATCGACGACGTACCGGATCCCCGGAACCGTGAGCGAAGTCTCGGCGACGTTGGTCGACAGCACCACGCGTCGTCCCGCGTGCGGTGCGAACACCTTGTGCTGCTCGGCGGCCGACAGTCGGGCATAGAGCGGGACGATCTCCGTGTTGCGTAGCCGACGGTCACGGAGGGCGTCGGCAGTGTCTCGGATCTCTCGCTCGCCGGACAGGAAGACGAGAATGTCGCCGTCCCCCTCGGCGCAGAGTTCGTCGACCGCTTCACAGACCGCGTCTACAGGGTCGAGGTCGATGGTGGAGTCGCCGACGTCGATCGACAAGGGGCGATAGCGCATCTCGACGGGGAACGTTCGTCCGGACACCTCGACGACGGGGGCGGGAACGTCATCCGTCGCGAAGTGCCGGGCGAAGCGGTCCGGATCGATGGTCGCCGAGGTGATGATGACCTTCAGGTCGGGTCGGCGAGGCAAGAGTTGTTTCAGGTAACCGAGGATGAAGTCGATGTTGAGGCTGCGTTCGTGGGCCTCGTCGATGATGAGGGTGTCGTAGCGACGCAACATCTTGTCGCGCTGGATCTCGGCGAGCAAGATGCCGTCCGTCATCAGTTTCACGTAGGTGCCGTCGGAGACCTGGTCGGTGAAGCGGACCGTGTAGCCGACCGTGTCACCCAGGTCGGTGCCGATCTCTTCGGCGATACGCTCGGCGACCGTGCGTGCCGCGAGGCGCCGTGGCTGCGTGTGCCCGATCAGCCCACGGACCCCGCGGCCCAGCTCCAGACAGATCTTCGGGATCTGAGTGGTCTTGCCGGAACCGGTCTCGCCGGCGACGATGACGACCTGGTTCTCGGAGATCGCTTTCGCGATGTCGTCCTTGCGTGCGGAAACCGGGAGTGCTTCCGGATACGTGACGGTGGGAACACAGGACGAGCGAGTCGACAACCGGGCACGAGCGGCTTCGATCTCATCCTCGATGGCGGTGATCGATTCGGGTGTTCGCGCCTTGTCGAGGCGTCGCCGGAATCGGTGTTCATCGCGGAGGGAGACCTCGGCGAGGCGACTCTTCAGGTCTCTGCGATTCGGGGTCGGCGTTATCTTCGACATGCTGGTGACAGCCTAACGAACGACTCGGTGCTCGCTGTCGGTACGGGCCCTGAGAGTACGTGGCATAGTCGCTGGGGACGTGTTCGTGAGGAAGGGACAGGCATGGGATCGGACCACACAGTATCCAACCGCGCAGCATCGGCACTCTGGCACGGATTCGCCGACATGGGAGCCGTCGAGCAGGGCGGTCCGTTCGTCGTGTCGAAGGGCGAGGGCGTCTACATCTGGGATGACCAGGGGAACCGGTACCTCGATGCGACGGCCGGGCTGTGGTTCACAAATGTCGGTCACGGGCGTCGTGAAATCGCTGACGCGGTTGCGGAGCAGTTGTCCACGCTTGCGCACTTCTCGAACTTCGGCGACTTCGCTCCCGAACCCACGGTGAAGTTGGCGCACCGCCTCGCTGACATCGCTCCGGTGCCCGGCAGCAAGATCTTCTTCACGTCGGGTGGATCGGACTCGGTGGATACCGCCGCCAAGCTCGCCAGGCGGTACTGGCACGAGATGGGTAAACCGTCCAAGAACCTCGTCGTCGGCCGAAAGAAGGCGTACCACGGTATGCACGTTGCGGGCACCGCGCTCGCCGGGATCCCCGTCAACCGCGAGGGGTACGGCGAACTGATGCACGATGCCGCGACGGTCGAATGGGACGACGCCAAGAGTCTGCTCGCGCTCATCGAAGAGGTTGGCGAGGACCGAATTGCTGCCTTCTTCTGCGAGCCGATCATCGGCGCCGGTGGCATCTATCTGCCGCCGGACGGATACCTCGCGGAGGTGCGGGACATCTGTCGCGACCACGACATCCTGTTCGTTGTGGACGAGGTGGTCACCGGCTTCGGCCGCATCGGCGGCGACTGGTTCGCCTCCACCCGATTCGATCTCCAGCCCGACATGATGACGACGGCCAAGGGGCTGACGTCCGGCTATGTCCCGATGGGTGCCGTGTTCATCGCCCCGCGGGTAGCGGAACCGTTCTTCTCGGGTGGTGTGTGGTGGCGGCACGGCTACACCTACGGCGGTCACGCCGGTGCGGCTGCCGCCGCGCTGGCCAACCTCGACATCCTCGAACGGGAGGACTTGCTCACGGAGTCGAAGCGGTTGGAGGCCTCGTTGCACGAGCACCTCGCCCCGCTTGCCGATCACCCCAGGGTGCAGGAGGTGCGCAGTGGCCTCGGTGCGGTCGCGGCCGTGCAGTTGGTCGATCCGGCCGAAGCGCCGCCGTTCGTGGGCACGCTCCGCCGCCACGGTATCTCCGGCCGAGCCGCCGGTCAGGGAGCGCTGCAGATTTCACCGTCGTTCGTGATGACCGACGAGCAGGTCGCAGAGTTGGCAGCCGGGATTCGTACCGCCCTCGGGTGAGCTCACGCGACCGGCAGAAAGTCGAACTGGTCGACTGTCACCTGCCGGTATCGGTCGAGCTGGAGTGGTCGTTGCCGCTTCGGGCGTACGCCTGCGTGTAGCGCTCGTGTAACCGTGAACGCACTTCGTCGGGTGTGTACGCCTTGCGCTGCCGATCGGCCCGCACGGCGAGTGCGCCGGTGGCGGCGACTCCCATGACGCCGGCCAGCCCCGCGATCTTCCACCATTGCTTCGCGGTCGGGCGTGCGATTCGTAGGCGCATGTCTCCAGACTAGGTGGCGCCCTCGCCTAGTGTGTTCGTCATGCCCCGCCGTAACGGACGCTCCGTGGTCGATCTCGACACCGCCGTCGACGAGACCCGAACCGGTGACATCTGGATCTTCCGCGGGGAATCTGCGGCGGACAGGGCAATTCAGACCCTGACGAACAGTCCGGTCAATCACGTGGGGATGTCGGTGGTTCTCGACGACCTTCCACCCTTGATGTGGCATGCCGAACTGGGGCACTCATTGCCGGACATGTGGTCGGGTCGTCATCAGCGTGGTGTGCAGCTGCACGATCTGAAATCCGCGGTGCGCGTGTGGGGATCGAAGTACGGGCAGCGGGCTTGGTTGCGACAGTTGCTCAGTCCGATCGACGTCGCACAGGAAGACGCGTTGCTACGCACCATCGCACAACTGGACGGAACACCCTTTCCGTCGACGGCGAAGCTGTTCTCGCGATGGTTTGTCGGCCGCGCGCCGAAGTTGCGCGGCCGGGGATCCGATTCGGTCGGTCTCGAGAGCGCCTACTGTGCGGAAGTCGTTGCCCGGACCTACGAGGCGATGGGGTTGGTGACGGAGCGCAGAAGCTCCAATTGGTACGACCCGGGAAAGTTCTGGAGTGGTGATCGGCTTCCGCTGGTACCCGGAGTCGTGCTGGGGGAAGAAGTGGCAGTGAGTCTCGACTCAGATCTGTCGTGAGTCCTCGGACCGAACCAGCCCACCCACCTCGATCCACCCGTCCGGGTCGTAGGTGGTCCGCAGCTGGGACCCCTTGCCCTGAGTGATGAGGAGCGACAGCCGGAGATTCTCGGTGAGGCGTACGGCGGCGGCGCCGGTCGCCTCGTCCTCCACGATCCCCAGGTCGGGTGCGAACATTCGGGTACGCACCGAGTGCTCGAGCTTGTCGACCCACGACCACACGTAATGATGACCCTCGCCGAATTTCTCGGGGTCGGATGCCATGACTTCCTCGACGGTGTCGAGTGGATAGAGCGAGAACTCGGGCGCCCACTCGGCTCGGGCACGCACCCACCACGCCTCACCGGATTTGCGCGTGGCGATGTCGCCTGCAGCCGCCGCGAGAACTTTCACCGGCGTCCCACGCTGTTCGAGCCACCAGGCGGTACCGACTGTGGGGTGTCCGGCGAACGGAAGCTCCCGAACCGGGGTGTAGATCTGTAGGCGGGCACGCTCGTCGCCTGCCTCGGGTAGTTCCACGAACACCGTCTCGCTGTAGCCCAGTTCCTTCGCCAGTGCCTGTCGATCGTCGACCGGCACTGCAGCGGCGTCGACCACTCCGAGCGGGTTGCCGTGGTGCCCCTCGCGATCGGTGAACACACGAACCACGTCTACTTTGACAGCCATCGTCGCACCATATCGAAAGTGGAGCCGGGGAGCGTCAGGATCGGAACCTGTCGGTCGCGCTGACCAATTGGTGGACGATTCCAGGCTCGAGCGCGGCATGACCGGCATCGTCGATGATGTGCAGCTCGGATGTCGGCCAGGCTTTGTGTAGTTCCCAGGCGCTGGTGGCCGGGCAGACGATGTCGTATCGGCCCTGCACGATCACGCCCGGAATGTCGGCGAGGACGTCGGCGTCGCGCAGCAACTGACCATCGCCGATGAATCCGCGATTGTGGAAGTAGTGGTTCTCGATCCGTGCGAATGCGCGCGCGAACCGGGGTTCGGCGCTCTGCTCCACTCGATCCGGTTTCGGGAACAGCGAGCTGGTCGCCCCTTCCCACGTGGACCATGCGATCGCTGCACGGGTTGCCACATCGGGGTCGTCGTCGTGCAGGAGGCGGTGGTATACCTCGACGAGATCGCCGCTGCGTTCGGGCTCGGGCACGGGGGAGAGGAACTGCTCCCACTGTTCGGGGAAGACATGGCCGGCGCCGCCGTTGTAGTACCAGTCGATCTCGCTGCGCCGGAGCAGGAAGATGCCACGCAACACCAACTCGGTCACGCGGCCGGGATGGCGTTGTGCGTAGGCGAGCGCCAGGGTGGATCCCCACGACCCGCCGAACACCTGCCAACTCTCGATGTCGAGATGCTCACGGAGGGCCTCGACGTCACCGATCAGGTGATCCGTGGTGTTGACCGAAAGGTCCGCGCCATCGGCAACGTGTGGGGTCGAGCGCCCGCACCCGCGTTGGTCCAACAGCACGATCCGGTAGGCCTGCGGATCGAAGAACCGGCGCTGTGCAGGGTCGGTTCCGCCGCCCGGCCCGCCGTGGAGAAACACGACGGGCCGACCGGCAGGGTTGCCGCTCTGTTCCCAATACATCTGTTGGCCGTCGCCCACATCGAGGTGGCCCGATTCGTACGGCTCGAGCGGCGGATACAGCGTCCGGAGCTCCCCGACGGCCTGGCTGCTCACAGTCCGATCAATCCCGCGGCCAGATCCGGAAGTTCGAGTGCCGAAATCGCACCCTCACGAATATCGGGGCATGCGGACTGCGTGATCGTGTCGATCCGCGACTTGTCACGCAGGAATGCGATCGGGTCGAGGCCGTTCCGGGTGATCCACTCTCCAACCAGGCCGTTGAGTCCCGCCTTGCCGATAGTGGGGGTGTACGTACGCCAGCTCTGCAGCTGCTTCTCCAACTCGGAGCACAGGTTTTGCGCTTGCGTGGCGGTGACGCCCCCGGGCACCTCACCGACCTCGGTGGAGGGCGGCGAGGTCTGGCTCGAGGGTTCGGGAGCCGGAGAGCTGTCGACTGTGCCGTTGCCGCCATTTCCACACCCTGTGACGACCAGGGCGAGTGCAAAGCCACCAGCCGCCAAGGCGGCACGTCGGCGACTCCGGCGCGGGTGGAGGGGACGGTGTTCGGTCATCGACAGACCTCTCGGCTCGTGAAACGGGTGAGCAGCGTCAGAAACTGTGTTCTTCTGCGGGGAACGTTCCCGCAGCGACCTCGGTTGCGTATGCCGCGGCCGCGCTGCGCAATTCGTCGCCGACATTACCGAAGCTCTTCACGAACTTCGCTGTCTTGCCGGACGTGTAGGACGCCATGTCCTGCCACACGAGCACCTGGGCATCGCATTCCGCGCCCGCCCCGATGCCCACCGTCGGGATCGTGAGCTTGCGAGTGACCTGTCCGGCGATCTCGGCCGGGACCATTTCCATCACGACGGCGAACGCGCCCGCCTCCTGCACGGCGATCGCGTCGGCAATCAGTTGTTCGGCGCCGTCGCCGCGGCCCTGGACACGGAATCCGCCGAGACTGTTGACGCTCTGCGGGGTGAATCCGACGTGGGCCATGACCGGGATGCCGGCAGCGGTGAGTGCCGCGATCTGCGGGGCGATACGTTCGCCGCCCTCGAGTTTGACCGCGTGCGCGAGCCCCTCCTTCATGAAACGGGTCGCGCTCGCGAGCGCCTGCTCGGGCGAGCCCTCGTAACTCCCGAAGGGGAGATCGGCGACAACGAGGGCGTTCGGTGCGCCCCGTACGACGCCGCGGACGAGGGGAATGAGTTCGTCCGCCGTCACGGGCACGGTGGTGTCGTAGCCGTAGACGACATTTGCCGCAGAATCACCCACGAGCAATACCGGGATGCCGGCTTCCTCGAAGATCTGGGCGGTGGAATAGTCGTAGGCGGTGAGCATCGACCAGCGGTGCCCCTCGGTCTTCATGGCCTGCAGGTGGTGAATGCGCGTCTTGCGCTTCGGTGCGGCAGCTCCGTACAGAGGAGTTTCGGGCTGCGTGCTTTCAGATGCGGACATCGTTTGATCCCTTTCGTGCCTCGAGGCCCATTGGTCGGTTTCGACGGTTGGTCGATTCCGGCGGGTCCCCGGGTGTAGGTGATGACGGCTTCAGTCTGCCACTGCGGGCAGAGGGTGCGAAGTCGCACGTGGAGTGCGATAGGTCACAACTGGCGGGTGCCTGGCACGATCGACAATCATGAGGATGTTTTCACGGTCGGTCGTGATCGCGGCACTGTGTGCCGTCGTAGCTCTGGTTGCGTCGTGCGCCGGTGGCGGCGCCGACGATGACCAGTCGGCAACCGCCACGCAGGCGGGGCCCGCCGGTGTCGTCCCGGAGGGGCTCGAGGAGTTCTACTCGCAGGCCGTGAACTGGGGCTCGTGCGAGGGGTTCAGCACCGACGGATCCGACTTGAGCGGGTTCGATTGCGCCAGGATCACCGTTCCCCTCGACTACGCAGACCCGGACGGAGCCACCGCCGAGATCGCCTTGTCGATAGCTACGGCCACCGGCGACAAGATCGGTTCGCTACTGGTCAATCCTGGTGGCCCCGGGGCTTCCGGTCTGGGAACAGCGGTGGTCACGGAGGGAACACCGGTCGCCGAACGTTTCGACACGATCGGATTCGATCCACGCGGTATCGGCGCGTCCACCCCGTCGGTGCGCTGCCTCGACGCTGACGAGACCGATGCCAGGCGCCAGGATCTCGACATCGACATGAGTCCGGCAGGAATCGCGCAGAGTGAGGCGGAGAACCGTGAGTACGCGCGCAAATGTGCAGAGCGATCCGGGGCGGAGTTGCTCGCGCACGTCGGCACGTACGAGGTGGTCCGGGACATGGACGTCATTCGTTCGGTTCTGGGCGACGAGAAGCTGAACTATCTGGGCTATTCGTATGGAACGCGCCTCGGATCCACCTATGCGGAGACGTTCCCGGAACGTGTTCGGGCGATGGTGCTGGACGGCGCTCTCGACCCGCAGCAGGATCCGGTCGAGGAAGTGATCCTTCAGGCGGCCGGCTTCCAGAAAGCGTTCGACGCATTCGTGGCGGACTGTGTCACGTCGGCGGACTGCCCTCTCGGCACCGACCCGGCAGCTGCCGACGAGCGGTTCCGCAGTCTTGTCGCCCCCCTTGTCGACAAGCCCGCCGAGACCACCGATCCGCGTGGTCTCAGTTACGCCGACGCGATCACCGGCGTCCAGCAGGCGTTGTATTCGCCGCGCCTGTGGGGGCTGCTGCGGGGTGGACTGAGCAGTCTTGTCGACGGAACCGGTGACGCGCTGCTACACCTGGCGGACATGTACGAAGGTCGCGCGGAGGACGGCACGTACTCGAACCTCAACGATGCGTTCAATGCGATCCGCTGTGCCGACGATCCGCCGGAGATGGACCGTGGTGTGCTCGGCGAGGCAGACACACGGTTTCGGCAGGTGGCGCCGTTTTTGGACGACGGTCGCGGTACCGGCAGCGCACCCCTCGACATCTGCGCCTTCTGGCCGACCCCGAGTACAAACCAACCGCACGCGATCGACGCCCCGGGTGTGCCGCCGATCGTCGTCGTGTCCACCACCGAGGATCCGGCCACGCCGTACCAGGCTGGTGTGGACCTGGCGGCGCAACTCGGGGGTGTTTTGGTCACCTACCGGGGCACGCAGCACACGGTCGTGTTCGACGGCGAGGAGTGCGTGGACGACGTGGTCGCGGACTATTTCGTCGACCTGGCCGTGCCGCGGACAGGACTGGCCTGCTGAGAGCGGCCCACAATTTCGAAGCGGGTGTACGGCTACACGCAGGGACTATGTGATCGGCACGGTCGCTGATGGTGAAGGGATCGTCCGAAGTTACACAGATTTAACGAACTTGCTTAGTCTCGCGGACATGGATCGCCAAAAAGAGTTCGTGCTTCGCACCCTCGAAGAGCGCGATATTCGGTTCGTCCGGTTGTGGTTCACGGACGTCCTCGGGTACCTCAAGTCCGTGGCGATTGCGCCCGCGGAACTCGAAGGAGCGTTCGAGGAAGGAATCGGTTTCGACGGTTCCGCCATCGAGGGCTTCTCGCGAGTATCCGAGGCCGACACGGTCGCGAAGCCCGACGCGTCGACCTTCCAGGTGCTTCCGTGGAGTTCGAGTAAGGGGCACCAGCATTCCGCCCGCATGTTCTGCGACATCGCGATGCCCGACGGTTCGCCGTCGTGGGCGGATTCGCGGCATGTCCTGCGTCGACAGTTGAACAAGGCCAGTGACCTCGGGTTCAGCTGCTACGTGCACCCCGAGATCGAGTTCTTCCTCCTCGAGAACGGTCCGATGGACGGCACCGCGCCTGTGCCGGCCGACTCGGGCGGATACTTCGACCAGGCCGTTCACGATTCGGCGCCCAACTTCCGTCGCCACGCGATCGATGCTCTCGAGTCGATGGGCATCTCGGTCGAGTTCAGCCACCACGAGGCTGCGCCCGGACAGCAGGAAATCGACCTCCGTTATGCGGATGCCCTGTCGATGGCCGACAACGTGATGACGTTCCGTTACGTCGTCAAGGAGGTCGCGATCTCCGAAGGTGTACGCGCCACCTTCATGCCCAAGCCGTTCAGCAACGAGGCCGGCTCGGCAATGCACACCCACATGAGTCTTTTCGAAGGCGACACCAACGCCTTCCACAATCCGGATGATCCGATGCAGCTGTCGGCAACCGGCAAGGCGTTCATCGCGGGCATTCTCGAGCACGCGAACGAGATCAGTGCCGTCACCAACCAGTGGGTCAACTCCTACAAGCGTCTGATCCACGGGGGAGAGGCTCCGACCGCGGCGTCCTGGGGTCCGTCCAACCGGTCGGCGTTGGTTCGTGTGCCCATGTACACGCCCAACAAGGCGTCCTCGCGTCGTGTCGAGATCCGGAGCCCAGATTCGGCCTGCAACCCCTACCTGACCTTCGCGGTGCTGCTCGCCGCCGGTCTGCGTGGTGTGGAGCAGGGCTACGAACTTCCGCCCGAGGCCGAAGACGACGTGTGGTCGTTGACGTCCGCCGAGCGCCGAGCGATGGGCTACAAGGAGTTGCCGGGCAACCTCGACTCCGCACTGCGTGAGATGGAGAAGTCGGAGCTCGTCGCAGAGGCATTGGGTGAGCACGTGTTCGACTTCTTCTTGCGAAACAAGCGGCGCGAGTGGGAGAACTACCGCAGCCGCGTCACCCCGTTCGAGCTCGAGACCTACCTCGGCTTGTGAGCGGGAGAGCCGTGAAACCTCCGGCAGCACGATCTGCCATTCCAGGGCCTGGTCGCCTCGGCCTCGTCGAGCCGACCGCGCCCGGCGAACTGCGTGAACTCGGCTGGGTCCACGTATCGAAGGTCGAAGTGTTGTGGGCGCTCTCGCGCGCTGCGAACGCCGATCTGGCCCTACGGACACTTGTTCGGCTCAAGGACGGCCTGGGCGACGACTGGGCGGAAGTCGACACTGCACTCGACACCGACAAGGGGCTGCGTGGCCGCCTGTTCGGGTTGTTGGGTGCGTCCAGCGCGTTCGGCGATCATCTCGTTGCGGAACCCGAGTCGTGGCGTCTGCTCGCTGGTGACGTAGAATTGCCGACCAAGCAGGAAGCCACCGATCGGCTGCTCGCCGCAGTCGATGCCACTCCCGAACCCGATGCGGGCGACGGCGCGTTGTCGTACCGGGCCGCGGTCACCGGACCGGACGCGGTTGCCGCACTGCGTAAGTGCTATCGCGACGAATTGATGGTCCTGGCCGCGGTCGACCTCGCCGCTACCGTCGAGAACGAACCCGTGCTTCCGTACCAGGCTGTCGGACACCAGTTGTCCGACCTTGCCGATGCCGCACTCACGGCAGCGCTCGCAGTGGCAGTGACGACCGTGTGCCCCGACGAGCCCTGCCCGGTTCGGCTTGCTGTGATCGCGATGGGCAAATGTGGTGCGCGCGAACTGAACTACGTCAGCGACGTCGATGTGGTGTTCGTGGCCGAACCCGCGGATGCAGTGGCCAGCCGGCTGGCGGGCGAGATGATGAGGATCGGCTCGTCCGCGTTCTTCGACGTGGACGCAGCTCTGCGACCCGAAGGCAAGCGCGGCGAACTCGTCCGCACCCTCGAGTCACACATCGCCTACTACAAGCGGTGGGCGAAGACGTGGGAGTTCCAGGCGCTGTTGAAGGCTCGCCCGATGACGGGTGACCTGACCCTGGGCCAGCAGTATGTCGACGCACTCAGCCCGATGGTGTGGATCGCATCGGAGCGCGAGAACTTCGTGCCCGAGGTGCAGGCGATGCGCCGCCGTGTGGAGGCAATGGTTCCCGCCGAACTGCGTGAGCGCGAACTCAAACTGGGACGGGGCAGCCTTCGCGACGTCGAGTTCGCGGTGCAGTTGTTGCAGCTCGTGCACGGCCGCGCCGACGAATCTCTGCACGTCCAGAACACGGTCGACGCGTTGACCGCACTGGCGGCCGCCGGATACGTCGGCCGTGACGACGCAGCGAATCTCACGGCGTCCTACGAGTTTCTGCGGCTGCTCGAGCACCGGCTGCAAATACAGAAGCTCAAGCGGACACACACGCTTCCTCCGGCAGCCGACGAAGAGGCGTTGCGGTGGCTTGCACGCGCCGCGCACATGCGTCCCGACGGAACGAAAGATTCGCTCGGCGTCCTCAACGCGGAGATCCGCAGGAATTCGCATCGGGTCAGGCGTTTGCACGCGAAGCTGTTCTACCGGCCTTTGCTCGAGTCCGTGGCCCGTACCGACAAAGATGCGTTGCGTTTGTCGCCGGACGGTGCGATGCGGCAGTTGGCGGCGCTCGGCTACACCGCACCTCAAAATGCGCTTGGCCACCTCACCGCGCTGACCGGCGGGGCATCGAGGAAGGGCCGAATTCAGGCACTGCTGCTGCCCACGCTCCTCGAATGTCTTGCGGACACACCGGATCCCGATGCGGGCCTTCTGGCATACCGTCGGTTGTCCGACGCGATGATCGACCAGACCTGGTTCCTTCGACTGCTACGCGACGAGGCATCGGTGGCGGAACGTCTGATGACGGTTCTCGGTTCGTCGGCGTATGTTCCCGATCTGCTCGTGAAGGCGCCCGATGTGGTGCGGCTTTTCGCCGACTCGCCCAGCGGTCCGCGTCTGCTGGAACCGAAGCCGGACGACGTCGCTCGCGGAATCCTCACGGCCTCGGCTCGTTACGACGATCCGGTCCGGGCTATCGGTGCGGCACGTTCGCTGCGGCGTTACGAACTGGCGCGAGTCGCCTCGGCCGACATCCTTGGCATGCTGGACGTCCCGCAGGTGTGCAAAGCGCTGTCTTCGGTGTGGGCGGCTGTGCTCAACGCGTCGCTGACCGCAGTGATCAAGGCGAGTGTCGCGACACGCGGCGGTTCTGCTCCTGCCACCCTCACGGTGATCGGCATGGGTCGACTGGGCGGTGGCGAGCTCGGCTACGGGTCGGACGCCGATGTGCTGTTCGTGTGCGAGCCGATCGAGGGCGTCGACGAAACCGAGGCTGTCAAGTGGGCCATCGGCGTTGCCGATCGGGTTCGCACACTTCTCGGCGCCGCGAGTACCGACCCACCCCTCGAGGTCGATACGGGACTGCGACCCGAAGGACGCAGTGGGCCGGTGGTGCGCACACTCTCGTCGTACGCGGCGTATTACGACCAGTGGGCACAGGCGTGGGAGGTGCAGGCGCTGTTGCGTGCACACCACATCGCCGGCGACCCGGACCTCGGTCTGCGTTTCCTGCACATGATCGACAAGACGCGCTACCCGGCAGGCGGAGTGTCCGAACAGTCGGTGCGTGAGATCCGACGGATCAAGGCCCGTGTCGATTCGGAGCGGCTGCCTCGAGGAGCCGATCCGGCCACACACACCAAGCTCGGCCGAGGTGGGCTCGCCGACGTCGAGTGGACCGTGCAGCTGATGCAACTGCGCTACGCACACGAGGTCATGACGCTGCACAACACGTCGACGCTCGAAACCCTGGACGCCATCGGCGCTGCAGAACTGTTGCCCGAGCACGACATCGAATTGCTGCGCGACGCGTGGATCACCGCCACGAAGGCACGGAATGCGCTCGTGCTGGTTCGTGGCAAGCCGACGGACCAGTTGCCTGGGCCCGGTCGTGTGTTGTCGGCTGTTGCACAGGTTGCCGGTTGGGGTAGTGACGACGCGGGCGAGTTCCTCGACAACTACCTGCGTGTGACTCGCCGTGCGAAAGCCGTAGTGGAGCAGGTATTCGGCGAGTGACGCCGGTGTGGATGCGACACGTCCTGATCGGCCTCGGTTGGATCGCGCTGTGCGTGGGTGCGTTCGGTGTGCTTATTCGAAGCCTCGAGCTACACAATCAACGTCTCGTGATGATCTGCTCCGCAGCGCCGTACCTGATGGCGGCAGGGCTTGTCGCGGTTGTCGTACTCGGCGTCACCCGGCATTGGATCGGCTTTGCCGTGTCGCTGGTGGTGGCGGTTGCCGCCGTGGTCGGTCAGGCTCCGCTCTTCGTTCCCGATGGGGCGCCGGCCGAGGGCGGAACCGAACTCACGGTGATGCAGGCGAACATCTGGCTCGGAAACGCCGATGCGGACGCGCTCGTCGAACAGATCGTGACCGAGGAAGTCGACGTCGTCACCATCAACGAATTGACCCCGGATGCGATAGTGCGACTGACCACTGCGGGGATCGCAGACGAACTTCCGTACTCGTTCGCACGGCCGTTCAGCGGGGGAGCGGGCACCGGGATCTGGAGCCGGTATCCGTTGTCGGAGGAGGTGCATTACGAGGAGTTTCTGCTCTCGGCACTGTCTGCGCGGATTGCCCTGCCGGATGAGCGCAGCGCCGAGGTCTATGCCTTTCACCCCGTCCCACCGTGGCCGACCCCGGTCTCCGTGTGGGCCGGCGAAATGGATCGCATCTCCGCGATCCTGAACGAGATTCCCGCGGATTCGGGACCGGTGATCGTCAGCGGTGACTTCAACGCCACGCGCGATCATCTGAAATACCGAAATCTGGTGTCCGGCAGATTCCGTGATGCGGCAGACCAGGCGGGCTCCGGCGTGCAGAACACTTACCCGGCCGATCAAGCACCGCTGCCGCCGATGATCGCCATCGACCACATCGCCTCCAGCGACGCGCACGCGCGTTCGGTGGATGCCGTGACGATCGAGGGATCCGATCACCGAGGGCTGATTGCCCGGCTCGTACTCGACGACGTAGACGGCCGCACGGCTGCCGAGCGTTGCCGGTAGAGGATGGGTTGGGCGGCAACGCCGTTGGCTCTGAAGTTGGCCAGCACGAACGAGCGAAAGCTCGGCTGGAACAGCAGATTGGGTAAGAACGTGCGCAGGTTCGGCCAGCTTGCGTGATTGATGACCCCGTAGTCGGTGGATTCGCCTGTCAGCGGGCGCATGAGTGTCGAGTCGGGTAGTGCGGTGTTGTTCTGGAACCAACCGGCTGTGTACTCCCACGCGTCGTAGACGGTTCGGGCGTCACCGCAGTGAAAGTAGTTGAACAAGAACCAGTGGTTCGGGCCATGGTCGACGTCCGCGATGCGGGCGGGATTGTCGGCCGCGACGTGGTGGATGTGCCGGGCGGCGTTCTCGATCACTGCCACCATGTCGCGGTACACCGGGTTCGCGCGGATCGTATCGATTGCCTCGACTGTCGTTGTTCGCACCAGCACGACCACGTCGTAGCGGGCCGGGCGAACACCGCCGCGGCGGAGGATCTCCGCTCCCTCGCCCGGGGGACGCAGCGCCGCGCGGAATGCCACAGCTTCGACGACGTCTTCGTTGCCGGCCAGTGATGCGCACAGGGTATCGACTCGAGTGAGGACCCGGCGGCGTTCGCGTGAGGGCATGGGGAACGGGCCGACCCAGTCGCCGACCTCGGCCGCGACGACCAGGAAGCCGTTGTCGCTGGGTTCGGTGAGTCGGACCTTGGTCGCGAGGTGGTCGTTGACGAGTCTCATGATTCACTCCTTCGGTGATGGGTGGGTTTCGGGTACGTCAGCGGCGGTCGAGCCCGGAGAGGCGCCACGCGAGCTTGCGTCTCACAGCCGGGATCTTTCCGGCAATGCGCACGAGGCGGTTTCGTATCGGCCGCCGACCAGAGGACATCGTGGCCAACATCGTCAACCTGCTGGCCAACGAGACAACGCCCGTTGCAGTTCGGTGGCGGGCGTTCGCGTAGTCGTCCAACACGCTTGCGGACGCACCGGTCAGCACTCGGGACAAGGATTCACCGAGAGCGACGGCATCCTCGATGCCCAGATTCATCCCCTGCCCGCCTGCCGGTGAATGTACGTGCGCGGCATCGCCGGCGAGCAGAATCCTGTTGTTGCGGAACGAGTCCGCGACGCGGTGATGGACACGGAATCGCGAACCCCACACCACGTCCTCGACAACGACTCCCTGCACCTCCGGTCCACGTTCGTTCAGTAGCTGTTGAACGAATTCGGTGTCCGGGTGTTGCGGTGCCTCGTCGACCGTCGCGACGATTCGATACATTCCGTCGGGGAGGGGTGCAACAATGGCGAGGCCCGCCGGCGAGAAGTACAGGATGACTTCGTCGCTCGGTACGCCGCCGGACAGGTGTACGTCTGCGAGAGTGAACGACTCACCGTGTGTGCCGCCGCGGAACACCGTGCCCGATTGCTCGCGTACTCGGCTGTGCATTCCGTCTGCGCCGACCACGTACTGGGCGCGGACCTGCCCGCCGTCGTCGAAGGTTGCGACAGCGCAGCACGAATCCTGCTCGATTCCCGTCACGGTGGCCGGCCGGGTGACCTTCACTCCGAGTTCCTCGAGTCGCACGAGCAGAAATGCCTCGGTGTCGGCCTGCGAAATCATCAAGGTGTACGGGTATCGGGTCGGTAGTTCGTCGAACGGCACTGCGATCAGCAGGTCATCTCGATCGCGGATGGTGAAGGTCGGGGTGTGTACGCCACGTCCGACGAGTTCTGCACTCACCCCGTAGGGCTCGAGCAGTTCGAGCGTGTGTGGGTGAACCACTGCAGCCCGTGAGGTGTTTGCACCTTCGGTTTGGTTGTCGACGATCGTCACGTCGCGACCGCGTTGCGCCAGAACGATGGCGGTCGTGAGGCCGACCGGTCCGGCTCCGACCACCAGGACGTCGGTGGAGATCATGGTCATTCCCTTCGTCGACAAGCTTTGGTCAACAACTGTTGGCATAACGGTAGAACGGGTCTCGCGCACTTGTCAACGGTTGTTGGCCTACAATTGTTGGCATGAGAAGATCGGCGTCCGAGACCAAGGCTGTGATCCTGGCAGCAGCACGGGAACGATTTGCGGCGGACGGCTACGACCGAGCCACGATCCGAGCGATAGCGGCGGATGCCCACATCGACCCGTCGATGGTGATGCGGTACTTCGGCAACAAGGAGGGGCTGTTCGCGGCGGCAGCGGAGTTCGACCTCGAACTCCCAGATCTGGAACAGGTGCCGCGCGAGAAGATCGGGACCACGGTGGCAGCCCACTTCCTCGAACGTTGGGAACGCGACGAGGCGTTGCTCATCTTGCTGCGGGCGGGCGTCACCAATCCTGTGGTCTCGGAACGAATGCGATCGATCTTTGCCGCGCAGTTGTCCCCGATAGTCGCATCGGTGAGGGCGGATCCGCAGGGGTCGTCGGCTCGCGCAGGTTTGGCTGCCTCTCAGGTTCTCGGCATAGCCCTGTGTCGGTATGTCCTGGCGTTTCCGCCGCTCGTGACCATGGAGCGTCAGGAGGTCGTCGAGTGGATCGGCCCGACCCTTCAGCGCTACCTGGTCGACTAGTCGAGTCTGGTGGACTCGACAACCGAATATCCATCGGGGGCCAACCATCCTGGACCTGCGCAATGAGCCGTCGCTGAAGATCGAGGCCGTCGTCGCCGCTGTCCACGGCGGTCAGTGGCTCGTGCAGACGGGCTTCGCTGGGTATCCAAGCCGATCTCAGCGGTCGGGACGTACGGCGCGTTCCACGCAACGAGATTCAGTCACCAGTGCAGGTGGCGTGGTAGAGCGTCGCAGAGGTTGCCCTGGTAGAAACACACCCCGCGTGACAGCGTGGACACGAGGTCGTCCGCGGGAGTCGTGGATTCGCCATGCCCGTCCGATCAGTCGGTCAGGGGCCCGGTGAGGTAGCGCTGCAACGTGGGGCCGGCGTCGGCGACCAACTCGTCTCGGGTCATCTCGACCACGGGCGTGAGCTTCATGATGTATCGCAGTACTGCCAGGCCGATCAACTGTGAGGCCGCGAGCGATGCCCGGCGCGTGGAATGGTCGGGAAGGTGCGTGGCATACCTGTTCACGATTGCCGTTGAGATGGACTCGGCGAACATTTCTCGTGAAGGCTCGTGCGAAGCCGCTGAGCGGAAGAGGGCAACGAAAGCCGGACCCGTTTCGGGGTCGTCCCACAGGCGCAGAAACGTGTCGACAAGACGGGGTCCGGCTTCGTCCACGCCCGCGTCGAACGCGCGGTCGATGAGTTCGGACGGTGAGACCGGTAGCTCCATGGTCGCGGCGAAAAGTTGGTCCTTACTGCCGAAATAGTACGAAACGAGTGCGACGTCCACCCCTGCCGCGCGGGCGACAGCACGCATCGATGTGGTGTCGTAGCCCTTTTCTCCGAAAGACTCGCGCGCCGCCCGCAGAATGTCGCCGCGGGTGTCACCTCCGCGGGGTCCTGTTCGCTGGCGCCGTGTCGATGTCATCGATTCATGCTAGCAGCGTTTCAACGACCGTTGACTAATGTTTCAACAGTCGTTGACAGACGCGTCGAGGTGCTCATAGTTTGAATTCATCAACCGTTGAAGGAGGCAGGCCATGATCACCACATCAACCGATGTCGCCGACCGGCCACAGGTCGTTGGCGCTGCACCCGAGGAGGAGCGGAATTCGGCGCTGCTTGCCCTGGTAGCGGTGCCGCTGGCACTCGCAACGGTCCTCACTCTCGTGTTGCTCGCATTCGGGTTGCCGATGGTGTCTTCGGAACCACGCGACCTTCCGCTCGGCGTCGCCGGCCCACCCGCTGCAACCTCCCAGATCATCGAGAGGATCGAGGCCGCGGACGCTGACGCCTTCGCCGTGACCACCTACGGCAGCGAGGCGGAGCTGGTCCGGGCGATCGAAGGGCGTGAGGTCTACGGCGGCATCGTCGCCACACCGGAAGGCCCACGTGTACTCACAGCAAGCGCAGCAAGTCCGGTTGTTTCGGGCGCGCTGACCGACATGGCAGGGGCGATGGCCGCAGGTGACACGTCGCAACCGGCTGTCGAGGACGTCGTCCCGATGCCGTCCGACGATCCGCGGGGTGTCGGATTCGGGGCTGCGCTGCTTCCGATGGTTTTGGGAGCGATCCTTCCTGCGGTCGCGTTCGGTTTCCTCACCGGCCGTCGGGGTCTGCAGATCGGGGGAGTGCTCGTGTACGCCGTGCTCGGCGGACTGTCGTTCGCAGCCGTCCTGCACTTCGGATTCGGAACCCTTGACGGAAACTACCTCGCGGAGGCGGGTGTGCTCGCCGCAGTGATCGGTGCGGGAGCCGTCGGGCTCCTCGGGCTCCGTTGGGCAGCAGGAATCGCCGGGTTGGCACTGGGTGCCGCGTCGCTCTTGTTGCTCGGTAACCCGCTGTCCGGGGCGGCAACCGCACCGGAATTCCTCGCTTCGCCGTGGCAGGAGATCGGTCAGGCGTTTCCGCCGGGCGCCGGCGCCGCGATGCTGCGTAGTGTTGCGTTCTTCGACTCGGCCGCCATCGCCGGCCCGGCTGTCGTCCTCGGTCTGTGGGTGGTTGTCGGACTGCTTCTCTACCTGTTCCCGAGGCGAGAACGCGCCTGAGCGCACGACGAAAAAGTCCGCCCGCACGGTTTTCACCATGCGGGCGGACTTCTTGGACGCTAACTACTCACACGTAGCGGCTGTCTGACTCACACGTCCTATCGGCGTCAGCCGACTCACACGTCGTAGTAGAGCTCGAACTCGTAGGGGTGCGGACGCAGGTTGACCGGTGCGATTTCCTGCTCGCGCTTGAGCGAGATCCAGGTCTCGATGAGGTCGGAGGTGAACACGCCGCCCTCGGTGAGGTAGTCGTGGTCCTGCTCGAGGCGGTCGATGACGGCCGAGAGCTGGGTGGGGGCCTGCGGGATGTTGCGGGCCTCCTCCGGCGGGAGCTCGTAGAGGTCCTTGTCGACCGGTGCCTGCGGCTCGATCTTGTTCTTGATGCCGTCCAGGCCGGCCATCATCTGCGCCGCGAAGTTCAGGTAGGGGTTACCCGAGGAGTCGGGAGCGCGGAACTCGAGGCGCTTGGCCTTCGGGTTGTTGCCCGTGATCGGGATACGCAC
>JAAZAD010000230.1 GCA_012514505.1 Rhodococcus sp. (in: high G+C Gram-positive bacteria) | reverse complement strand
TGCCAGCTCGCTCGCCGGGTACGTCGTCGACCAGTCCGGCAGGGTCCTGACGTTCACGTTCATGTCGAACGGTCGCCCGCCCGGTCTCAGTCGTCCGGCACTCGACGCGTTGGCGTCGTCCCTGCGAACGTGCGGGTGCACCTGATGGCCGACGACTCGTCGATCGGTGCCGTCGACTGGAACCTCGCAGCGAAAACCGGTGTCAGGCTGGTCCGCAGTGGGCCTGCGACATCTCGCTATACCGCCGAAAAGGCAGTAGCCGATCTGGCCGATGCTTCCGTCCGCGCGGAGATGCCGGTGCGCGAGGTGACCGGGTTGGCGGACGGACTTCCGATTCCGACTGCGCAGATTCTGGACCGAGCCGGTTGGATCAATGCTGCTGCGCAATCGATGGGTCACCTGACCGGCGCCGATTCAGAATCCGGTTTGCTCATCGGGAAGCCGGCCGGCATTCAGGCGGGGGCGATGCTCGCCTACCTGTCCTCCGCGATCCTCGGCCAGTACGACCCGTTCACGGGCGAGAACGGCACACTGCTTCTCGTCGCCCCCAACGTCATCGCCGTCGAGCGGGCACTCCGCGTCGACCCCGAGGACTTCCGCCTGTGGGTGTGCCTGCACGAGGTGACGCACCGCGTCCAGTTCTCGTCCTCGCCGTGGCTCGCCGGATACATGCAGGACGCGGTCGAAACCCTGGGGGAGGGTGAGGACCAGTCGCTGACCGACATGGTGGGCCGGTTGTCCACGCTGCTGCGGGACCGCGGGCGCACCGACACCGAAGACGGGGCACCGGGCGGCATCGTCGGCCTGCTCCGCGCAACGCAGGCCGAGCCGCAGCGAGACGCCCTCGATCGCCTGCTGGTGCTGGGTACAGTGCTCGAAGGCCACGCCGACCATGTCATGGATGCGGTGGGGCCTGCCGTGGTGCCGTCGGTGACGCGGATCCGCGGAGCATTCGACGCGCGGCGTCAGCGCAAGAGCAACCCCATGCACCGGCTGATCCGTGCTCTGCTCGGGATGGACGCGAAGATGGCCCAGTACGTCCGCGGCAAGCAGTTCGTCGACGCGGTTGTCGCCCAGGTCGGAATGGAACGGTTCAACACCATCTGGACCGGACCGGACACCATGCCGAAGTTGGCCGAGATCGATAACCCTGCGGCGTGGACCGCCCGCGTTCTCGGTTGAGGAATTCTGCGTCGATGCTGCCGGAGGAACCCGCAATCCTCGAGGTGCGTCACGCGGTCCGAGCATGGATCGCCGCGCACGCCCCAGGGAGCGAGTTGGTGGTGGCGCTGTCCGGTGGGCCCGACTCACTCGCTTTGACGGCGGCAGCGGCGGCGGAGGCGGACACCGTGCATGCGCTCGTCGTAGATCATCGACTGCAGGACGGATCGGATCGTGTGGCCGATGCCGCGGCCACCCATGCCGTTGCCCTCGGATGCGCGTCGGCGACAGTCCTCGCAGTCGATGTCAGCGGCCGCGGCGGCATGGAAGCGGCAGCTCGTTCCGCCCGGTACTCCGCCCTCGATGGGGCTCGCCGTGGCTTGCCCGTATTGCTCGGCCACACACTCGACGACCAGGCCGAAACAGTTCTGCTCGGACTCGCTCGCGGCTCCGGTGGTCGGTCGATCTGGGGAATGAGTTCGTTCGACTCACCGTGGGGCCGTCCATTGCTCGGTGTGCGTAGAGCCGTGACGCATCAGGCCTGCACAGAGCTCGGTATCGAGCCGCACGAGGATCCCCACAACTCGTCACCGGACTTCGCGCGAGTGCGACTGCGCACCGAGGTGCTGCCGATGCTCGAGGACGTCCTCAGCGGGGGAGTCGCGGGCGCACTGTCACGCACCGCCGCGCAATTGAGGGAGGACGGCGCCGTCCTCGACACCATCGCCGCGCACGTGGCACTTCGTGTTGTTGTCGACAACGAGGTGTTGATCACGGAGATCGACGGCGAGCAGGCGCCGATCCGTCGGCGCGTACTGCGGAGCTGGCTGCAGGAACAGGGCGCGAAGGGGCTGACAGACCTGCAATTACGTGCAGTCGACGACCTGATCGGACGCTGGCGAGGTCAAGGCGGCGTGGCCGTAGGCGGTGGCACCCCGAACGCGAGGTTGGTGGTGCGCCGCCGACGTGGCAGGCTGAGTATCGGTTTGGAAGGCACAGGGCCGGACGAAGAGCGAAGGGTTTGACGCGTGTACGACGGCGACATCGCATCGGTAATGATCTCCGAAGAACAGATTCGTCAACGAACTGCGGAACTCGCCGAAGAAGTCGCCGCCCGCTACCCGGCCGGTGCACCCGAAGGTGACCTGCTGTTGGTCGGCGTTCTCAAAGGCGCGATCTTCTTCATGACCGACTTCGCCCGTGCGCTCTCGATCCCCACCCAGATGGAGTTCATGGCCGTCAGCTCGTATGGCTCGTCCACCTCTTCGTCGGGTGTAGTCCGGATCCTGAAGGATCTCGACAAGGACATCGCGGGCCGTCACGTCCTGATCGTCGAGGACATCATCGACTCCGGTCTCACGTTGTCGTGGTTGATGCGCAACCTGAAGACCCGCAACCCGGCCTCCCTCGATGTGATCACCCTGCTCCGCAAGCCTGACGCGGTGAAGGTGGACATCAACGTCGACAACGTCGGCTTCGACATCCCCAACGAGTTCGTCGTCGGCTACGGCCTCGACTACGCGGAGCGCTACCGCGACCTGCCGTACATCGGCACACTCGAGCCGCGGGTTTACGGCGGTTGATTGTTCGGGGCGCGTTCGGTTCTCGACTGGAAAGATGATCAGGGGGCGAAAGTGGTGGGGGGTCCAATCGCGCTCGCGCAGGCTGCGCATCATGTCCGGGCCGGTTTCGGCAAAGCACACCACTGGGTTTGGATGCTCCCCGTAGGTGGCCGGGGTGGTTCGTGCGCACATTCAGATGCGCATCGTCGGTCAGTCGTCACTTCGAGTAGTTCGCCAAGAAGCTACTGATCCTCCCGCGCACGAGCGCGTCGACGAAGTCGAGGTCCTTTTCGCGCCTTGCAGGATGTGGGCGAGCTCGTCACGTTTCACGTGGCTGCGTGCTCGCGGAACGACCGCAGCACCCGGGACATGTGATGGCAGGCAATCACTGGCGATGCGATACTGCCGGTATGTCCGTTGTCGTACGAGCTGCCGATGCCGCGGATGCGTCTTTCCTGGCGGACATGCTGGCCGAAGCCGCATTCTGGAGACCTGACGGGCCGCACGGTACCCGTCAGGACGTTCTGCGCCAGCCAAACCTGGTGCACTACGTCACCGGCTGGCCACGTGGTGGTGATCTCGGCGTGGTCGCCGAGGACGATCTACCGGTCGGAGCTGCATGGCTGCGATTTTTTACCTCCGACGGTCCGGGGTACGGCTTCGTCGACGAGACCGTACCGGAAATATCGATGGCAGTAGTCCGTCCTCACAGAGGTCAGGGCATCGGAAGGCTCCTGCTCGACACGCTCATCATCGCTTCTCGCGGCGAGAACATACCGGCGCTGAGCCTGAGTGTGGAACCAGACAACTACGCACGGCGTCTCTATGAGCACGCAGGCTTCCAGCAGGCCGGGCACTACGGCGGTGCGATCACCATGATTCTCCGTCTCTGACGCATGTCGATCGCCCGGCACTGCGGCGAACTAATCCTATCGGAAGCGGGTTACGAAACGCCGCTGCCAAAGCGTCTCGACGGCCCGTGGGTCGGCGTAGTGCTACCTGCTCGTGCTGAGAGCGTCGCCACGCGTCTTACAGCGCGTGTTGAGCCTTGCGCAGGTTCTTCGGCAACCTGAAGTCGGGTCAGTGGATCCACCGAGATTCCCACGGTTTCGGGTCCGGTAGCGCGGCAAGGAGGTGCAGCCCGAACTCTGGCAGAGCACCATCAGGAAGCGCAGGACGCAGTCCACGACCGCGTACGAGCCGACCGGATGGCGAGCACATCATCCCAGGATCATCCGCTGGCCACACACTCACGGTCGACGCGCTACGTGCCAGCGGCCCGACCGGGCGCCGAATGTTCCAGCGTGCTGACAAAGTCAGGATCGGCCTCCCGTTCCGTCAGCGACTGCGCGTCATGCGCTGGCGGACAGGTGTATCCCGGACCGGCGCCACGCACGTGCTCTACCGGTCGTCATAGTTTCGTATTACGATTACGGGTATGGAGCGGAAGATCCAGGGACGTGACGTCTCCGAGCAGCAGATCGATCAGTGGGTCGCTGAGGCTGAGGTCGGCTACGACCCCACGTGGCTGAAAAAGCGCATGGGCCGGCCCGCACGGGCGGAGAACGCGGCGAAGGTCGTGCCTGTGCGCATGACCGACGCAGAATTGCAGGCCGTGATGGCCCGCGCGGAGCGGGAACACCTCAACCGTTCCGAGGCGATCCGGCAGGCGTTGGCCCAGTGGGCCAACGCCTCGTGATCATCCGCCGATCCGCACGCAAACACGGTATCAACGACGCCGATATCCACGCGGCCGTAGACGCTCCGCTACTGACAGGACCGTTGGACGATGAGCACCCTCGACGAGTCCTGGTCCTGGGATTCGACACACGCGCCCGCGTCCTCGAGGTGGTCGTGTTGCACTACGACGACGGTGCCACCGAGGTCATCCACGCCATGAAAGCCCGACGCACCTACCTCGACCTTCTCGACTGACGCCTCACACCACCGCCTGGATGCGAGATCTCGCTGCCAGTACAGCACCTTCGGCGAAACCAAACGACGCACCAAGGTCATCGTCCGCTTCCCGGCGAGACGAGCGCCATGTCTCTGGTAAAAGCGCTCATCGAACAGGCTGATAGCGGCGCAGACTCCAAGAGCTGATCTTGGATCGATCTTCGGGAAGTGGGACTAGGACGCACCCGGCGGCTGACCATTTCGCTCGTGTGACACCACGTGTCCGAGGGCCGTCAGATCTTGTTCGAGTTCCCGGAACAGCCAATACACGCCGACGAATGCCAGGATGCCGCCCACGCACAGGATGCGGACGGCGACGATCACCATCGTGATTTCGTCCGGTGACAGAAACGTCACCCCGGCGACCCCGGCAAGTGGGACGGAGGCGGCGACCGCGAGGTATCGGATGCTTCGCCGGTCCAGGCCTCGGAGTTTCCGGGCGTCGTCCGAACCGGCGATCTCCTGCGGAATCAGTACCGGATAGATGTAGCGGACCGACAGGAACGCCACGATGAAGAACGGATACGCCACAGCCACCGCACCGCACACGACGAGTGACGCGACGAAGTGCACGTACGCCCGTTGCGGGACGTCGCCCGCGGCAAGTTGCAGCGATATCGGGTAGGTGATTCCGGCGACCACCCACAGTGCGAACACCACAATCACCACGCGGTCTCCGAGAAGCAGGGTGTCCGTGCGTGCCCGGGCCAGGGTGGTCTTGTCGTAAACCTTCCCGGAACGCAGTCCGCGCGGCACGAACAATGGGCGCCGCCCGAGGTAGACCAACACGATCGTGCCCAACGGAAACACGATTCCGTTGATCGCCAACTGAATCGCCTCGAACGATTGCCCCGCCTGCGGCGACAACTCGCTGATGATCAGCATCTTGTTGTGGTGGTAGTTGTACGCAGCCGCCAGTCCGTTGGGAACCGCGATCCCGAGAACTATCAACAATGCCGCCCACTTACGCAGGCGCAGACGACGACTTCCCTCTGGTGGGTCCACCAGGTCTCGCGCACGCGAATCGAGGCACAGATCGAACTGGTGCGCCAGTTCGCGCCCACTCGACCAGCGATCCTGTGGCCGGGGCGCCAGGCAGGTGAGCAGAACACGGCGCAGTGCGGCGGGGCAGTCTGCGGGAAGGTCGTTCGCGACGGTCGACTCCACTCCGTGGGCGCGTCGATCGAGCATGCCTTTCAAGGTGGGGAGGGAACTGCCCGAGATCTGGCCGTCGTCGAAGGGGCGCCGTCCGCAGGCCAGCTCCCACAGCATCACTCCGAGAGCGAAGATGTCGCTGCGCGTGTCGAGATCGGCGGCTGTGCCCGGTAGATCGCGATGGCACGCGGCGAGTTGCTCGGGTGACATGTAGGCGAGCGAACCGCCGAAATACGCCAACGGAGACGACCCGGCCACGGTTTCGGCGAAGCTGATGTTGAAGTCGGCAAGCTTCGGAATCCCCTCGGCCGTCAGCAGGATGTTCGCCGGTTTGATGTCGCGGTGCAGCACGCCGTGTCTGTCTGCGTGATCGAGCGCTTCGGCAAGGCGTCGTCCCAGCCACGCCACTGTCTCCGGCCAGCTCAACTGCGCAATCTCGTCCCGCACACTCGAATCGGTGGGACGCAGTTCGCCCTTGTCCTGCATCACCTCGTCGACCACGTCCAGCAGGAGGCGTCCGGACCGATCCTGCTCCGGCGTCGCACGCGCCCGCTCGAGGACTCGTAGCAGGGTGCCGCCCGGCAGATATTGCATGTAGAGCAACCGGAGTTGCTGCTCCGGGAGGATGCGCTGGTCGTACACGCGCACGATGTAATCGTGGTCGAGCTTGGCCAGGGTTTGCGGCTCGTTGCCGTGGTCGCGCGAGATCTTTACTGCCACCAGTCGTTGCATCGACCGCTGCCGGGCCAGGAAGACTTTGCCGAACGCTCCGGTGCCGAGTGACATCACGAGGTCGAAATCGTCGATGCGTGCCCCGACTTCGATGTCCTCGAGTGATCGAGTCCGAGGCTCGGACGCGACGAGTGTGCCTTCCGGGGACTCACGTGTTTGATCTGCCGCTGCCGTCACGGTCCAGTCGGGAGTGGCCTTGGCAGTTCCTGCGTGCTCGGTTCGCTGCGCCTGGGTTTCGGACATATGGCATCGATGCCCCGTTTCCGGTCAATTCGAATCGTAACGCCGGACGGGCCATCGATCCCAGGCCCGAACATAGGATCAGACCATGACGAACGATTCGGGGCGCAGCGCGACGACCACCACTGCTGTGGATATCGCACGCGAGGTCAAGGCAGGGACGTTGTCACCGTCGGTTCCCGCAGGGCGGTCGCTCGATACGATCGCAGCGCGAGACGGGGAGATCCGGGCCTTCGTCACGGTTCGCGAAGAGGCCCGGGCCGAGGCAGAAGCTGTCGGCGCCAGGACCGACCTGGCCGACCTTCCCCTCGCCGGCGTACCCATCGCGATCAAGGACAACCTCGCTGTCGCCGGACAACCCGAGCGGGAGGGGTCCGTGGCCACCCCGTCGCAGCCTCGAACGTCCGACCACGCGGTCGTGGCGCGGTTGCGAGCTGCCGGCGCGGTGCTCGTCGGGGTCACGGCCGTCCCGGAACTCTGCATCTTCGGGACCACTGATTCGCCCGGTTCCATCACCCGCAATCCATGGAACCCGAGGCTCACCCCAGGCGGCTCGTCCGGTGGGTCGGCTGCGGCGGTTGCCGCCGGAATGGTGCCGTTGGCCGTCGGGAACGACGGGATGGGGTCCATTCGGATCCCGTCGGCTGCGTGTGGGGTCTTCGGCATCAAACCGGGCCGTGACGTCGTCCCGGCGCAGCTCGGAGTCGATTCCTGGTTCGGGATGTCGGAGAACGGCCCGATCGCCACAACGGTCGCCGACGCGGCCCTGATGCTGTCGGTGATGGCGGACCGTCCGGAGTTGGCCACTCTGCAGACCCCCGAATCGATGCGGGTCGCGGTCGCGGCCGGCTCACCGACCCCGCTGGCCACGGTCGACAGCCAGTGGAAGAGCACGACCGAACGGGTCGCCGCGCTGCTGTCCGGGGCGGGGCACCGCACGTTCGCCGCGAAGATTCCCTATCCGAAGAACCTGCTGCCGCTGGTCGCGCGTTGGACGGCCGGCGCTGCAGCGGACGCGGCGACGCTCGATCCTGCCCTGCTCCAACCGCGCACCCGGCGGCATGTGGCTCTCGGCCGGCGTCTCGGGCGGATCGTGAACCCGAAACAGGTGTCCGACCTCGAAGCCGAGCTGTGGAAATTCTTCGAGAATGCCGACGTGGTGATCACACCGTCGCTTGCGCAGCCGCCCATCGAAGCGGTGGCCTGGAGCGAGAAGTCGTGGTTGTCCAACATCGTGTCGAACGTCCGCTACGCACCGTTCAGTGCCCTGTGGAACATGGCAGGCTGGCCCGCGGCGAGTGTTCCGGTCGGCCGACATCACGGTTCCGGGACCCCGATGGCGGTGCAGATTGCGGCACCGCCGGGCGGTGAAGCGAAGATCCTCGCGCTGGCGGCTCACATCGAGCAGTTGGAGAACTGGACCAAGGTGGCACCGCCCCGGTAACACGGCAGGGAACCACAGCGTGGTCATATGCGTTGATGGAATAGGTGCCGTGTTCAAAGCGGGTGACCGCTGCCCGAACTGACCGTCGGGCATTCGCGGTAACCTGGATTGTCCGGTTCACAGCCGGAGCTGCACCCCCGGAGACCCGAACTCTCGAAAGGACCGGCCGACTCGGTCGACCTGTATGAACCGAAAGATAGTGTTTCGTAACCTGGCAATCGTTGCCGCCCTTTTGCTGGTGATTTATGCCTTCAGCTACTTCACCAACGACAAGCGCGGGTTCGAAAGCGTCGACACGTCGGTGGCGATCGCGCAACTGGACAGCGACAACGTCACCGAAGCGCAGATCGACGACCGCGAACAGCAGATTCGTCTGTGGCTGAAGGAGGGGAACGACGCCACCTCGGGCAAGACCGAGATCATCGCGAAGTACCCGGAAGCTGCCTCGGAGCAACTCTTCGACACGGTGCAGAGCAAGGGCCTCGAGAGCTACAACACCACGGTCAGCCAGGAAAGCTGGTTCACCTCCCTCCTCCTGTTCGTGCTGCCGATGGTGATTCTGCTCGGCATCTTCTTCTTCGTGATGAGCCGCATGCAGGGTGGCGGCCGTGGCGGTGTCATGGGCTTCGGCAAGTCGAAGGCCAAGCAACTCAGCAAAGACATGCCGACCACCACGTTCGGGGACGTGGCCGGCGCCGACGAGGCAGTCGAAGAGTTGTACGAAATCAAAGACTTCCTGCAGAACCCGGCGCGCTACCAGGCGCTCGGCGCCAAGATCCCCAAGGGCGTACTGCTCTACGGACCTCCCGGCACGGGTAAGACGCTGCTCGCCCGCGCCGTCGCAGGCGAAGCAGGCGTGCCCTTCTTCACGATCTCCGGCTCGGACTTCGTCGAG
>JAAZAD010000229.1 GCA_012514505.1 Rhodococcus sp. (in: high G+C Gram-positive bacteria) | reverse complement strand
CTCTTTAGCGGGTTCCGGCTTGCTTGTCCCGGCGGGATTGGCTGCATTCTGAACGGCAGGCTGAGCGGCAGGTCCGCTCGGGGCAGACGCGGGGGCGGTTCGATTCTCTTTGAGGGCCATCGGCTGCTCGGAGCGGCAACCGTCGCGGTATACGGTCACGCCTTTGCATCGCAACGTGTAGGCCAGGCGATAGATCATGTCGACGTCCTGCGCCGTGGCGTCGTGCGGGAAGTTGATCGTCTTGGAGATGGACGAATCGCAATGGGCCTGGAAGGCCGCCTGCATGCGGACGTGCCAGTCCGGCGAGATATCGTGTGCACACACGAACACCTGACGGGCATCCTCGGGGACCTCGGAAATATGGGCGAGGGTGCCATCCCTGGCAATCTGATCCATCAGGCCCTCGCTGTAGAATTCGTGCTGGCGGGCCACGGCCTCGAAGATCGGATTGATCTCGACCATGGGCTTCTTGCCGTTCTCCTGGCCCTTGAGCACGTTGCGGAAGAAGGCCAGGCTGAAGAGCGGCTCGATTCCCCCGGAGCAGCCGGCAATGATACTGATTGTACCGGTAGGGGCAACGGTGGTGGCCGCCGCGTTGCGCATCGGGCGGTGATGCTGTGTGTCCCAAGTGCTGCCCTGCCAGTTCGGAAAGCAGCCCCGCTCCCGAGCCAGCGACTCGCTGCAGTTGTGGGCCTCATCGTTGACGAAGTGCATCAGCCGTTCGCCCCAGGCGATTCCTTCCTCGGACGAGTACCGCACGCCCAGCTTGAACAAAGCGTCGGCAAACCCCATCACCCCGAGGCCGATCTTGCGATTGGCCTTGCACATCTGCTCGATCTGGGGCAGCGGATAGTTGTTGGCGTCAATGACGTTGTCCAGGAAACGCGTGGCCACGTGTGCACACTCGCGGAGCCTGTCCCAGTCGATGTCCGCTTGAGGGGTGCACGGGTTGGTCACGAATTGTCCAAGGCTGATGCTGCCCAGGTTGCAGGCCTCGTAGGGCAGCAGCGGCTGTTCGCCGCACGGATTGGTCGCCTCGATACGCCCGACGTGCGGAGTGGGGTTGTGTTCGTTGATGCGGTCGATGAAGACCACGCCCGGCTCGCCGGTGCGATGGGCGTTGCGGACAACAATCTCCCAGATTTCCCGCTTCGTGTAGACGGGCACGGACAGGGGTAACGCCGGCGCGTCATCACCTTCTTTGCCGGCAACGACCAGTTGGCCGTCCGGGCCGCGCTGCACCGGAATGAGCGATCGCAAGTCGTAGGACCAGACGTCGAGATCCCGGGGAAGCACGTACTCCCGCCCTGTCCGCGGATTGTGGACCACGTGCGGGCCGTCGGCATCCCGGACGAAGCCGTCCATCCATTCGTCGGTCACCTTGACAGAAATGTTGTAGTTGGTGAACTGGGTGAGATCCTCCTTGGCGTGGAGGAACTTCAGGATGTCTGGATGATGGATGTACATCATCCCCATGTTCGCCCCGCGGCGAAACGCCCCCTGCTGGATGGCGTTGGTCGCCTCGCTGAATGCCCGCCAGAAACT
>JAAZAD010000027.1 GCA_012514505.1 Rhodococcus sp. (in: high G+C Gram-positive bacteria) | reverse complement strand
TGAGCGCCTCCCCCGTCCCCACACCCAGAAACACCCGCCCCGGATACAGACACCCCATCGTCGCGAAAGCCTGCGCGATCACCGCCGGGTTGTACCGGAACGTCGGGGTCAGCACGCTCGTGCCCAGCTGCAACCGCTCGGTGCGCTCACCGACGGCGGTCATCCACGCCAACGAGAACGGCGCATGCCCACCGTTGTGCCGCCACGGCTGGAAATGATCCGACACCGTCGCCGAATCCATCCCGTGCGCCTCGGCCAGCACACCCAGCTCGACCAGCTCGCGCGGGCCGAACTGCTCCGCCGACGCCTTGTATCCCAACTTCAGCATTACCGTGCAACCTCCGAACAACGTGGTGCCAGCGAAACGATCACGCACTATCGCGCAAATCCTGCACGAAATCATGCACACTGAGCGCAGACAGTGTCAATATCCACGCAAAGGTGTGTCGCCCGTGCGTTATGGTCGTGCACCGACCCCGACCACGGCGTCCGAGTACCCAGAAATTCGAGTGCCCAGAGCCCTAGGAGCAACCGTGTCCGCGACCGCACGGCGACGTGAGATCTTCCACCGAATCCTCGCCGACGGATATGTCGATGCGAAGACCCTCTCGGCCGATCTCGGCGTCGATGCGTCCACGATCCGTCGCGATCTCGATTCGCTCGCCCGCGAAGGGAAAGTCGAGCGCACACACGGGGGCGCCCGAGCGGTCGAGGGCGCGGGTCACGAGGTGCCGTACGCCCTCAAGAAGGACGTGCGCCGCGAGGAGAAGGCGGCGATCGCGGCGGTAGCGGCCGCCATGGTGTCCGACGGCGACAGCGTGGTGCTCGACAGCGGTTCCACGACCTACGAGGTGGCCGTGGCACTGCGCCACAAGGCGTCGCTGACGATCCTCACGAACGACCTGCGTATCGCGAAGTATGTTGCGGCATTTCCCGACGTCCGGCTTCTCGTGTCCGGAGGCGAGCTCCTCGGTTCGGTGTACACCCTGGTCGGCGACCACGCCGTGCAGTTCCTCTCGGACTACTCCGCCGACTGGGCGTTCCTCGGCGCCGACGCCGTGCACCCCACCGCCGGCATCACCAACACCAACACGCTGGAGATCCCGATCAAGCGAGCGATGATCCGGTCGGCCGAGAAGGCGATCGTCGTGACGGATCATTCGAAGTTCGGAGAGCGCGCACTCGCCCGCGTGGCGACTCTCGACGAGATCACCTCCATCGTCACCGACGACGGTCTCGACGAGGAGCATCGCGCAGCCTACGGCGACCGACTCGTCATCGCTCCGAAGTCTTGACATACAACCATTCGGTTGTACATTTGGAGATGTGAGCGGAGACGACGAGGACCGGGCCGATGCCCTGTTCCACGCGCTCTCCGACCGGACCCGTCGCGACATCATGCGACGCGTCCTGGCCGAGGACCACTCGGTGTCCGCTCTCGCAGCGAACTACGACATGTCCTTCGCTGCAGTGCAGAAACACGTCGCCGTGCTGGAGAAGGCCGGTCTGCTCGTGAAGCGACGCAGCGGTCGCGAGCAGTTGGCCAGTGGTGACGTGACGGCAGTGCGGTCGGTGGCGTCCATGCTCACCGAGCTGGAGCAGGTCTGGCGCGGTCGCATCGCGCGCATCGACGAACTCATCGCATTCGAATCCCCCGAGGAAGGCTGAGAAATGCCTGTAACCGACGTCCGGCACGACTCCGACACATTGACTCTGACCATCACCGCCGAGTTCGCCGCCCCGGTGGCTCGCATCTGGCAGGTCTACGCCGATCCCCGTCAGCTGGAGAAGATCTGGGGACCCCCGACCTTCCCCGCGACGGTGGTCGACCACGATCTGAAGCCCGGCACCCGCACCACCTACTTCATGACCGGCCCCGACGGCGAGAAGTACGCCGGCTACTGGGACATCACGGCCGTCGACGAACCGA
>JAAZAD010000228.1 GCA_012514505.1 Rhodococcus sp. (in: high G+C Gram-positive bacteria) | reverse complement strand
GAGCAGCTCGTGGACGATGGGTTCAATGTCCTGCCGTACACCACCGATGATCCGGTGCTCGCGCGTCGTCTGGAGGATGTCGGGTGTGTCGCGGTCATGCCGCTCGGATCACCGATCGGGACGGGGCTGGGTATCGCCAATCCACACCACATCGAGATGATTGTCGAATCCGCTGGGGTACCCGTCATTCTCGACGCCGGTATCGGTACTGCCTCGGATGCTGCCCTCGCCATGGAACTGGGCTGCGACGCGGTGCTCCTCGCCACGGCGGTCACCCGAGCGAAGGACCCGGCGTTGATGGCATCAGCGATGCGGCACGCGGTCGAAGCGGGTTTCCGTGCTCGGCATGCCGGACGCATTCCCAAGCGATTCTGGGCCCAGGCATCGTCGCCCCTGGAACCCTGAGGCGCTGGTCGCGGGCGTGGTGCTGCGCTCCGGCCGGATTTCCGGCAGTCTGTGAACCATGATCGAAGTGACCGGACTGACCAAGACCTTCGGTTCAACCACTGCCGTCGACAACGTGACGTTCACCGTCCCACCGGGAATCGTCACCGGGTTCCTCGGCCCCAACGGGGCGGGCAAGTCGACGACGATGCGCATGATCCTAGGGTTGGACCGTCCGACATCGGGTACCGCGCTCATCGAGGGCAAGCGGTATCGGGACCTGACGCGTCCGCTGCAGACCGTCGGTGCGCTGCTCGACGCCAAATGGGTACATCCGAACCGATCGGCGCGCGCACACCTGCGGTGGCTTGCAGCCTCCAACGGATTGCCGGATTCCCGCGTCGATGAGGTACTGCGTCAGGTCGGGCTGACCGAGGTCGCAGGCAAACGCGCAGGCGGTTTCTCGCTCGGCATGTCGCAGCGCCTCGGTCTGGCAGGTGCGCTGCTGGGCGACCCGAAGGTGTTGTTGTTCGACGAACCTGTCAACGGTCTCGATCCAGAGGGCATCGTGTGGATCCGCCGGTTCATGCAAGCCCTGGCTGCGGAGGGCCGCACGGTGCTCGTGTCGAGTCACCTGCTGTCGGAGATGGCCCAGACCGCCGATCACCTCATTGTGATCGGACGAGGCAAGCTCATCGCCGACATGTCGGTCGAGGACTTCGTCGATCGGGCGTCGGAATCGCTCGTGGTGGTTCGCAGCCCCCAACTCGATGAGTTGCGCAGCGCACTCACCGAACGCGGGCACACGGTGATCGAGGAGGACGGTGCGTTGCACGTCTCGGGAGCCGGTGCGGCAGAGATCGGTGAGCTCGCCGCGGCACGCTCGATCGTCCTGCACGAACTGGCGGGCCGCCATGCATCCCTCGAGGATGCGTTCATGAAACTGACCGGAGGCGACGTGGAGTTCCACGGCACCGGTTTCGACGACGTGATGAAGGGCAGCCTGTAATGGCATCACCAGCATTGGACACCTTGCGTGCGGAACGCATCAAACTGACGTCGGTGCAGTCTCCGTTCTGGTGCCTGGCGGTGATCGTCGCCCTGGGTATCGGTTTCGCCGCAATGATGGGGGCTGTGGCCCGCAGTTCCATGTCGCTCGACGACGAGGCCGCCCGGTTCTATCTGACCCCCGATATCGCCGCGACCGGTGTCACGGGCTTCGGCATCATGGTGCTGATGATCCTCGCTGCGCTGTCGGTCACGAGCGAGTACCGTTTCGGCGTCATCCGGACGACCTTCATCGCCAATCCCAACCGTTCTCTCGTGCTGACCGTGAAATCGGTTCTCATCGGAGTGATCGGAGCTGTGGTCACCGGCGTGGTGGGCCTGATCTCCGTGTATGTCGCGAAAGCTCTCGCGGGTCCGGAGGCAGGTCGCGACCTAGTGCTC
>JAAZAD010000227.1 GCA_012514505.1 Rhodococcus sp. (in: high G+C Gram-positive bacteria) | reverse complement strand
GACGGTGACGCCTGACCCCTGGGACCGCAACGCGGTATCGAAGTCGAAATCGACCGTCACCCTTGCCTCGTAGAGGTCGGGGGCCAGGACCTCGGGCACAAGGTCCACCCCGACTTCCCGCCAGTACGCCTGGATTGCGGCGGGGGTGTCCTTATGCCAGATATTGCTGGAGTTGGCGACCATGTTGGGCTGCAGCTTGACGCCGTCCTTTTCGCGGATGCCATCGTCGCCGACGACCCACCCGGCCTCGTCGAGCAGCGACCGCGCCTTGTCCGGATCGTACGGGTAGACGTGCTCGATCCCGTCCGGATTGGACGCCCACGAGTTTTCCGGGAACAGGCCGATTGGCACCCTCCCGAAGCCGAAGTACACCGCCTCGAGCATCGCGTCTCGGTCGATGGCATGCAGCAACGCCCGGCGCACGCGCACATCCTGGAAGTAGGGCGATCGGTCCGGGTCCATCTGGTAGTAGTAAATGCTGTAGGAGGTGGTAGGCACCCGGTACAGGTTGAAGCTCTCGTTGTCGAATCGGTCAGCTGTCGCGGGCGGAATGCCCAGCGAAAAGTCCAGATCGCCAGATTGCAGCTGAACGACCTGGGCGGACGAGTCGGGGATCTCCTTGATGATCCACTGGTCGAGATGTGGCGTTCCACCCCAATAATCGTCGTTGCGTTCCAGGACCATTTGTTCGTTGGGAATGTACTCCTTGAACTTGAACGGTCCGGTGAACACAACGGCCGACGGATCGGAGCCGGTCGACGCGGCGGAGTTGACGAGATCGGCCGGAGGGATATCACCGACGACATGTTTCGCCAGGATGGTGAATACATACGTGTAGAGCGCGAAGTCGACCACCGGCGATTTGAGCGTCATGACGACCGTGTGCGGATCGGGCGTCTCGATCGTGTCGACCCAGATTGCCCAGGAATAGGTATCGACGATCGTTGCCGCGATATTGTCGGGATGCGCGTGCAGCTCGATCGAGAACTTGACATCCTCGGCGGTGAACGGCTCGCCGTCGTGCCAGGTGACACCTTCACGGAGGTGGAACGTCCACACCATGGAGTCGTCGGACTGCTCCCAGGAGGTGGCGAGCAGGGGCTCGGGCTCGAAGGTGTGCGGATTGATCTGGGTGAGCGTCTCGGACATACCCTGGAAGCCGCCGGTGGCGAGCGACCAGTTCCGGAGGATGCTCCCAGACGCCGAGATGAGCGTGCCACCTTCGTTCTCGGCCGGCTCGATGTCGTAGCCCAGGTTCAGGTCCTCGGCAGCGGGGGAGGCGTCGGAGTCCTGCGCCAAAGCAGTCCTGAGCGACGGATGAAGCCCGGCGGCCAAGCCCATCGCCGCGCCACTTTGCAGAAGCCTGCGTCGTCCGAGCAGTCTCTCACCCAGTGAGCCGGTACGTCGTCTCATGCCGTCGTCGTTCCGAGCGCTCATGCAAGCTTCTCCTTCGTACCTCGCAGCGTGCCGGTATCGACAGGCGAGTCGAACGCATCCACCACATCAGCAGGGTGACGTGGGTCGGCCGAAATGGACCATCACGAGGTATTACATTGGTATATGCCCCTATCGTATCAAGATGTAATCAGGTGTCAATGCCTTGACCACCCTGAATTGCCAAAAAGACAACATCAGGTCAGTTCGCCCGGAACGCTAAATGGCGCCGTCGCAGCATGGCTGTCGTGGCGCTGCGCACCCGATTAATTGACTCACTTTTGCCCACATTCCGAGGTCTGGGAGGAGGGAAGGTGCCTGCGACCGGCTCCGGTCAGCCGTTGCACCCGCGCACCCACCACCGCCCCTGTCACCGTCATACGCGGTCCTCGGTGGCCCGGTGGCCGCGTGCGCAGCGTCCGAT
>JAAZAD010000226.1 GCA_012514505.1 Rhodococcus sp. (in: high G+C Gram-positive bacteria) | reverse complement strand
CGCGGCTTTCTCGATGAGCTCGTCGATGCAGCACTCGAAGATTCGGTGGTGACCGACGACGAACTCGACCGGCTCACCCGAGTGGCGACTCTCCTGGAACTTCCCATCCAGACAGTCACGTCACGCACACTCGCATACAGAATGACCTCCGGACTACTCACGCTCGAATCCGGTCTACGCGTCTGCTTCACAGGAGACGGCGCTGTCGATCTGAACGGCCGCCCGGTCACCCGAGAGGAACTGGAAATCGCGTGCGTCACCGCCGGATTGGAACCAGTCGGTTCGGTGACGATGAAGAAATGCGATCTATTGGTCGCCGTCGATCCCGCCTCGCTGTCTGGGAAGGCGCAGAACGCCCACCGTTACGGCACACCGATCGCCACTGCCGGCGCGTTCCTCGACGCACTTCGACACCACCGCGAACTCTCAGTCGTCTCCGTGCGCTCCGCAGGCGTCGCCAGTGTCTGTGAGCGGTGCGGTGATTCGTGGACTGCGAGCCGACGCGGACGGATCTGCAAGTCATGTCGTACGCGTTCGGGCACTGGCCGCAGACACGCTGCCCCGCGCGACACCGAACAGACAGCGGCGGTCGATCCCGTTCAGCTGATCACGTGCGTTGAGTGCAGTCGGCCATCAGAACTCCTGCAAGATCAGACGCTCAGCGACGCGCGTTGCGTCAACTGCTGTTAGCCGGCCTGAACAGGATCCACGCAATACGTCACAACTGCCAGGCCATATGAGTACCCGAGCGGACCGTGCTGCCCGAACATACAGTCGGAGGAAGGTCCACACACCGAGGAGGCATTCATGCGCGCAGTACTGATGTACGGCCCGGGCGACGTCCGTGTCGAAGAGGTCGACGAGCCCACTCTCACCCGGCCCACGGACGCCATCATCCGCGTGACCGCCACGTGCGTCTGCGGCTCGGACCTGTGGCCGTACCGCGGCTTCAACGAGATCGGTGAGCCGGCACGCATGGGCCACGAATACCTGGGCGTGGTCGAGCGGATCGGCGACGAGGTGCACGACCTCGCGGTCGGTGATCACGTGGTCGGTTCGTTCGTCGCTTCGGACAACACCTGCGAGATCTGTCTCGACGGATACCAGTCCCGCTGCATCCACCAGGTGATGATGGGCGGCATCGGCACGCAGGCGGACTATGCGCTGATCCCCTGGGCCGACGGCACCCTGGTGAAGATTCCCGCCGAGCGGACTCCGGAACAGACTGCGTCTCTCCTCGCCGCCTCGGACGTGCTGGGCACCGGCTGGTTCGCCGCCGTCGCGGCCGCGGCGGGGCCGGGCAAGACCGTCGCGGTGGTGGGAGACGGCGCAGTGGGTCTGCTCGGGATCCTGGCCGCCAAACAGCTCGGCGCCGAACGCATCGTGGCCATGTCACGACACACCGATCGCCAGGAACTGGCCCGCCGCTTCGGCGCCACCGACATCGTGACCGAGCGCGGCGCCGACGGTGTCGCCAAGATCAAAGAACTGACCGGCGGCTACGGTGCGCACTCGACCATCGAAGCGGTCGGCACCCACGAATCGATGCAGCAGGCCATCGGCGCGACGCGACCCGGAGGCCACGTCGGATTCGTCGGTGTGGCGCACGGCGTCGAGCTCGACGGCCTGGACTTGTTCGTCTCCACCGTGCACCTGCACGGCGGTCCGGCGCCGGTGCGGCGCTTCCTTCCCGAACTGGTCGAGGCGATCATGACCGGACGGATCGACCCGGGGGTGGTCTTCGATCTGACGCTTCCCATCGAGCGGGCCGCCGAGGGCTATCGGGCCATGGACGAGCGCACCGCCACCAAGGTGATGCTAACCCTTTGACCAGTGCAGACGTCGCAGATCAGGGTCGAAGGCAACTGTCCGGCCGACACTCCTGACGTGATCGGTTTGCTGCCGTACCATCCGGATTGAGGGGGCTCGTTCGGCTCGGAGCCTCCGTCTCAGCCACTGCGAGCCGAGCCCTGGAGGCGAAACCGATGACGGAACGTCCATACACAACCACCGATTCCGGAGCCCCGGCCGGCAGCGACAAGAACTCGCTCTCGGTCGGCGCCGACGGTCCCATCGTCTTGCACGACCACTATCTGATCGAGCAGATGGCTCAGTTCAACCGGGAGCGGATCCCCGAGAGCCAGCCGCACGCCAAGGGCAGCGGTGCGTTCGGCACCTTCGAGACCACTGAGGACGTCTCGGAGTTCACCTGCGCCAGCCTGTTTCAGCCCGGCGCCAAGACCGAGATGGTGGCCCGGTTCTCGACGGTGGCCGGCGAGCGGGGCAGCCCCGACACCTGGCGCGACCCGCGTGGCTTCGCGCTCAAGTTCTACACCGACGAGGGCGTCTACGACATGGTCGGCAACAACACGCCGATCTTCTTCCTCCGCGACCCGCTGAAGTTCCAGCATTTCATCCGTTCCCAGAAGCGACGTTCCGACAACAACCTGCGCGACCACGACATGCAGTGGGACTTCTGGACTCTCACACCGGAATCGGCGCACCAAGTCACCTGGCTGATGGGCGACCGCGGTACACCGTCGACGTGGCGTCACATGAACGGATACAGCTCGCACACGTACTTGTGGGTCAACGCCGAAGGCGTGAAGCATTGGGTCAAGTATCACTTCAAGACCGATCAGGGCGTGGTCAACCTGACCGCCGACGAGGCGGATCGGTACACGATGCTCGACTCCGATCACCACACGCGTGATCTGTTCGAATCGATCGCCGCGGGCGACCATCCGAGCTGGACTCTGCACGTGCAGCTGATGCCGTTCGAGGACGCGAAGACCTACCGGTTCAACCCGTTCGACCTGACCAAGGTGTGGCCGCACTCCGACTACCCGCTGGTCGAGGTGGGCAAGATGACTCTGCACACCAACCCGACCGACAACCACTCTCAGATCGAGCAGGCGGCCTTCGCGCCGTCCAACGTCGTTCCGGGTATCGGGTTCAGTCCGGACAAGATGCTGCTGGGACGGGTGTTCTCGTATCCGGACGCCCACCGGGCCCGGCTCGGAGCGAACTATCAGCAGATCCCGGTCAACCGCCCGCGCAACGAGGTGCACAGCTACTCCAAGGATGGAGCGATGCGGATCGACCCGGTCAGCGACCCGGTCTACGCACCGAACTCCAAGGGCGGTCCGCACGCGGACTACCCCGGCCAGGCCGAACCTCAGTGGGCCGCCGACGGCGAACTGGTCCGCGAGGCGTACACCTTGCGGGCGGACGACGACGACTGGTCCCAGGCGGGCACGCTGGTCCGCGACGTGATGAACGACGAGGAGCGTGCGCGCCTCGTGTCGAACATCGCCGGCCATCTGCTCGACGGCGTCAGCGAACCGGTGCTCGAGCGCGCCTTCGAGTACTGGAAGAACGTCGACGCAGACCTCGGCGCGAAGGTCGAGTCGGCCGTCCGCGCCGAGAAGAGCTCCGGCGACGACGAACCGGTCCCCAACCCCGGCGGTCGGAGCCCGAACGAGTAGCAGTCTGAGCCGTCAGAAACCCTCGGCGACGCGGACCCGGGT
>JAAZAD010000225.1 GCA_012514505.1 Rhodococcus sp. (in: high G+C Gram-positive bacteria) | reverse complement strand
TCGACACCGTGGCGCCGTAGACGTCGTCGAAGTGGGCGGCGATCTCACCGGTGGTCAGACCCTTCGCCGACAGCGACAAGATGATCTCGTCGACCCCGGTCAGGCGTCGCTGACGTTTCTTGACGATCTGCGGATCGAACGAGGCATCGGTGTCTCGCGGAACCTGGATCTGCACCGGGCCGATCTCGGTCAGGACGGTCTTGGTGCGCCGACCGTTGCGGGAATTCCCACTGTTACGTCCTTCTACCTGGTGTTTCTCGTAGCCGAGGTGCTCATCCATCTCCGCTTCGAGGGCGGTTTCGAGCACGGTGGCGGTGAGTTGGTTGAGCAGTCCGTTCGGGCCGACCAGCTCGACGCCGTCGGCTTTGGACTGGGCGAGCAGTTGCTGCGCCAGCTGTTGGGGATCGATCTTCTGCTGATCCATGGGATCGAGTGTTTCGGTCATGATGGTGCCTTCTCGCCAAGCAAGCTCGGCGTGTCGGCCAAAACCAGATCAACCGTTATCCCGACAGTCCCTGCAGTACTACGAAGGCGGCGGTGACCCGATGAAGATGGAAGCCTGCAATGGCATCGGGCCTGACGAGATCTCGGTGTGGAGTGGAAACGGTGAGGGAATCTGCTACTTCGGTGAACTCATCGCGGTTGGTATGAAGGAGCAGGGATCTGTGGGGGCACTCGTCGACGGCGGTGTGCGCGATGTCCGGTGGTTGAACGAACATGAGATCCCCGTGTTCGCCCGGTATCACACGTCGGTGCAGTCGATCGGACGCTGGAAGGTCACTTCATATCAGGAATCCGTTTCGTTGAGGGGCGCGACCTCGACCTGGGTCACGGTCGATCCCGGTGACTTCGTCGTTGCAGACGAGGACGGAGCTGTGGTGATTCCGCAGCAATACATCGGACGGGTCCTCGAGGAGGCCGAGCGTTTGACGGCGACCGAAGTGAAGATCCGGGAGGCGTTGGCGGCAGGCGACTCGCTGAGCGAATGCCTGGCGAAGTTCGGCCACGTCTGATTCCCTGGCTCCTCTTTACCTGCTACTACCGTTGGTCAGGAGCCGAGCATTTCCTCGAGGTCATCGAGCACGAGCATCGCGCCTGTCGGACCCAGTGCGAGGAACCATGTTTCGTCGCTCACGCGCGTCGCCCGCCCGTCTTCGACCGCTGCGAGTTCATTCCAGAGTGGGCCTGCGATGACCGCCGCTTCGCCGGTGTCCTCAGGTCGGCCGTAACTGGTGTAGAAGATGCGGTCGCCCTCTGCCTGGGTGATGGTCTCGGGGCTGACCTCGACGGCCAGCTCGTCGACATCCTGCAGAGGCGGCCTGGGCAACCCCACGTCCTGAAGGATGACGCCGATGAACGAGAGGTTTCCGTACAGCCGGATCTTCCCGGACATGAACCGGACGAGGGAGATTGTCGGCGGCGTCCCGTCGAGCGAGGCACGGATGTCGTCGGCGCGTCGTTGGTAGTTGTTGAGCACCTCGACGGCTTCGTTCTCCTCGCCGACCGCGTCGGCGACGAGCAGGAAGTTCTCCTCCCACGGAAACCCGGGTCGGATGGCGAAGACGGTCGGTGCGATCTGCGAAAGTTGGGGGTAGAGCTGGTCCGCTCGGAGCTTCGAACCCAGGATCAGATCCGGCTCGAGCGCCGCGATGGCTTCGAGATCGAGGTTGTTGATCGTGCCGACATCGGCAACGCCATCAAGCTTGTCGGCCAGGTACGACGGTTGTCCGGCCGCGCTTTCGGGGTTCGCAAGACCGACCGGGGTGATACCGAGCGACAGAACATCGTCGAGTTCGCCACCATCGAGCACGACCACCCGGGTGGGTTTGCTTTCGAGAACCGTCTCGCCGAGCGCGTGGGTGACGGTGCGGGGGAAGACACCCGGATCGGCGTCGCTGCCGAGCTTTGCTGTTTCGGTGTCGGCCGTAGCGAAGAGCGCACCTCCCGTGGCCACGTCTGCGTTTCCGGCAGGTTGATTCTGGGGCTCCGACGTGCCGCAGGAGGCGAGAAACGTGATCGCTAGAGCTGCGGCACTCACACGGCGCCAGATCTTGTGCATGAGGGGAGGCTACCC
>JAAZAD010000224.1 GCA_012514505.1 Rhodococcus sp. (in: high G+C Gram-positive bacteria) | reverse complement strand
TCCAGTGAAGGTGCATCGATGCCTGCCGGCATGCTCCCGAACGAACTGTAAACCTGCAGCTCATCTCGGCCTTTGCAAGAAGTATGAGGCCAGCTCAGTGGAGGACATACGGATCGAACGTATCGAAGGCGCCCCGTCCGGCGCATCCCCCTCGCCCCTCATATGAGGGTGCCGATAACACTACCGATAAGTTCCGTGGTCGGCAAGCGCTAATGTCGATCAGGCTATCCGGGGAATAACACATCTCACTTGCATTGAGTACAAATCGCGCTTGTACCGCCTGTTCATCGGATCTCTTTGATATATCGCCCTCCTCAGGGTCGACGGCACCCCGGAATCATGCCCTATGATCCACTCATGCTCGATGGTGATGCACTGCCGAAATCCCCCGATCAAGCCGAATCGGCGGCCTCGAACCCTCTCCGGCAATCGATCGGAAGGCTTATTCGCAGAGCCCGGGTGATCGTCACGCACGCCCCCCTCTCCCTCGCCGCCGCGGGCGTCGTGCTGATCGCCGGCATCGCGTCCGGAACGCTTTGGCAGAGCATCCAGCTGAAGGCGTGGTTCGACGACGTCGCCTACGGTGTGCCCGCCCTCCGCGAGGGCCAGTGGTGGACTGTGCTGAGCGGTACCGTCTTCGGTCTGACGCCTGCGCAGGTGGTGAGCATCCTGGTGCTGGCGGTCACGGTGCTGGCCTGGTCCGAATGGCGCTTGGGAACGCTTCGCACCGCGCTGGTGATGCTGCTCTCGCAAGTTCTCGGAGTACTGGCCACCGCGCTGTTCGCCTGGGCTTTGAGCGACAGCGTCATCTCGGGCATTCACTGGCAGTGGCCGACGCACCTGGCGACGATCCGCGACGTCGGCATGACGACTGCGATCGTCGGAGCGGTCACCGCGGCGACTGCTACGCTCCGCTCCCCGTGGCGCCTCCGCATGCGGTTGGTCATCGTCGCCTACGTGGCACTGAGCCTGTTGTTCCGCGGTTCCTTCGCCGATGTCAGTCATCTGGTCGCGTTCGCGGTGATGCTGCCGGCCGGCGAACGCCTATTCAGCACAGCCGAGCACGGATTCGCCCCGCGTACACGCCGTGAAGTCCGGTTGTTGGGATTCAGCGGGCTGATCGTGATCGCGGCGGCTGCAGTACTGGTCTGGTTCTTCCCGGGATCCGGTCCCCTCGGTCCCACCGATTCCGAGGACTCGTCGATCTGGGCGATGTGGATCCACGTGGGCGTTATCGTCTTCGTCGCCCTAGGTCTGCGCCGCGGACGTCGATGGGCGTGGTGGGTCACCGTGGTCTTCGGCCTGCTCAACGTCGTGGGACTGATTGTCACCGTCGTCCTGCTCCTTACGACGGACTTCGTGCCCCAGGGCGGCGTCACGCTCGGGACCAGCATTCTGTGGCTCGCCGAAGTGGCGATTCTATTCTCCGGACGCTTCGCGTTCCGCGGCCGGTTGCGTGTCCCGGCGACCGACGGGCCGGGCGCCCCGCTGGCCAAGGACCTGATCCGGAACTACGGCGGCGGAACCATGTCCTGGATGACGATATGGCCCGGCAATCACTACCTGTTCGACGACGTCGACGCGCCCTCCACCGTGGTCGCCTATCAACGTCACGCGGGCACGATGATCGCCCTGACCGACCCGGTCGGTCCGCCGGAACTCCTGGACCAGTCCGTCCGCGAGTTCACGAAGTTCGCCGAAGCGAGCGGGCTGACACCGTGCTGGTTCTCGATCGATGCGGAGACGGCCGCGTCTGCCGAGCGCATGGGATGGCGCACGGCCCAGATCGCCGAGGACGCCATCGTCGATCTGCCCGGTCTCGCGTTCAAGGGAAAGCCGTGGCAGCACGTCCGCACCGCAATGAACAAGGCCAAGAAGGAAGGGCTCCGCCACCGCCTGGTCCGCCTCGCCGACGAGCCGTTCTCGGTACGCGCCCAAGTTCAGGCCATCTCCGAGGAGTGGGTCGGCGACAAAGGGCTGCCAGAGATGGGCTTCACCCTCGGCGGCGTCGACGAGGCCCTCGACCCGGAGACCGTCGTCTCATTGGCCGTTGACGGAGACGGCAGCGTGCACGGCGTCCTGTCGTGGCTGCCTGTCTACGGTCGCCACGGTGTGGTCCAGGGCTGGACGCTCGACGTCATGCGGAGGCGGTCCGACGGATTCGGTCCGGTCATCGAGTTCATGCTCGGCTCTGCGTTCCTCGAGTTCCAGGCGCAGGGCGCACTGTTCGCCTCGCTGTCGGGAGCTCCACTCGCAAGTTCCACCGGCGAGGTCAGCGCTTCGGCGACCGACCGATTGCTCGACGCGCTAGGCGGGGCACTCGAGCCGTTCTACGGATTCCGGTCGCTGCACGCGTTCAAGAAGAAGTTCCAGCCCCGCTACCAAGGCGTGTACCTCGCCTTCCGCGACGAGGCTGACCTGCCCCGCATCGGGATCGCGATCTCCCGCGCTTACCTTCCCGATGCGACTCCGCGGCAACTGGCTCAACTGGCAATGAGCGCCGAACGATGATGCGATGACTTCCTGGTTCTCCCACACGATCGTCGCGAGCGGGCGCCTGCCCCTGTTCCTGATGGCCGTCGGCTTTCTGCTGACTTTCCTCTTCATCCGCTTCAGCACCCGGATGATCCGGGCCCAGGTGCGCTGGTGGCCGGGAAACATCACCCCGGGCGGACTCCACATCCACCACGTCGTGTTCGGCCTAGTCACCGTCCTGGCCAGCGGATTCTCGCTGGACGCACTCGCGAACTATCACACCCCCGTCACCAACGCAGTGCTCGGCACGTCGTTCGGGATCGGTGCGGCGCTGGTCCTGGACGAGTTCGCAATGGTCCTGCATCTGCGCGACGTGTATTGGACAAGGGAAGGCCGCTCCAGCATCGACGCCGTGTTCGCGGCGCTCGCCATCACCGTCCTGTTCGTCTTGGGACTGCACCCGGTGGGACTGTCCGGCGAGTTCGCCGAATACGAGACTGACCGTCAGGCTTCCACACTTGCGACGACGCTGGCCGTCCTCTGCGTGCAGTACCTGCTCGCTGTCGTGGTTCTCGTCAAAGGGAAGATCTGGACTGGTCTCCTCGGCCTGTTTCTTCCGGTCCTGTTGGTGGTCGGAGCGATCCGACTCGCTCGCCCGGCATCACCCTGGGCGCGCCGCTTCTACCGGGATCGGCCGGCCAAACGGGGCCGCGCCGAGCGACGGGAGCTGCGCTATCGCGAGCCGGTACGCCGTTCCAAAATCCGACTCCAGGAAGCCGTCGCGGGTCGCTTCGACCTGGACGGGCACGACGACCCCGTGCCCCGATCGGAGCAGCGGTGAAGGCTCTGCTCGACCTGGATATCTCCACCGGATGGGTTCCGGTGGCGCTGACTGCCGTCGGCGCTGTGGCACTGTGCTGGCTTCTGCTGCTGCGCCCGGTCCGCGCTGCGGTCATGCTGATCGGCGGCGCACTGGTGGGCACCGTGGTGGTGATCGTCGTCGCCCGATGGCTCATCGAGGATGTGATCGCGCTGGTGCCCGATCCGATTCCGCTCGCCGTGTACGCGTGGTCCGCGGCGATCCTGTTCGGGACGATCACCGGAGTCATCCGGCTCGTCCGCGACCGGGGTGTGTGGCGCCGGGTCGTGACATTGCTGGCCGTACTGTGCGTCACCGTCGCCGGCCTCGCCCAGATCAACGCCCACTTCGGCGAGTACCCCACGGTCCGGAGCCTGCTCGGCATCACCGGTGCGCCGTCGGTCGATCTCGGCGCCCTCTCCCCGTCCCGCACGGTGCCGCTGGCGAGCTGGCGGCCACCGCCTGGTCTACCGGCCGAGGGCCGCGTCGCGACCGTGGACATTCCTGCCACGAAGTCCAAGTTCTCGGCACGGCCGGCGCAGGTGTACCTGCCTCCGGCCTACTTCGCCGATCCCAGACCAGTCCTTCCGGTGCTCGTCCTGATCGCGGGCCAGCCGGGCTCCCCGGAGGATTGGGCCTTGCGGGCCGCCTCGGTGCAGTCGCTCAACGATTTCGCCGCCCAGCATCACGGCGTGGCGCCCATTGTCATCGCCGCTGACGGGACCGGAACCGAATTGGGGAATCCCCTGTGCATGGACTCTCGACTCGGCAACGCCGCGACCTACCTGACCGCAGACATCGCGGAGTGGGCGCGTACTGGACTCGACGCGGAGACCGACCGTCGCAAGTGGGCCGTCGGCGGCCTCTCGTACGGGGGAACCTGCGCGCTGCAACTTGTGACCAACTTCCCCGACCAGTACCCGACCTTCCTGAACATGTCCGGGCAGTACGAACCCACTCTCGGCGACCGCAGTCGGACGATCAGCGAAGCCTTCGGCGGCGACGCATCCGCGTTCGCGGCGGTGAACCCGGCCGACTTGCTGCGCCACCGCAGGTATCCCGGAGTCGCCGGTGTCTTTGTCATCGGTGCCGACGACCACGCCTTCCGGCCCGGGCTCGAGCGGTTGGCACCCCTCGCCCGACAGTCCGGCATGGACGTGCGGCTGTCCGTGATTCCCGGCGGCCACGATTTCCGAGTGTGGGCCGCCGGGCTCCGGGAGCAGCTGCCTTGGCTCGGCCGGCGAATGGGCATCGACTCGTGACCCACCCGGACGAGACGACCGCCCGGGTAGCGGGATTCGTGCGCGAGCGCGGCGGCACCACATCGGTGACCGCCTTCCTCACCACGACCGTGGTCACTGTGCTGGTGACCCGTGTCTACCTCCAAGCGACCGGATACCCGCAGATAGGAGGTGGTTCGCTGCACATCGCTCACGCGCTGTACGGCGGAGCCCTGATGGTTGCGGCGCTGGTCGCCCAGTGGTTGTTTCTAGGGTTTCGAGTCCGCAACTTCTCGATCGTCGTCGGTGGGATCGGCTTCGGACTGTTCATCGACGAGGTCGGAAAGTTCGTGACCAAGTCGAACGACTACTTCTTCCACCCTGCCGCCGACATCATCTACG
>JAAZAD010000223.1 GCA_012514505.1 Rhodococcus sp. (in: high G+C Gram-positive bacteria) | reverse complement strand
CTCGGATACTGTGCTCGAATACCGTGAATGAATACCCCTTCACTGTGAATGAATGTACATTCATTACGGAGGATGTGTCAACGGTCACAGGGTTCGACGACAGGATTCGACCGATGTCTCCCGGGTGCGGGAACCGTCACCCGGGGCGGAACATCGGGACTACGGACCGGCGGTGACCGGGGCGACGACCGCTCCGGTCAACCGGATCAGATCGGCGGGAGCGATCTCGATCTCGAGACCGCGGCGTCCCGCACTGCACAGCACCCGCTCCCACTGCTGCACGGACGCGTCGACGACGGTGCGCAACCTGCTGCGCTGCCCCAACGGCGAGATCCCACCCAGCACGTAACCGGTGGCGCGCTCGGCGTCGGCCCGCTCGGCCATCACGGCCTTCCCGCCCCCGAACGCACCGGCCGCCGCCTTGAGCGACAACTTCGCAGGCACCGGAATCACTGCGACCGCGAGCTTGCCGTCGGACAGTTTCACCACGAGCGTCTTGAAGATCTGCGCGGCGTCGACACCGAGGCGTTCGCCCATGACGTCGACGGCCTCGGCCCCGTACGAACCCGAACGCGCATCGTGCTCGTACTCGTGGACCCGATGCTCCACCTTCTCGCGGATGAGCAGCGTCGTTGCGGGAGTGGACGTCGAGGCCATGAGCACCACTGTAGGAAAGCGGCGACCGGGCCCGGCGCGCGGACCGGGGAACAACGCACCGGTCCGCGATGTTGAACTCGGATGCCGCCCGACATCACCGGACGGTGACGAACAGTGATCGGAGTGTCGCGTGCCTGTGCTGTGCCCCCCTCGACCGGTAGCCTTCACGGATACGGCGACTGAAGGGACCGGTGTGGTCGAAGAATCAGGTGCGGAACTGGCCGAACGGTTCGAACGCGACGCGCTGCCGATGCTCGATCAGCTCTACGGCGCGGCCCTGCGGATGACCCGCAACCCGGCCGACGCGGAAGACCTGGTCCAGGAAACGTTCATCAAGGCGTTCTCGGCGTTCGCGTCCTTCAAGGAAGGCACCAACCTCAAGGCCTGGTTGTATCGGATCCTGACGAACACCTACATCAACTCGTACCGCAAGAAGCAGCGCCAGCCCGCGCAGTATCCGACGGACGAGATCACCGATTGGCAACTCGCCGCGACCGCGGAGCACACCTCCACCGGTCTGCGTTCGGCCGAGGTCGAAGCGCTCGACGCGCTCCCCGACGACGACATCAAGGCGGCGCTGCAGGAACTGCCCGAGGAATTCCGGATGGCCGTGTACTACGCGGACGTCGAAGGATTCCCGTACAAGGAGATCGCCGAGATCATGGGAACACCCATCGGCACCGTGATGTCGCGTCTGCACCGCGGACGCAAACAGTTGCGCGGGCTCCTCGCGGACGTCGCCCGCGAACGGGGATTCAACCGGGCCGCGGCGACAGCGACCGCCGCCGCACCGGATGCCACCGCCGCGAACGAGAAGGGGGGAGCTCGGTGAGCGAGCCGACAGAATTCGAACCGATCGACTGCTCCGCGGTGATCGCGGACGTGTACCTGCTGCTCGACTCGGAATGCGATGCGTCCTCCCGTGCGCGGCTGCAGCATCATCTCGACGAATGCGGCGCCTGCCTCGAGACGTACGGCATCGAGGAGAAGATCAAGTCGCTGCTCAGCCGCAAGTGCGGTGGCGACCACGCCCCCGAGGGGCTGCGCGAACGACTGATGGTGGAGATCCGCCGGACCGTCGTGGTCACCCGCATCGAGCCCGACGCCTGACCTCGACGCCCTGATCTCGACGCCCTGATCTCGACGCCCTGATCTCGACGCCCAGGTCTCGACGCCCAGGTCTCGACGCGCAGATCGGCCGCGTCTCGCAGGTGACACACGGCCTGAGCCGATGGAACACGGCCGAGGGGCCGGAAAGCATGTGCTTTCCGGCCCCTCGGCATCTGCGCGCTCGCCTCAGGCGTTGGGACGCTTGCCGTGGTTGGCGGCGTTACCCTTGCGGCTGCGCTTCTTGCGGCCTCGCTTACCCATGGTCCGGTCTCCTTTCTCGTTCATTACAGTGTTTCACGTGTGGTTGGGTGGTCCTGTCGGCAGGTCCGCCGGCACGTCCACGGATTGGGGTTTCGATGGCTGAAGACGTACGCGCCGAGATGGTGTCCACCGTTTTCGAGGTGGTGGCGCACAAGGGAGATACCGTCGACGTCGGCGACACCCTCGTCGTTCTCGAATCGATGAAGATGGAGATCCCGGTCATCGCCGAGACCGCGGGCACGGTCACCGCGCTCGAGGTGTCCGTGGGCGACGTCATCCAGGCAGGCGATCTCATCGCCGTCATCTCCTGAGCGGCGACGGACCGGTGTCGACTCTCAGCGCTCTGCTCGCCCAGTACACCGACCTGCCCGGGTCGGCAGTGGACCATCTGCAACGTGTCGTCGGTGAATGGCAGTTGCTCGCGGACCTGTCCTTCGCCGACGTGCTGTTGTGGGTGGCCGCCGAATCCGGCGGCGGCGAACCCGGCGGCATCGTGTGCGTCGCACAGTGCCGTCCCACGACCGCGTCGACGGTACTGCCCGAGGATTCGGTGGGGACCCTGGTCTCCGAGGACGAGCACCCGTATGTGCTGCGCGCGTTCGAAACCGGCAAGATCGTCGTCGCCGACGTGGATCCGACCGATACGGTGCCGCTGCGTCGGCAGGCCGTGCCGGTGCGCTGGGACGGCAACGTCATCGCGGTGCTCAGCCGCGACGCCGCGCGGGTGTCGCGCCGTTCGACCGCACTGGAAACCGCCTATCTGGAATGCGCCGACGCGCTGTATCGGATGATCTGCGAGGGAACGTTCCCGACACCGGAGTCCCGATCGGACACCAAGTCGAGTCCGCGGGCCGGTGACGGGTTCATCCGCCTCGACCGTGAGGGACGCGTCGTGTACGCGAGCCCGAATGCACTGTCCGCCTACCATCGCATGGGCCTGAGTTCGGATCTGATCGGTCAGGACCTGGTCGCGACGACCCGGGCGCTGGTCACCGACCCGTTCGAGAGCCGCGACGTCTCCGACTACCTCAGTGGTGCCGTCGAGGGCCGGATCGGTCAGCGGATGGAGATCGAGGCGCGTGGCGCAACGGTGCTGCTGCGGGCGCTCGTGCTCGCTCCCGGGGGCAGCCTCGAGGGCGCGGCCGTCGTCATCCGCGATGTCACCGAGGTCAAACGGCGGGATCGGGCGTTGCTGAGCAAGGACGCGACGATCCGGGAAATCCACCATCGGGTGAAGAACAACCTGCAGACGGTCGCGGCGCTGCTGCG
>JAAZAD010000222.1 GCA_012514505.1 Rhodococcus sp. (in: high G+C Gram-positive bacteria) | reverse complement strand
GAGGTCGCACGGCCGGCCGCGGCCGATGCACTGCTACCCGGGCTCGATCAGACGAGGACCGTCGGACTGGTCACGCTCCCCGGAGCGTTCGTCGGGGTCCTGCTGGCCACTGGTTCCGCGGCCCAGGCCGGCGCCGTGCAGATCCTCGTTCTCGTGGGACTGCTGCTGGCGCAGACCTGTTCGGTCGCTGTGACGATCGAGTTGGTGTCCCGGGGTGTCGTCCACCGGTAGGTACTCGTCATGACTCCGGTGCGGGTGGAGGCGCCGAGACCACCCCGCGCACGGCCTGTTCGAGCGCCCGTGCGGCGAGCGGATCGGTCACGTTCGCGGCTTTGAGAAGCAAGGCGGACGGTAACTCGACGATGCAGTACTTGATGAAAGTCAGTGCGGCCGTGTCCTGACGGTTCCATTGCTCGGCCGCGAGCAGCGCGATCAAGGTACTCAGCGAGCGACGTAGTCCGCTCAGTTCGCGGCGCTGCGACTCCGTCAGATCAGGGGTGGCGAGGTCGTCAGGTTTTACTGCGAGCAACAGTTGGGCGCCGAGATCGGCCTGTGCCGCATAGGAGGCGGGGGCTAGCGCAGCCGCGACCACGGCATCTGCGGCCAGGCCGTTCGTGGTGAGAATTTCGTCGACCGCGGCACGCTGGAAGTCGACGAACTTGGTTGCCTCACGGGCCCATGTCGCCGCCAGCAGTCCGTCCCTGGAACCGAATGCGTTGTAGATGGCGCCGTTCGAGGCTCCGGAGGCGTCACTGAGTGCTCGTATCGTGACACCGGACGTGCCCCGCCGTACCCATAGCTCGCGAGTGTGGTCGAGCAGGTCGTCGAGATCGTGTCGGCGAGGCCGTCCCAAGGGTGTTCCTAACAGTCGACAATCGGTGTGGCGCGGGTCAGCTGACGTCCTGATTCAACGTGTCGACGGCCGACGCGAACATCGTCTTCTTGATCGTGCCGACAGTGTTGCGGTCCTTGCCCACGAAGGGGCGAACGTAATCGGCGGCCTCGGAGTGCAGTGCCTCGAGCTGGGCGGTGGCGTCGACGAGACCGTCTTCGCATGCCTGTGGACCGGCATACCGATGTCCGGTGGTCATCGCCTTGACCGCAGTACTCGGCGTCAGCTTGCTGGTGATGAGGGCAGACATTCCCGGTGTGAACGGGATCTTGATGTCGGCCTCGGGGAAGCAGAAGAAGCCACGGTCTTCCCGCATGATCCGGTAGTCGTGCGCGAGGGCCAGCATGGCGCCTGCACCGAAAGCATGACCGTTCACCGCGGCGATGGTCGGGACGGGGAGGGTGAGGAACCGAGCGAACAGGGTGTGCACTCGCTCGACGTACGCGGCGTACTTGTCCAAGTGCTGGGCCACCCATTCGAGGTCGAGCCCATTGGAGAAGAACTTTCCGGTCCCGATGGTCACGAGCGCGGCTGCGTCCGTGCCGGCCTCGAGTTCGTCCAGGAATCCATTGACGGACGTGAGCCATTCCGGGCTGAACCGATTCTCGTCGTCCCCGAGGTTCAGTGTCCAGATCGCGCCGTCCTGCTCGAGCGATGGCATCGGTGTCATTCCTTCCGTCGACACATGTCCCGTACCAAGTGGCAGCGGAACGCGATCAAGAGTAACAGAGCGAGTGTTCTAAAACTTCCGGGTGGTCAGTCCAGCCAGGCGCCGACGTTGGGTGCGAACAGCGCGATTACGGCCACCGCCACCACGGCGCAATAGGCAAGTGGTGCCCACTGCAGAACTCCTGCCGTCGCGTCACCCGCATCCGACATCAGCATCCAGAAACCGATACCGCCCGCGACGGCGGCCACGCCCGTTGCTGCCAGAACCACCCGTCCTGATGCTTTGCGGCGGCGCAACAACTGGGCGCCCAGCGCCGTCACCAGTGCGAGAACCAGCGCAAACCCCGCACTGCCGATCAGGGTCAGGCCGATCGTGTCCGCGATGTCTGCAGGGTCGTCGCCGGGATTCTCGGCGGACACGGCTCGCTCGAGCGAATTTCGGACGTCCGCGAGGTCGAGTAGGACGGCTCCAGCGATCCCGGCCAGCAGTACGACGGACGCGCCCCAAGCCACCAACGCGACAGTAACCGCCTTCGGAATCCGATCGCTCGGCGTCGTGCGCATCGGCGTGATCGCCACCTCCGGCCTCGGTGGTGGAGGTCCGGGAGTGCCGTGCCGCGGCGAATGCTCGGAGGGTGTCGTCACGATCGGAGCGTATCGCCACGTCCGGTACGTGGGTCCGGCAACAGCGAATTGGACATCTGAGTTACATCAGATGTCTGTTAGAGTCAGAACATGACCACCACGACGTTCACCGACTTCCTTCGGTCACCGAAGGAAGTCGCTTCCCGAGCGGAGAAGGATGCCTTGCGGATCACTCGTCGTGACGCGGCAGACCTGGTGTTGGTCAGTGCGGAGGCTTTCGAGAAGCGCACAGCAGGCTTGTCGATCGCCTCGAAACTGGTGCGCGCCACGATCCACACTCGTGATGTTCGCTCGGCCGCAGCCGAATTGTTCAGCTGGGTCAGCCTTCTTGGTGACGAGGAGAGGGAACAGTTCTACCGGGAGATCGAGGATTTGCTCTGGGCCTCCAGTGAACTCGGCAGCTTCGAGGAACTGAGAAGCACCGTTCAATCCTGGAAGGGCACCGCCGAGAACTACGCCGCCGGAATTCGGCCGCGGGCAGACATCGAGTGGTTCGACGATCTGCCCGTCGTCGATCGGCCCGAGTAACTGGCGGTGGCAGACAAGAAGCGCGCAGTACCGCGCCCATTGAGGAAGGGCGAGTACGAGATCAGGCATGCGTCGATCTCTGCCGAGAAGGGTTGGCGAGATTTGGTGGCCACCCAGCGAAACGCAATGGCGCAGGCGTGGGACCACCTCACCAAAACACCCGACGAGCGCGACGAAACTCGCTGCTATCCGCTGAAGGGTGACTTGGGGAGCGTCACCATCAAGGGCGTCTCATACACCCGTTGGCAGTACAAGCCGACAGCGGCAGGATCGGCACGCATCTGGTACGTCATCGTCCACATCAAAGGTGGTGGATATGTCCTCATCGAGGACGTCCATACGCACCATCCGAGTCAAACGCTGTAAATGGCTGTGGCGTTCGAGGGCCGGAGCTGCCACCTCATTCGGCTCGCATCGTTAACGATCGGGCGATTGCCTGCGACACTGTCGGTGTGGAGGTCACAGGTTGTGCGCCTGTAGCACCGAGGTAGGAGCAGTAGATGTCACGAGTACGCCAGACGATCATCGTCGCCGCCACTGCGCTCGCCGTGGTAGCAGCGCCTGCCGCAACGGCCACAGCATCACTGCCGGCCGCCCCGCAGCCAGCGGCGGCCAACGCACTGGCATTCAGTCTTCCCGCGATCAGCGGTCTCGAAATCGGGCCGGGCGGAGTTCCCGGCGGATCGTTTCAGCCGCTCACGGTGACCGCTGGTCTTGCGCCCACCACCAAGCAGTACCCGCCGCCGACGCCCGCGGTGACGTTCACCGTCCAGGACCCGGCATCGAATCTCGAAGCGCCGCGGTACTACCAGTATGCGTATCGGCACCTACTGGTGTCGTGGCGCAACCTGGCCACCGGAGCGACTGGTGAGGTGCCGCTTCGTCACTGGAATCGCCCCGACTTCGCATACGACTCTCCGAGTGAGAGGCTCCCCACCTCGGCAAACGCGATCACCGGCTCGGGTCCCGTCGTCGCCACGGTCACCGAGATGCGCACGCGGTACGAGGCGTCGCCAGTTCCGATCAACGCGATCCCGGGGATCATTGCGATCTCGGTTCCGTAGCCGAGCCCTGGCACGAATGGAACATTCGTCCCGTCAGATCGGACTGAACTGGTCCCCGTTTGTTGGACTGGTAAGTGAAAGTCTAGGCAGCGAGGGTCTGGGCTCGGTATTGCACCGGGCTCAGGCCCTCGAGTTGTAGGGATATCCGGTCGTTGTTGTACCAGTG
>JAAZAD010000221.1 GCA_012514505.1 Rhodococcus sp. (in: high G+C Gram-positive bacteria) | reverse complement strand
GGCGCGGTGCTTCTGGATCGGTGGTTGTGTCCGGTTCCGGTGGGTGTGGTGGGGGAGTTGTATGTGGCCGGTGATGGGTTGGCTCGTGGTTATCGGGGGTTGTCGGGTGTTACGGCGGCTGCGTTTGTGGCGAATCCGTTTGGTGGTTCGGGTTCGCGGTTGTATCGGACGGGGGATGTGATGCGTTGGGATGGCGATGGGGGGTTGGTGTTTGTGGGGCGGTCGGATTTTCAGGTGAAGGTGCGGGGGCAGCGGGTGGAGCCGGGGGAGGTGGAGGCGGTGTTGTGTCGGTGTCCGGGGGTGGCGGGTGCGGTGGTGGGTGTGGTGGAGGGGCCGGTGGGGTCGGTGTTGGTGGGGTGGGTTGTCGGGGAGGCGGGGGTGGTGTTGGAGGAGTCGGTGGTGCGGTCGTTTGTGGGGTCGGTGTTGGTGGGGTTCATGGTTCCGCGGGTGGTGGTGTTGGAGGGGTTTCCGTTGTCGGTGTCGGGGAAGGTGGATCGGGGTGCGCTGCCGTTGCCGGCGTTCGGGGTGTCGGGTTCGGAGGGGGTTGGGGTGTCGGGGGTTGTGGGTGTGGTGGTGTCGGTGTTCGAGTCGGTGTTGGGTGTGTCGGGGGTGGGTGTGGGTGATGATTTTTTTGTGGTGGGTGGTGATTCCCTCGCCGCCACCCGTGTCGCCGAACAACTTTCGTTGCGGCTCGAAAAGCCTGTTCCGGTGCAGTGGGTCTTCCGTGCCCTGACACCTGCCGGCCTTGCTCGGATGATCGAGTCATCTCCCGAGGACCAGCCGCCCGAATCGGATATTTCGATGCTTGACGTGGTGGTGCCGCTCCATGCGTCCGATAGCGGAGATCCGCTCTTCTGCATTCATCCGGCTGGTGGGTTGGCGCTCGGGTACTCGGGTCTGAGCCGCTACCTCGAGTCGGGTCGGCCTCTGTACGGCCTTCAACTCCCACTCCTCGGTGGTGGACTGCGCTACCAATCCGTCGAATCGCTTGCTCGTCGCTATGCAGCGGAGATACGGAAGGCGAGGCCGGACGGCCCCTATCACCTGCTGGGATGGTCGTTCGGCGGGCTGATCGCACACGCAGTGGCTGCCGAATTGTCGCCCGCCGACGTGACCCTCACCATGCTCGACAGTTATCCGACCGGGGAAGGCAGCGCGGAGCCTGGCGGCGGTGTGGACGAACGCCCTGAAGAGTGGCTTCGCGGACTCGGACTCGACCTCGACCGCGAATCTGGTGAGACGGACAGCGACCGTCTGGTGTCGTTCGTTCGGCGTGCGTTTCGCCTGGAAATCGACACCGCGCAATCACTTGTCGGCCGCCTCGGTGACGGGCTGGCCGATTCCAATCTCATGGCCCGGAACTTCGTGCCCGGCACGTTCGACGGAGACGTGCTGTTCTTTGCCGCCGAAGGTTCTGCCGGTACACCCGGCGCCGATCCGAACGCGTGGCGTTCGGCAATCACGGGGAAGGTCGAAGTGCATCCCGTTCCGGAAGATCATCTGGGCATGACCAGTGCGGACGCTTTCGCGGTGATAGGTCCGGTACTGGACGCATACTTGGATTCCGGATACTTGTCTTCCGAGTACCGGGATCGGTAGCGGTTCACGCCCCGATCGCACCACCGATGACCGGCCACGAGTCACGCAGCTCGGTTTCGAACAACCCCCAGGAATGTGTTCCTTGGGGCAGGTAGCGGAAGGTGGCAGGAATGCCGAGGGTCGCCAGCCTGACCTGGAATGCGCGAGTGCACACGTTCGTGACCATTTCGACGACGCTGCCCCCGATGGTCTGGGGGACGACGAGTGCCGGATTGTGGTCGTCGATGGGGCCGGGTATCCCGTTGCCACTGGACACGAACACGGCAGTTCCCCGTAGACGTTCGGCGTTGAGCATCGGGTCGTGCACGCGCCACAGGGGTGCGGCGATCGGGCCCCACATGTTTGCCGCGTTCCCACCCCCGCGCAGCTCCACCATGGACCGCACCATGGCTTGCCCGATGATGCCGCTCGTCTGTGCACATCCACTGTAGGAACCGACCGCACGATACGTTCCGGGCGCCTGAATGGCGAGGTCGAGCACGGAACTGCCCGCCATGGACACGCCGCCGATCGCGTTGACTCCGGTGGTGCCGAGCCTGCTGTCGATCGCAGCGGGGAGTTCGCGTGTGAGGTATGTCTGCCACTGATTGCGTCCCAGAACCGGATCCTCCGCGATCCAGTCGGTGTACATGCTGTACTCACCGCCGACCGGCATCACCACGTTGACGTGCTTGTCGTCGAAGAAGTCGCGGATGTCCGTGTTGTTGAACCATGAGATGCCGTCCGTGCCACCACCGATACCTGTGAGTAGGTAGAAGGTCGGTGCGGGCCCACCGCCTGCCGGGGTGATCACGTCGTTGGCGATCCACCGGCCCATCGACGGCGAATACACGTCGATGCGAAGTGTCCGCGAATCCGCGGTTGCCGTGGGTGCGGCCATCAAGGCCCACACGAGCGACAACACCATCAGTGCAGGAATTGTCAGAATTCGAAGGTTCGACCGCCCATGACGCATGGTGACCCCTGGTTGCTCGGCGTGGGTTTCAGCGTAGACCCGGTAACAGCGAGCTCGAAGGACATTCGGTGTCAGTATGGAAACGTGACCACACCGGACCGGCCGGACGAAAGATTCACGCTCGCGAGCGAGCGCACCTTCCTGGCGTGGATGCGCAGTTCCCTGGCACTGCTGGCGGGCGGCATCGCCATGATGCATCTCGTTCCGGAGTTCAGCACCAGCTGGGTTCGCACCGTGCTCGGGCTCGCGTTGATCGCACTCGCAGCGGCCGCAGCGTTGGTCGGGATGCGTCGATGGCGGCAGGTGGAGAAGGCGCTCGCCGATGGCTCGCCGATGCCGCGACCCCAGGAAATGTGGATCTTCTCGGTCAGTCTGATCGCGGTTGCCGTGGGTGCGGGTATCGCCAGCATCGTCGCTGCGTTCTAGTGTGCAGTCAGAAGATGGGTCCGACGGAGAAGGAGCACACGTGTCGCAGGAACTGAAGCTCGGTTACAAGGCTTCGGCGGAGCAGTTCGGTCCGCGGGAGCTGGTGGAGCTGGGTGTGCTCGCGGAGGCACACGGGATGGATTCGGCGACGGTGTCCGATCACTTCCAGCCGTGGCGGCACGAAGGCGGCCACGCGCCGTTCTCCCTTGCCTGGATGACGGCTGTCGGTGAGCGCACCGAGCGGCTGCAGCTGGGAACGTCGGTGATGACCCCGACCTTCCGGTACAACCCTGCGGTGATCGCCCAGGCTTTCGCGACGATGGGGTGCCTGTACCCGGGCCGTGTGATGCTCGGTGTGGGTACGGGTGAGGCGCTCAACGAGATCGCCACCGGATTCGACGGTCCGTGGCCGGAGTTCAAGGAGCGTTTCGCCCGGCTCCGCGAATCGGTCCGGCTCATGCGTGAACTCTGGGTGGGCGACCGCGTCGATTTCGAAGGCGAGTACTACACGACGCGTGGTGCGTCGATCTACGACGTTCCCGAGGGCGGTATTCCCGTGTACATCGCGGCGGGTGGCCCCGTCGTTGCCCGATACGCCGGCCGTGCCGGAGACGGATTCATCTGCACATCCGGCAAGGGGATGGAGCTGTACAACGACAAGCTGATGCCCGCCGTCGCCGAGGGAGCGGCCAAGGCCGAGCGGGACGTGGCCGAGGTCGACAAGATGATCGAGATCAAGATCTCCTACGACACCGATCCGGACAAGGCGTTGGAGAACACCCGATTCTGGGCACCGCTGTCGTTGACGCCCGAGCAGAAGCACAGCATCGAAGATCCCATCGAGATGGAGAAGGCTGCCGACGCGTTGCCGATCGAGCAGGTCGCGAAGCGGTGGATCGTCGCGTCCGATCCGGATCAGGCCGTCGACATGATCAAGCCGTACCTCGATGCCGGTCTCAACCATCTCGTGTTCCACGCGCCGGGTCACGATCAGCGGCGATTCCTCGATCTCTTCGAGCGCGATCTGGCTCCGCGGCTCCGCCGCCTGTGAGTGGTTAGGGAGTCCAGAGGCTCGTCGAGCGCTCACAGGGGCGGGGCGCATATAGGGTGATGGGCATGCCTGCCGCATCCGTGAACGGAACCGTGTCGAGTGTGTACATCGCCTCCCCCGAGGGCGACACGGGTAAGTCGACCATCGCGCTGGGTGTCCTTCAGATGCTGTGTGCATCCGCAGCCCGGGTCGGTGTATTTCGGCCCATCGCACGCTCGACGGAGGAGCCCGACTACATCCTCGAACTCCTCCTCGAACACACCACCGCGGACCTGAGTTACGAGCAGTGCGTCGGTGTGACGTACGAACGAGTGCACACCGACCCGGAGGGCGCACTCAGCGACATCGTCGCGAAGTATCACGACGTCGCGCACGAGTGCGATGCCGTGGTGATCGTGGGCAGCGACTACACGGATGTCGGTAGCCCCAGCGAGCTCGGCTACAACGCGAGGATCGCCGTCAATCTCGGCGCGCCGGTGTTGCTCGCTCTGCGTGGTGCACGGCGAACACCGAACGAGATTGCACAGCTCGCCCAGCTGTGCGCCGGCGAGCTGTCCGCTCACCATGCGCATCTGCTGGCCATCGTCGCCAACCGATGCGAACCGGACGACCTCGAGAAGGTGACGGCTGCACTCGGAGACATGTCGGTTCCGGCGTGGAGTCTCCCCGAGATCCCACTTCTCGTTGCGCCCACCATGATGGAGCTGCTCGAAGCTGTCGACGGCTCGCTCTACAGCGGTGACGCCGAGCTGCTTCACCGTGAGGGATTGTCGGTGATGGTCGGCGGTATGACCGCCGAGCATATTCTGGAACGCCTCACGGACGGCGTGGTCGTCATCGCGCCGGGCGACCGCTCGGACGTGCTTTTGGCACTGGTCAATGCACACGAGGCAGAGGGTTTCCCGTCACTGGCGGGCATCATCATGAACGGTGGACTGAAACCACACAACGCGATCGCCGACCTGATGGCCGGATTGAAACCGCGCCTACCCATTCTTGCGACGAAACTGGGAACCTTCGACACGGCCAGTGCCGCAGCGCAAACCCGTGGCCGGGTCGCGGTCGGTTCGCAGCGCAAGGTCGACACCGCGCTCAGCCTCATGGAACAACGCGTGGACGGCTCCGAACTGTTGGGGCGGTTGAAGCTCGCGATCCCGTCCGTCGTCACGCCACAGATGTTCGAGTACCAACTGATCGACCGGGCCCGCGCGGAACGCAAGCACATCGTGTTGCCCGAAGGAGACGACGACCGCATCCTGCGCGCGGCTGGGCGACTCCTGCAACGGCGCGTCGCTGACCTGACTCTGCTCGGTGACGAGGCGAAGATTCGTCGTCGCGCAGCAGAACTCGGTGTCGATCTGTCGGCGGCGCAGGTACTCGATCCGCGTGAATCGGAGCATGCAGACAAGTTCGCGGAGGAGTACGCACGTCTACGAAAGCACAAGGGTATGACCGTCGAGCGTGCTCGGGAGACGATGCTCGACATCTCGTATTTCGGGACCATGATGGTGCACCTGGGAATTGCGGACGGCATGGTGTCCGGTGCCGCGCACACCACGGCCCACACCATCCGCCCGTCGTTCGAGATCATCAAGACGAAGCCCGACGTGTCCACGGTGTCGAGCATCTTCCTGATGTGTCTGGCCGATCGCGTATTGGCCTACGGTGACTGCGCCGTGGTACCCGACCCGACCGCCGAGCAACTTGCCGACATTGCCATCTCGTCGGCCGAGACCGCCGCCCAGTTCGGTGTCGAACCTCGTATAGCCATGTTGTCGTACTCGACGGGAGACTCCGGTAGCGGCGCAGACGTCGACAAGGTGCGCACGGCGACTGCGCTGGTGCGTGAACGCCGATCGGACCTGTTGGTGGAAGGACCCATCCAGTACGACGCCGCGGTGGAGCAGAGTGTTGCCGACAAGAAGATGCCGGACTCGGAAGTCGCAGGTAAGGCAACGGTGTTCGTGTTCCCCGACCTGAACACGGGTAACAACACGTACAAGGCTGTTCAGCGCAGTGCCGGCGCGGTTGCCGTCGGACCGGTTCTGCAGGGGCTGAACAAACCGGTCAACGACCTGTCACGCGGGGCGTTGGTGCAAGACATCGTGAACACGGTGGCCATCACCGCAATTCAGGCACAGGGAGAGGAAAAGTGACCGACGCTACCGACGGAACAGTTCTCGTCATCAACTCGGGTTCGTCCTCGATCAAATTCCAGTTCGTTCGTCCAGACGACGGGCACACCGCCGGCTCGGGGCTGATCGAGCGGATCGGTGAGCCCGAGGGGCGAATCATCTTCCACCACAGTGGCGGTGACATCGAGCGCACGTTGACGATCACCGACCATCGCGCTGGACTGAAGATGCTGTCGGACGTCGTGGCGGAAGTCGGTCGACCATTGCACGAGTCCGGCATCATCGCGGTCGGCCACCGTATCGTTCACGGTGGCAAGGTGTTCTACGAGCCGACGTTGATCGACGATGCCGTGGTACGCGAGATCGACCGTTTGTCGTCACTGGCACCGCTGCACAACCCTCCCAACGTGATCGGTCTCGAGGTTGCCCGGGAAGAATTGCCCGACATCCCACACGTTGCCGTCTTCGATACGGCGTTCTTCCACTCGCTGCCTGCCGCAGCCGCCACCTATGCCATCGACCGCGAGGTTGCCAAAGAACACGACATCCGGCGGTATGGATTCCACGGCACCTCACACGAGTACGTGTCCGGGCGGGCTGCTGCCTTCCTCGACCGAGACCCCGCCGAGCTGAACCAGATCGTTCTGCACCTGGGGAATGGAGCATCCGCATCGGCGATCAAGGGCGGCACGGCCATCGACACGTCCATGGGTCTGACTCCTCTGGAAGGGTTGGTGATGGGAACCCGCTCCGGTGATATCGACCCCGGTGTCGTGTTCCACCTACGCCGAAGCGCCGGTCTCGACGTCGACGAGATCGACAATCTCCTCAACCGTAAGTCCGGTCTGCTGGGGCTGTCCGGGGTGAACGACTTCCGGGCATTGCTGAACCTGGTCGGGGAGGGAGACGAGGACGCGAAGCTCGCCTACGACGTCTACGTTCACCGACTGCGTCGCTACATCGGCGCCTACATGGTGGAACTCGGTGGGGTGGACGTCATCACGTTCACCGGCGGTGTCGGGGAAAACAACATCGACGTTCGTCGTGACAGCCTGGCCGATCTCGAAAGGTTGGGGATCGTGGTGGACGACGCACGGAACAAGGAAGAGAATCGCGACGAGCGTCGCATCTCCTCGGACCGATCCGACGTTGCGGTTCTCGTGATACCGACCGACGAAGAACTCGCGATCGCCCGAGCTGCGGCAGAGTTCGTCTGACGCTCGATTTCACAGAGATCGGCAGTCAGAGAAGACTTTTCGGGCGGATGGCGTTCGCGAGATCGACCAGGGTGTAGCGGTGGGTGCGCTCGGGTGCGGTGCGGGCCAACGCCCGCAGCCCCGACTCGGTGCCTTTACGGAGTCCACGCTCGGTGAACGGTACGCCCAGGATCGGCTCGAGATCCCCGGACGCGGCATGGCCGGATCGCACCCAGTCCAGGGCCGTACCGAGGACCAACGTTCTCATCTGCAGGGATCGCCCTTCCTCGGGCGGTAGCGATTCGACCCTGGTCGCTGCGTCTCTCAATGCCGGTTCGCCGATCTCGTCGATCGCACGTCCGGACAACAGTGCGAGCACGCTCGTCATACGGGCGGTGGTGAAGTGGCGAGATGATGTCGGCACCTGATCGAGTGCTGCCAGGGCTTCGCTGGTGGCGCCCCGTTCGATGAGCATGCGTGCCAGTCCGAACGCGGCGCTGACGTTGTTGCGATCGGTACGCCACACCGTGCGGTAATAGCGTTCGGCGAAGTCGCGCCACTGCTCCGGGTCCGCGCTTTCCCAATGCTGCAGAACGAGTTCCGCCGTGGCAGCCATCGCAAGTTTCGGTGCCGCTTCACCGGGCATCGCGGCCAGCACGGCCTCGAACCTGGTGAAGGCGTTTTCGTATTCCTCGTCGATCAGGCTGGCGAGCCCGGCGTACCAGTCGATGCGCCAACTGGATCCGAGGTCGGTTTCGAGCTTGCTCAGCAAGGCCGTCGCCTCGGCGGAATCGCCCAGATCCAGGTGGGCTTTCACCTCGGAGAGTGCCAACTCGCGGGTGAAGGACGTGTCGGCGTTGCCGACGATCCGTTCGATTCCGTTCTCGCGTGCGTGCCGAATGGCATCGAGTGTCTGGTGCGGTGCGCTGTGCACCGTGGCGGCGAGCAATTGTGCATTCGGGTCGGAAGGGTCGATGAGCGGGACCGGAAGAGCCCGCACCACCGAGACACCGCTGAAGTTCGTGTCCCGTTCGACGCCGTCGACGTAGACATCGGTTTGCTCCACCGTCTCGTCTGTACCGAAGGTGGTTCGCTGCCTGCTGAATGCGGTGGACAGGCCGGGGTGTTCCGCCCCGGTCTGCATGGACAGAATCTCGCGTAGCACTCCGAGAAGTTGTCCGGTCAGCTCGTCGGCCGAATCGAATCGGCGTTTCGGATCCGGGTTCGTGGCACGCAGTAGTAGTCGGTGGAAGAACTCGTGCTCTGCGAGGACCGGTGCGTCTTCGGGCTCGGGAAGTCCGTCCCGGAGTCGGCCGTTGGTGGTGGTCATATCCATCGTGAGGACGGCGAGCGTCCGACCCACGGTGAAGATATCGGACACCACCGTGGGTCCGGTCTCGATGATTTCCGGTGCCTGGTACCCAGGGGTCCCGTAGAGGTACCCGTAGTCCTCGATGCCAGCGACGGCGCCGAGGTCGATGAGCTCGAGCGAATCTTCGGTGACCATCACGTTGTCGGGCTTGAGGTCGTTGTACACCAGCCCTGTCGAATGCAGGTAGCCGAGCGCAGGGAGGATCTCCAGAACGTACGCGATCGCCTGTTCGACGGGAAGACGTTGTGGGAGTGGATGTCCCGCGAGTACGTCCTTCAGCGAGTTACCGCCGACGTACTCCATCACGATGTAACCCATCGGAGTGCCGTCCGGCAGAGGGTGCTCCACGAAATTGAAGATCTTCACGATGCTCGGGTGTGTGACCTCGGCGAGGAACTGGCGTTCGGCCACCGCGACCTTTTGCGCTTCCGCATCTCCGGCGTGCAACAGACCTTTGAGCACCACCCAACGGTCGCTCACATTGCGGTCGATTGCGAGGTAGATCCAGCCGAGTCCGCCGTGCGCGATGCATCCCTGAACTTCGTACTGTCCACCCACCAGGTCACCCGAAGACAGCGCAGGCCGGAAATCGAACTCCACGCCGCATTTGTCACAGGCGCCGTGGTCCGTGGCTGTCGTGGTTGCACTGGTACGGCCGACGGGGTGGCTGCACTTCCAACAGAACCGCTTGCGTTCGACAACGGTTGGGTTTTCCATCACCGCGGAGGCAGGGTCCACCGTCGATACCATCGGCACCTCGACAAGACCTCCGCCGATGCGCAGGCGTCGACCCGTTCGCGCGACCGACGACCGTGTCGAGCGGCCGGAGCTGGTCGAGACGGAAGGCTGCGTGGGGTCGGACTTGCGCTCCGCCGCCTGTGTGGTCTCGGGCCGTTCCGTGGCTTGCGTGGTCTCCGGACGCAGTACTGCCTGTGTGGGTTCGGCCCGTTCCGTGGCTTGGGTGGTCTCGGGCCGCTGCGCTGCCTGTGTCGCCTGATCGTCTTCGTCGTCGGCCATGAGTCAGTCCTTGTAGACGGCGGTCGGGGGCCGGTCGGTGGGGCCGAGGACCGACAGCCAGCGGTCGTAGAGTCGCTGCCAGGTGCCGTCGCGCCGGATGCGTTCGAGCGTTGCGTTGACGAAGCGCACGAGGTCGTCGCGACCTTTGGTCATTCCGATACCGTACGGCTCGGTGCCGATACTTTCGCCGACGATCTCGAGGTACGGATCCTGGGAGGCGAGACCGGCGAGGATCGTGTCGTCGGTGCTGACGGCATCGACTTGCCGCTGCTGGAGAACCACCAGGCAGTCGGCCCACATGGGCACTGTCACGATGGTGGCGTCCGGCACCATCTTCTGCAGGCGGGTGAGCGAGGTGGTGCCGCGCGCGACGCAGATCCGCTTGTCTGCAAGGTCGTCCAGGCCGGTGATGTCGGCATCTTTCACCACCAGAATCCGTTGGTGTGCCTCGAGGTATTCGGTGGAGAAGGCGACCTGTTCGCGGCGGTCACATGTGATGGACATGGTCTTGACGACGATGTCGACCGTCCCGTTCTGCAGCGCGTGTATGCGGTTCGCGGAGGTGAGGATGCGGATGTCGACGCGGTCGGGGTCGCCGAACAGGTCACGTGCGACTTCGCGGGCGATGTCGACGTCGAATCCGGTGACGGTTCCAGTTGTGGGGTCACGGAAGCTCATCAGATTGCTACCGGTGTCGAGCCCGACGATCAACCGCCCACGCTCTCGGATCTTCTCGACGTTGGGCATGACAGCGGGGTCGGTGCCCGGCGGAAACGGTCGCAGGCTCGCGACAGGGTTGCCGCAGTCCGGGTCGGTGGGAGTGGAACCCGCCGTCGAGGGCTCCGGGGCGATGCTTGCTCCGGACGGCAACGGTGGCTCCTTGTACGACAAGTCCGGGGCCTCGACCGGAATCGTGTCGGGTCCACTGCAGGCGCCGACCAGAAGCGTGAGTGCGGCAATGGCCACGGCGGCGCGCTGTCGTGCCCTCGTCACTGGTACTCCCGAAGACGTGGCCACAAACCGATGATGATTCCACCGAAAGCGATGACGGACAGCACCAGCGCACCCGAGCCGAGCGCAGTGAGCACGTCCGATGCGCTGGACAGCCGAGACCGGAGTTCGCTGCGGGCTTCGAGAATGCCCTCGGTGAGAGAGTCGTCGAGTGCGGTGAACTGGGCTGTCGACCTGTCTGGTCCGGGCCCGACGGTGATGGCGGCTGCCGTTTCGAATTCACCGGCATCGAATGCGGTTTTCATCTCGGCGTGGGAATCGGACCACTGGTCCCATGCAGCGATTGCCCGCTCGACCTCGTCCTGGGATACGTCGACATCGCTGTTCGCGTAGTCGTCGAGCGTGACGGTGAGTCGTTCGGCCTTGCCCAGGTAGGTCTCGTCGTAATCGCCGGCGGAGTCACGACGCACCAGTTTCAGTGTTTCCTCGGCACGGGCCTGCTGAGACAGGATGCGGGCGGTCGTCAGCTCGTGGAGCGGCTCCGCCCCGCCGTGCAGGGCCCGGCGCACGTCCATGGACGAGAGCAGTCCGGTTCCGAGTAGCCACACCAACAACACTCCCATGGCGGCCGAGCCGAGGATGAGGCCCACGTTGAGTGTTCGTCGGGTTCGGCGCGCCATCAGGACTTGAGCGACGACAAGAGCGACGAGGGCAGCGAGAAGAAGGCCGATGGTCGCCCACGGTGGTTGGACGAAATCTCGCTGCGTGTCGGCGACGTTCTCCGCCTGCCGGGCATGCAGCTTCTGCGCCATCGGCAACAGTCCGGTCTGCATCAGCGTCGACGCCTCGGTGAGGTAGGCGGCGCCGACCGGGTGGCCACTGCGATTGTTGGCGCGTGCCGTCTCGATCAGACCCGTGTACACCGTGAAGTCGGTCGAGATCGACGCGAGTAGTCGACGACTGTCCGCGTCACTGTCGGCAAGTCCGGCCGCCGCATACACCAACTCCGCGGATGCAACTCCCACCGCTTGGGTGTACTTGTCGCGCACCGCCTGGGGTTCTATGCCACCGGAGATGAAGGCCGTCGTGGCTGCTGCGTCCGCGACGGAAAATGCGCCGTAGAGGTTCTGGGCCGCGTCCGCCAGCGGTTCCGTTTCGGCGAGCACGGTCTCGAGGGTGGACTGCCTGCTGTTCACGGAGACCGAAGTGAAGATGCCGGCGGCGAGTGTGAGAACGACGAGGAGGGCTCCCAATGCGGTCAGCCGGGCCGGAGTCGAGAGGAGGAATGCCCTCAATTCCTGTCTGCGAGCCACGTGGGGGTCGGCCGATTCCTCGGACGCAGCGTCATTACCGTGCGGTTCGATGGATGGGGCTTCACGAAGCATCACAAGGTCACCCCCTCTCGTCCGGCCTACTCACCTGTGGAGCATATAAGTAGGGCTCACCTATCGAAGCGAACTTTGTCGTCCCTGTCGAGATCGGTGAGGTCGGCTAGTGTGTGGGCACTGCAGGGTGATCGAACCGACAGGGGTAGTCGATGCGCGGTGACGGTGACGGTTGGGCGATCAGCCCGGACGGAACTCGCCATTGGGGCAAACATGGTGCCGCAGGGCTGTTGTTGCGTGCGCCGGCCACGGACGGCACCCCCACCGTGCTGTTGCAGCACCGGGCAGCATGGAGTCATCAGGGCGGCACCTGGGCGCTGCCGGGTGGTGCCCGCGACTCCCACGAGAGCACCACACACGCGGCGGTGCGCGAGGCCGAGGAAGAAGCCGGTATCGAGGTCGACGCGATCGTCGTGCGTGCGGAGGTCGTGACCATGACGGTGGACGGCGGGTGGACTTACACCACCGTGATCGCCGACGCCGACAGCCAACTCGAAACGGTGCCCAACGGTGAGAGCACGGAACTGCGGTGGGTTCGGGAAGATCACGTCACATCGTTGCCCCTGCACCCGGGGTTCGCCGACGCCTGGTCGCGGCTGCAGGAGACGATGCTGAATCTCCCGCCTGGGTCCGGCGTCGATCGCTGACTTCACACGCTACGAATGGGACTTTCGTCCCGTCAGACCGGACTGAACTGGTCCCCGTTTGTTGGACTGGTAAGTGAAAGTCTAGGCAGCGAGGGTCTGGGCTCGGTATTGCACCGGGCTCAGGCCCTCGAGTTGTAGGGATATCCGGTCGTTGTTGTACCAGTG
>JAAZAD010000220.1 GCA_012514505.1 Rhodococcus sp. (in: high G+C Gram-positive bacteria) | reverse complement strand
TGTACTGACCCGGAACGTTAGGTACAGAGTTCGGCGAGTCGACGTGACATAGGGAAGACCTCCGAGTGAGGTGTGGAGCTGTCTAAGAACCGCTCCTCAACCCGGAGGTCTTCATGTCCCACCGTAATTCACCGCTGTCCCCGACTGGCCGGTTGCGTCTGGCTCGGTGTGTTGTGGACGACCGGTGGCCACTGCGCCGCGCAGCTGACCGGTTCAACGTGTCAGTCACCACGGCCAAGCGATGGGCGGATCGCTACCGCGACCACGGGCCGGCCGGAATGGGTGATCGGTCCAGCCGGCCCCGATCGTGTCCGCATCGCACCAGCCGGCGCCGGGAACGCCGGGTCGTCGGGTTACGCGTCTCCCGCCGCTGGGGGCCAGCCCGGATCGGATACCACCTGGGGTTGAACGTCTCCACGGTGCACCGCATCCTCACCCGCTACGGCTGCCTACGACTGTCGTGGATCGACCCGGCAACCGGGGCGCCGGTACGTGCCCGCAGACGCGAGATTCGCCGGTACGAACACCAAGCGCCCGGAGACTTGATCCACGTCGACATCAAAAAGCTCGGCAGAATCCCCGACGGCGGTGGACATCGCGTACACGGCCGCGCCCAGGGCACCCGCAACTCCAGTGCCCACCGCGAGCCTGGACGAACCCGCAAAGTTGCTGGCCGCCCCAACCTGGGGTACGCGTATCTGCATCACGCCGTCGACGACCACTCCCGCTACGCCTACTCCGAGATCCTCGCTGATGAGAAGAAGGAAACCGCGACCGCGTTCATGACTCGGGCGTTGGCGCACTTCGCCTCGATCGGTGTCACCACCGCGCGAGTGATGACCGACAACGGGTCGTGTTACCGGTCCCGCATATTTCGGGACTTGTTGCACGACAACAAGATCAAGCACAAGTGGACCAGACCGTACCGGCCGCAAACCAACGGCAAGGTCGAACGATTCAACCGGACCCTGCAGGAGGAATGGGCCTACGCCCGTCCCTACCTCAGTGAAACCGAACGCGTCGCGGCCTTCCCCGAGTTCCTTCGCATCTACAATCACGAACGCGGCCACACCGCACTCCGAGGCAACTCACCCGCCGACCGCGTACCCAACCTGTCGGGTCAGTACAGCTAGTCGGCCTGAAAGAATCTGGTGATGAGGTCTGCTGTGGCGCCCCAGTCTCCGTGACGAAGAAAATGACTCAAGTCGACCTTTACGAAGACCGCTTCTGCGGCGAAATAGGTTGTGTCGCCGACAGTACCGTTGGCTTCGATGAAGAGCGCGCGGTCGGTTTCGTCGACGAGGGAGGCGGTGATGTGCACGGGGGTGTGCAGTGGGACCGGGCGTCGATACTCCACGGTGAGGGTTCGGGTGACTGCGGGTGTCTCGGCGATCCACAGGGTGAAACCCATGATGTCATCGCATGCCGCTGAGATGGCTCCGCCGTGGGCGAGTCCCGGGGCTCCTGAGTGGCGCTCGTCGAATTGCAGGTCGGCGTAGACGTGGTCGCCGTGCAGGTGTACCTCGAGGTGCAGGCCATTGGGGTTGTCTTCGCCGCATCCCATGCACCATGGTGCGTGTGCTGGTAGTGGTTTGTCGCCCCTCATAAGTGACCTTTCTGAGCCTTCAATCGGTACCGCCACTGGCAGTTTCGCTCTGTTACCGACGGTATTGTTGTGCAGTCAGGGGTTCGTGATTTTGGCTATATAGGGAGTGGCCAGGTGGAAACCATCGATTCCGACGATGTTGACCCGAGGCGGGTTCGGTCGCGTCAGCGTTTGTTGGATGCTGCGGTGACCTTGCTGAACAGTGGCGGGGTCGAAGCCGTTACCGTGGAGGCGGTCACTCGACTGTCTCGTGTTGCTCGCACCACCTTGTATCGTCACTTCGAGAGCTCCACAGATCTGGTGGCGGCTGCCTTCGAGCGATTGTTGCCTCAGGCCGAGACCCCCGAGACGACGACGTCGATCCGTGATGACCTGCTGAAGCTGATGCAGCGGCAGGCTGAGCTTATTGAGCAGGCACCGCTGCAGTTGACGACGCTGGCATGGTTGGCAATGCTTCCCGAGCAGCCCCGGCAATCCGGGCAATCCGACGGGGATCAGAACGCGCTCGCGCCACTGCGTCGTCGAGTCGTCGAGCAGTATCGAGAACCATTCGATCGAGTTTTGACGAGTGACGTGGCCACGGCGGAGCTCGGCGACCTCGATTTGACCATGGCAGTCACTCAACTGGCGGGCCCCCTTGTCTTTGCCAAGCTCACGGGCATTCGGTCGATGACCGTTGGCGATCTCGAACAGCTTGTCGACGATTTCCTCATGGCCCACCGGCGACACCAAACCTCCTGACCTCCTCCCCCATCTATGGTACTGCTAGTACCGTAACGATACCGTCGGTTTCGTAGACGGGCTGGGTCGAGGGTGAGGTGCTGCGTATGGTGGTCCAACGTCCAAGTGGTGGGCGCTTGGCGGCGCGCCGGTTGGCGGAACGCAGCGAGTACAGCACGACATTGGGGCGGTTGGCACGGTTCACCTTGGCGCACAGATTCCTCGTCATCGGGGCGTGGGTGGCTGTGGGTATCGTCTTGGCGATACTGTTTCCCCAGCTGGAGACGGTGGTGCGGCAGCAGTCTGTTGATCCGATCCCTGCTGGGGTTCCATCGTTTCAAGCACTCGATCAGATGGGTGGTGCGTTCGGTGAGAAGGGCGCCAAGACCACTGTTTTCGTGACCATGGAGAACCCGAACGGGTTCACCGACGTGGCGCGGGAACGCTACGACATGCTCGTTCTGCAGTTGCGCGAAAATTTCGACGATGTGCAGTCAGTGCGGGATTTGCTCTCCGATCCGACGACGGCCGGCCAGGCCTTGAGTGAGGACGGGCAAGCCTGGTACTTGCCTGTCGGGGTCACCGGAACTTTGGGAGGGCCAACGGCCACGCATGCTGTGGAGACCGTGCGCCAAACCGCGCAGCGCGTGTTTGACGGTACGGACACCACTGTCCATGTCACCGGGCCGACGGCCACTTTCAGTGACCAGATCGTCAGTGCTGAAAGCGATTTAGTCGTGATCACTGTGGCGACGGTGGCGCTTATCGCGATCATTCTGTTGATCGTTTACCGATCGCTGTTCACCGCGCTGGTGCCGTTGTTGGTGATCGGTGTCAGCCTCGGCGTGGGCCGCGGGGTCTTGTCCGCACTCGGCGAACTCGGTATGCCGGTATCGCAGTTCACCGTCGCGTTCATGACCGTCATCCTGCTCGGAGCCGGGGTCGACTACTCAGTCTTTTTCATCAGTCGCTATCACGAACGGCTACGCCAGGACGCTACCACTGAGGTTGCGCTCGTGGACGCGACAGCAACTATCGGACGGGTCATCCTGGCTTCAGCTGCCACGGTGGCGCTGGCCTTTTTGGCGATGGTGTTTGGTCAGCTGAGCGTGTTCTCCACCTTGGGTCCGGCATGCGCGATCGCCATCCTCATCGGATTCCTCGCCACGGTCACCCTGCTACCACCGGTGTTGCTGTGGGCGGCGCGATTCGGCTGGGGCGCACCCAGACGAGATCTGACCCGAAAGTACTGGAATCGCGTCGCCGTGCTCGTCGTGCGGCGTCCTGTGCCTCTGCTGGCACTAACCCTGGTCGGGCTAATCGTGCTTAGCGTCTTCGCGATGGGCATCCAGATCACCTTCGACGATCGTGAGGGGCAGCCCGCGACAACCGACAGCAACGAAGGCTACGCGTTGCTCGACCGTCATTTCCCTCAAGACGTCACTATCACTGAGTTCCTCGTTGTAGATGCACCGATCGATCTCCGTACTGCCAGCGGGCTGGCCGATCTTGAGCAAATGGCCTCACGTGTATCCCAGATCCCCGGAGTGACTCGAGTCATCGGTGTTACCCGTCCCACCGGGGACAAGCTCGAGCAAGCCGAGCTGTCCTGGCAGAACGGTCAGATCGGGGACCGGCTGGCGGGTGCGGTCGACGATGGCCAGAACCGCCGAGGTGACCTCGAACAGCTCCGTACCGGCGCATTCCAACTCGCCGACGGGCTTACTCAGCTCGACACCCAGGTACGCACCAACTTGGCCCCCCTGGCCGGCATCCTCGATCAGGCAAGCACAGCAGGGCAGCAAATTCAGCAGTACCAGCCGATACTCCGCCAACTCGCCGCATCTGCACCAGCGCTCGATCGCGCTTCTCAGAATGCCCCACAGCTGGCCGCGCTCACCCGCCAAACATCTGCAGCCCTGGCAACAGTGACCTCGATCCTGCCCATCCTCGATAATGCGCCCTGGTGCACCCAAGTCCCGCAGTGCGCAGCTCTGCGCGCGCAGACCCGCAATCTCGACGCCCTACTGAGCAACGGGACCCTCGACCAGATCGCCACGCTGTCAACACAACTCGCGCAGCTGGATACACCGATCTCAACAGTCACCGACCAACTCACTTCCACCGTCAACTCACTGGGCTCCACGCTGGGAAGCATCAGCAGCCAAGACCTTCCCGGCAAGCTCACCCAACTGCAAACAGGTATCAGTCAACTCGCGGCGGGATCACGCCAACTCGCCGCCGGTGTATCCGCGCTGATCGACAGCAACCTTCAACAACTCGCCGGGATGGCCGCGCTAGCCACACAACTACAAACCTCCGCCCGCGAGACCGCCGGAACAAACTCAGCAACCGGCTTCTACCTCCCACCTCAGGCCAACGCAGACCGCCGTTTCGTCGACGTCGCTCGCCAGTTCGTCTCGCCCGACGGCCATACCGTGCGCTACGCAATACAAACCAGCTTCGACCCCTACAGCACCGAGGCCATGCAACTGGCCGACACAATCACCGATGTCGCACTCGCCGCCAGACCGAACACAACCCTGCAGGACTCCAACATCGCGATAGCCGGGTTCCCCGCCATCAACGCCGATCTGCAACGTCTACTCACCGAAGACTTCCGACTCCTAGCGTTGGCCACCCTCACCATCGTCGGCCTGATCCTGATACTCCTACTCCGAGCACTCATCGCGCCGCTATACCTTCTGGGCACCGTCATACTCAACTACACCGCGGCACTGGGTATCGGTGTCCTGATCTTTCAACACATCCTCAAAACCGATATCGCCTGGCCCGTACCACTACTGGCCTTCATAGTCCTCGTCGCGGTCGGCGCCGACTACAACATGCTTCTTATCTCTCGCCTACGCGAAGAATCCCAAAACAACATCCGCATCGGCGTCCTGAGAACCGTCACCAACACCGGATCAGTCATCACCTCGGCCGGCCTCATCTTCGCTGCCAGCATGTTCGGACTCATGGCCGGATCCATCTCGATCATGACCCAGGTCGGACTCATCATCGGCATCGGCCTGCTGCTCGACACCTTCATCGTCCGCACCATCGTTGTGCCGACCATCGCCACACTTGTCGGCAGAGCAAGCTGGTGGCCGAGTACCCGAACCGACACGCATCCAGTGTCCCGCTAGTACGCACGCACGTGCCGAGATCTGACCGGCCCCGCCAGTCATCCAGCCATCGCGCCCACCTCATCGACTGACACCCGCTCGACGGTCGGCCGCGGCAACCACACCCTACCGTCGCGGATCAGTGCCCAGACCACGTCAACCAGACGTCTAGCGAGAGCGATGAGAGCGTGGACGTGGGAACGCTTCTCGCGTCGTTTGCGCTGGTAGAACTCGCGGGACGGGCCGTCGCGTTGCGAGCTGTTGAGTGCGGCCATGTAGAACACCTTGCGAAGTCCTCTGTGGTAACGCTGGGGTCTACGCAAGGCTCCCCGGCGGTTACCGGAGTCGTGCGGTACCGGAGCAAGACCGGCGTAGGCGGCGAGTCTGGCGGGCGAGCCGAACGAAGTGAGGTCGCCGCCGGTGATCGCGACGAGCTCAGCGCCGCTTCGGGTGCCGATGCCTGGCACGGATTCGAGAATCCGTGCGTGACGGTGGCGGCGGAACACCTCGGTGATCTGCTTATCCAGGTCGGCGATCTGACGGGTCAGCATGACCAACGAGGTAGCCGCGTGTTGCACCAGTAGGGCTGTGGTCGCCTCGCCAGGCAGGGTGACGGTCTGCGCGGCCGCCGCGGCACGGGCTTTGTCGATCATCTTCGGGATCGTGGGTCGGCGGACGCCGTGACTGCGCAGGTGGTCGTAGATCTCGTCGTCAGAGACCGCAGCGATCGCAGATGGCGTGGCGAAGCGGGTGAGGAACGTTAGACCGGTCAGTGTCGAGTAGTCGAAACACCGTTCTAGTGCAGGGAAGATGCGGGTCAGCAGGCCGCGCAGGCGGTTGATGCCTCGCGTACGTTCAGCGACGAGGTCGTTGCGATGTCCGGTCAGCAGGTCGAGTTCGATCGCGACGTCGTCGGGCGCCGAGACGGTGGCGAGATCGCCACGTAGGCGGGCTGTCTGGGCGATCACGACCGCATCGCGGGCATCGGTCTTGCCCTCACCCGCGAACGCACCGGTCATGCTGTGCACGACCCGGCCGGGCACGTAGCGGATCTGCTGGCGCCGCGCAGCCAGCACACCCCTCAGCAGCGCCGATTCCGGTGCGGTCATGTCGATCGCCCACACCACGAATTTCATGTCGGCGACCCGGTCCATGAGCGCTTCGATCGCCGGTTGATCGTTGGGAAGCCGCCGAGACCACAGCACCGTTCCCGCCTCATCGACCGCGGCGGCGTGATGCGCATGCCGACCGACATCAATTCCTACCCAGATCTTTTCGTCCATACTGTCCTTCCGTGTGCGGTTGGCTCGTCAGGGTGGTTTCGCCGGCACACCTTTACACAGCGACAAGTTCGCGAACACATCTCAATCAGCGGCCGAAACGACCCGTCACGGTCCGGGGTGACCTTCCACGCCAAGCCACCAGCGACAACAGGTGATTGTCGAGCCACGCCCCGAACCGCGGACGAACGTCCGAGGCGACCGCCCCGGACGTACTCCAACGTAAAGGTGATTGTGGCGGTGGGCACCACGCTCTACGGCGTGGGTGAGGCCGCGTCGGTGCGGGTCAATCAGGAGTCGGTGACGTTGAAACGGCTGCCCGCCGAGTTCGACGGTCTACGCGTGGCCGTCGTCAGCGATTTGCACCTGGGACCCGCCCGCGGGGAGGCGTTCACACGCACGATCGTCGACATGGTCAACGCCGAGCGCCCCGACCTCATCGCGATCGTCGGTGACCTGTCAGACGAAACCATCGAGCATGTCGGATCAGACCTGCAGCCACTCGCTGATCTGCGAGCGCCGTTGGGTGTCTTCGGTGTCTCAGGCAACCACGAACAGATCTCCGACGACGTCGGCGCCTGGATGGACGAGTGGCGTTCGCTGGGTATCACCACCATCAACAACTCAAGCGTGGAGATCCGACGCGGGGCAGCCACCATCGATGTCGCTGGAGTGCATGACCTCAGCAATTCCGCCCCGTACGAACCCGACCTTGACGCCGCGGTCGCCGGTCGACCCGACGATCGATTCACCCTGCTACTGGCGCATCAACCCAACCACGTCCGGGAGGCAGCAGCCCACGACGTCGATCTCCAGGTATCCGGACACACGCACGGCGGGCAGATGTGGCCGCTGCGTTACGCCGCCGCTGCTGCCGCCGACACCGCAGTCACCGGACTCGACTTCTACAAGGACACCACCGTGTTCACCACCTATGGGGCCGGCGCCTGGGGACCGCCCGTCCGAGTGGGTGCGCCGCCTGAAATCGCCATCCTGCAGTTGCGCAGCGCCTGATCGACCGACAGTCATTGCTCGCGTTGGCCGTTTCGTGCTGCAACGTATGCGCCAAACTGACTCGATCCGCGGAGTGCATGATTGATCGCCGTCTGTGTGTGGATGCCGAGTGCGTCTGCAAGGACAGGAGGCGGTGAGGTCTGGGTGATGGTTTGCCAGGTACCGAGACGCGTTGTGAGCGAGGGAAATCCGAGTGCCTTGAGGCGGCGCCTCAGGTGACTTTCGTTGAGATGGTTCCCAGGCTGATAACCGGGGAAGACCCACACCGATTCGCTATGCGCGGCGGTCTGCCGGTTGGTTGTCGCCTCGGCGACCTCGGCGACGAGCCGATCCAATGGCGACTCCAATACGATTGGGTGCTTTCCGAGGGTGATGGTGCAGGTCTCCTCGCGGTTGATCTGATCCCATCGCAATGCGGCGACTTTGTGAGTGGGCTGCCCGAACACCACGATCAGCGCAGCGGCCAGGCGATCGCGCGGAGTCAGCGCGTCGTTGGCAAAGAGCCGTGTGAGTTGTTCGACTTGCATGGTTTCGGTCAGGGCTCGTGTCGTGCCGCGTTGGTGAGGCGCGATCGTCAGCGGGGGCAATCGATACGTGGCGACTACCCACGGGAGAAATCGGCTCAATAGCCGGTTGGTTTCGGTGCCGGACGCGACGAACGTATCGACCTGACTTTGATCGACGTCGGTGACCGATATCTGCAGCATGTCGAGGAAGTTGAGGAAGTCGATTGCAACGGTCACTCCCTGCTTGGCGGCGAGAAACGTTCCGTTGGTGCACTTGTCGTCGAATCGTCTTGACACATGCCACCGAATGTAGCTGCGGATCACGAGCTGATTGTCAGGGTTGGTGAGCGTCGCGAGCTTGCTGTCGGCCCACGCGGTGAACCTGGTCCGGAAATCCACTCGGGCGCCATCGATGCCGTGCTCATCGAGGAGGGCGCGAATGTGCACGGACGAACGGTTCACCGGTAGCGCTGCCAGCAGTCGCTGGTCCACAGTGTCGGCGGCGGCGATCTGTTGGAGCACGGCGCGAACAGTTGGGTTTCGCAGCCACGTGACCCCGCTGTTGGCGCGAGGCATCTGTTTAAGCGCAGCTGCGAGGCCGGCCAGTTGCGGATTGACGACACCGGTGTGCGGGTTGGTGAGGAGTTCGTCGACTTGATGGGCGAGCTCGCAGCGCCAGCAATGACCGCGACGGTAGAGCTCGGCCTCGGCTCCGCATTCGACGCAATCGACGTTGAGTTGGATGCCGCTACAGGTGCGGCACAGGTATTGGCCGGTCGGTGTGCGTCCCGGGACAATTCCTGAGTGTGCGCATTCAACACATTGCCCGACAACGCGTTTGGCTTGGTTGTAGCAATAGCAGCAGATTGGGGTGTCCTGCCACCACGCGGCGGTGAGATAGGCCTCACCGCATCGTTCGCACGGCTCGTACCGGTCAGGTTCGGGTGCGGGCTTCCGGCGTGCCATCATCTATCATCACCGCGGGCCTAGGTATCTCGTGGGCCGTCGTCGGAATCGACCACGCGAACGCGACGAACCCCGGGAGCCTTCTTCGGTCGGGCTTCTCCTGCCGGCAGAATGTCGGGTGCGGTTCCGGTTGCCCTACCTTGCATCACCACGACGGGCTCGAACAATTCGGCGGGGGAGCAGTCGAGGATGTCACACAGCGCGGCGAAGACCCGGCTGTTGATGCGTTCCGGTTTGCCCGTCATCAATCGGTACGCCTGAGGTTGAGAGAGAGTGATACCGCGGCTCCGAAGGAGGGTGACCAGTTCGGTCGACTTCCACAGATTGCGGTCGGCCATGAGTTTTCGCAGGTTCCAATGGAAATCGACGCGCTTCTGAACGTTCATGCCTGGTTGCTTTCGCCGTAGGGGACAGCCGCGGATGCGAGTCGCTCGCGGATCATGCGCTGCAGGGTCTTCTGTCGGTAGTCCGAACTCACCTGGGTGTAGAGCGCCGTGGTGGATGAATGCTCGTGGCCCACCTGTTGTTGCACGAACAGCGGATCGTAGCCGTCCTCGATCAAGTGCGTGACGTACGACCGGCGAAACCCGTGAAGCGACAGACCATCTGGCAAACCGGCACGTCGACGATGGCCTGTGAATCGAGTGGCGTACGAGTTCAAGGTCAACTGGTCACCGCGTTCTGACGGCCACAGCCAGGGCGAGTCCGCCGCATGTCCCATGAGTTGTCGGCATCCTTCTGCGCCCACCCACGCCTCAAACACATCCGGACCCCAGTCCATCAGGGGAACCGTCAAGACAGTACGTCGCTTGTGTGCGGAGCCACGCGACCCTTTGCCGTACCGGACGTAGACAGCACCAAAGGCCTTATATTGCGGCACATGTGGATTCGGTCCGAAGTCATGGATCTGCAGTCGTAGGAGTTCTTGACGACGAAGGCCGTAGCCGTAAGCAACCTTTGCGATGCAGGAATCGCGCAGCGTGGTCAGCCAGGCCTTGTTGTTCTTCGCGTAGAGACGCTCAACTTCGTCGTCGAAGTAGTCGAACAGGGTCTGAACTTCATTGCGGGAGAACGCTCTCCGTTCTGGCTCCGCCTCGTTGTCAGAGACATGGACCGGAAGATTGTAGGCGAAGCAGATCTGCGACGGGTATTCGCCGAAGACCTGGGCGCACAGGTCTGGCCACCGGTAGACCGGCTCGCAGAGAAAGCTACAGAAGCCCCTGACCACCATCAGATAGGCGCGAATGGTTGACTTGGCGGCCGTCCCGCCATTGCGTGCGTTCAGCGTGGTGACGTACTCGTCGACGTCCTGCGGCATCCATCGCCACGGGTAGTCGCCAGAGACTGCCTGAAAATCCTGAAGGACTCGCAGGTAGCCATAGATCGTGGATGCACCCAACGTGCGTGCCATCAGCGCCGATTTCCAACCCTCGAGCATCTCTGTCCAGATCTGCTCTTCGGGACGAAGCAACTCGGCGCCAGACGAGACGAGTCGTAACGGGGCGCTACCAGGCAGTGGGTGTTCACCACTCATAATCCAGCACCATACGCCTCTATTCATCCAATGAATAGAGTTTCGGCAAATATCAGTGGGGCAGACCCGCGCCGGCGCCGACAACGATTCGGGGCCACGCTGTATCGAGCAACCAGTAAGGAGGCAGTGGTCCATACATGCTGCAGAAGAACTGAATCCACTCAGACGTGCAGAATCGTCACAGTGACATATTGCGCGCTCGCGCCAGGTGATGTCAGACGGGAGACCCGGCGAACTCACGGTGCATCGCACCTCATCCCGCGACCTTTCCATGCATCAGATGAATTATCTTGTCATGTCTGCACGTAGATCGGACGGAACCGTGCAGCTGCGTCATGCCGCGGGAGGCGAACAATCCGCGTTCCCGCTGGTTCTGGCGTTTTACCAATGATCTCGAGTATTCACCTGTTTGCGAACTCGATAGATAACAGTGCCGATAAGATACATTATGTCAAGTTAGTACCCTGCGTATTGCATCGGATGAATCATCTCGAATCCCCCACGCCGGGTGGATCGTGTTTCATCTTATCGCGTCGTGACCTGCGTATACATGCCCGTTCAGCCATGCCGAGTGTCGACAGTCGGACGAGCTGCAGTCACGCCGGCCGCTGGCTTGCTTGATTGCGGCGCTCGATTGACCTGCGGCTATTGACCTACCGTCTCATTGGATGCATCATTGAATCATCAGATGAAACCGATTCTGGTGGAGGTTCCGATGCAGATCGATGAGGTCGGCCGAGTGCATCTGGTCGAATCTGTGCCGCTCCTGCGGCCCGAGGAACGTGTCGTCGAACTGATGCTCGACGGATGGCGGAACCAGCAGTTGTCCAGGAATCTGCAGTTCTCCACAATCGATCGGCGTGTGCGCTGTGTGCAGAGGTTCATTGAGCACTCGAACGAGGAGCCGTGGAACCGGACGCCGGTGATGGTTGAGGAGTTCTCTGCGGACCTTCGGTCGGTTCGTCACGTGACGCACTCGACGTTGCGTGGCTACCACAGTTCACTGCGGGCATTCTGTTCGTACATCTGCGACCCCGACTACGGGTGGGACCGCGTCTGTGAGCAACTGTTCGACGCGTACCCGGCGCAGGTATTTTCTGCTTGGAACACCGCGAGCCACGTCCAGGAGTACGACGGGCGGGCGAGCAAACGCCCGTACACCAAGGAGGAGCTTCAGGCCTTGTTCGAGTACGCGGACGACGAGGTCGCTCGGATCGGTGCGACTAGGAAGAAGGGCTGGCAGGCGGCCTATCGGGACGCCACGATGATGAAGGTCGCGTATGCCTACGGTTTGCGGTTCAACGAGCTTACTCACCTGCAGCTGGTGGACTTCGCCCGCAATCCTCATGCTCGCGAGTTCGGCAAGTTCGGGGTGTGCAAGGTCCGCTACGGCAAGGCGTTCCGCGGATCACCGCCGAAACCCCGGTCGGTGTTGACTGTGTGGCGGTGGACACCGCCGATCATCGAGGATTGGATCGCAAACGGGCGAGGCGATCCCGACAGCCTTGATCTGTTCTGCAGCGAACGAGGCGGTCTGGTGGTGGGGTCGACGCTCCTTCGTCGTGTACGCCGTTACTGCGTTGATCTCGGTATCCCGGACGGAGTGGATCTGCATTCTTTTCGGCGGTCGTACGCCACACATCTACTCGAGGATGGATGGGATCCCCGGTTTGTGCATAGGACCAGATGGGACACGAGTACGCCTCGACGACGGGGATCTATCAGTTCACCTCGGACGAGTTTCGGCGGTCGACGTTGAGGTCGGTGTTGGACCGGACGGTGAGCCAGGCATTGGACAGCACGACGAAGGGCACTCCCGAATGAAACGCAAGGTCGATTACACGTGGCGCCTGGCAGAGTTGATGGCTGCGCGCGGAATGAACACGACCACGGACTTGATCCCCTTGCTTGCCGAACGCGATATCACGTTGTCTCGCCCCCAGGTCTATCGGCTGGTCAACCAGCGACCTGAGCGGGTGTCGTTGCAGGTGATGTCGGCGTTGTGCGACATCTTCGGGTGCGGCCCAGACGCACTTCTCACAGTCACCGCCGTCAATGCTCGCGAGCACCACCGGGCCGCCAATGCCGGCCCGAACGTTGTGCGGTTGGACCGCGCGGTGCGTCCACGGCGGGCCAACATTCTCGACGAGTAGCAGCTACGCAATGAGGTGAGTACCGGATGGAACCTGACGGCCTAGTCCCCTATCGGCCGGTACGCGGTCGGCCACGACTGACGTATGGAGCGTGGGTGTGCGATCGTTGCGGTAGGTCGACCACGCGGACGCAGGCGCACTGGCCCGAAGGCAGAATCTGCTTCACCTGCTGGTTCACCGCAATCCACACTCACGGGACGTGCCCAGTATGCGGCGCCGAACGGCTCCTTCCGGGCCCGCCTCTCCCCGACGGCACGCCAGTGTGTGGGCCGTGTGCGGGTATCGTCGACGACTTTCGGTGTAGCCGCTGTGGCGAGGAGTCCGGTCACCACCGTGGGACGATCTGTGCTCGCTGCGCGGTGCGTGACGACCTGCACGAGATCATGGGCGGGCCGCCCTCGGACCCAGTTCTCGTTGGTCTAGTCGCCGCCCTCTGCGCCGCGAAACGACCCGAGTCGACGCTGATCTGGAAACGGTCACCGAAAGTTCAGGAACTGCTGCACGGGCTAGGGACCGGCACAATCGCCGCCACCCACGAGGGCTTGGACACCCGGCCCAGTCGAGCAGCTGAGCATCTGCGGAATGTCATGGAGCACCACGGCCTCCTACCACCTCGAGATCGGTGGCTACCACGCTTCGAACAGTGGATCGACAACAAGCTCATCGATCTACCTGCCGAGGTCGCCAGGCCCGCTCGCCACTTTGCGACGTGGCACCATCTGCGACGGATTCGCGCGCTCGCCGACGCCGGCGGCGATACCCAACCGTCCGTGCGGTCGGCCAAGCAAGAGATCACCGAGACCGTCAAGTTCCTGAGCTGGTTGTGGTCCACCTACGGACGCACGATCGAGACCTGCACACAGCGGGACGTCGACCAGTGGATCGCAACAGGACCAACAACGCGATACACCATCCGAACATTCCTGGTCATATGCAAACGAGACAGGCTCAACGCCACCGTGCAGCTCGGCCACCGGGCTCCGAAGACGTCGCCATCGCTGACCCAAGAGCAGCGGATCGCCTGGATCAGAGAACTACTCACCGGCGAGAGTGAAACGCTCCCCTACAGGGTCGCCGGCGTCCTCATCCTGCTCTACGCGCAGCCACTGAAGAGCATTGTCCGACTGCAAACACCATCGATCGTCGACGGCAATCCGATGGTAATCACGTTCGGCAAGCACCCTGTCGATGTGCCGGAACCATTCGCTCAACTCGTCCGTGACCTGCTCTCCCATCGCACGAACCTACGCACCAGCGGACACGGCAACCCCTGGCTGTTCCCCGGCACGCACGCCGGAGACCACCTGCACCCGGACACGATCATGCACCGCCTGCGCCTGATCGGCATGAGCAACCTCGGCGCCCGCAACAGCGCACTCGACGACCTCGTCCTCGAGTGTCCTCCCCCCATCGTCGCCGACGCTCTCGGCTACAGCCACCAGGTCGCGTTCCACCACGCCGAACGATCCGGCGAGACATGGGCGCGCTACGCCGGCCGACGAATCCGCTGAAGCTCGGCGAGATCACTGATGCTGATCGAACTGGTCGATATGACAAACGTCGACGCCGACCGAGCACAGATCCTGGTGCGCTGAGTGAGGGCCTGCCAGCGTGGCGACGGAAGGTCAGGCCACGGTGGTCAGGTCACGGTGGTCAGGTCACGGTGTAGACCCTGATGTGCGGACGGACAATAGGTCTGTGAACTCCTCGGCATAGGCCAGTTGCCGACGAAGGCGGTCAGCGCTGGCGATGGCCTTGTCGCGGAACTCAAGCAGGTCCGCTGTAGCTGCTTCACGGTCGGTGTGGATCGCCGCGGGGTCATCGACGGTATCGATCGCATCGAGCAGTGCTTTCATCTCGGCGAGCGTAAACCCGAGGGGTTTCATACGCCGGATAAGCAGCATCCGTTCGACGTCGGTCTCGGTGTAAAGACGGAATCCACCCGCAGATCGTGCCGAGGGCTGCACCAACCCGACCTCGTCCCAGTGCCGGATGGACTTCAGCGACAACTCTGTACGCTCTGCGACCTGGCCGATCTGCAGGTAGCCGTTGGCATCGGTGCCCACCTCAGTGCCCGCCTGCTAGATGCCCGGACAGGAGTGCATGCCGAGCTTCCGACGCTTCGTTCAGCCCGATTATCGTGACCTCTTTGTTCTTAGCCGCGTACTTGGTGGTGATGGCGTCGAGAGCGGCCACGGTCGAAGCGTCCCAGATATGTGCATCCGACATGTCAATCACAACATTCGCCGGATCGCCGGTGTAATCGAACTGGTAGACCAGATCATTGCTCGAGGCGAAAAACAACTCGCCGCGCACCTTGTAGGTACATGTGTCAATAGGTTCGTGCTCACTGCCAAGTCGGGAGATTGCCTCGACGGTGGTGAAGTGCGCGACGCGGTGGGCGAACGCGACCATCGCAGTCAGAACGCCAGCGATCACGCCGTAGGCCAGATTATGCGTCGCGACCGTGAGCGCGACGGTCACAAGCATGACCGTTGTCTCTGCTGCCGGCATGCGTTTGAGAGTCTTCGGCGCAATTGAGTGCCAGTCCATGGTGCCCACTGACACCATGATCATGACCGCGACCAGCGCCGCCATAGGAATCAGCGCAACAATATCGCCGAGTCCTACAACCAGGCCGAGAAGGAACGCGCCGGCTAAGAACGTCGAGATGCGCGTCCGGGCTCCGGAGGACTTCACGTTGATCATCGTCTGACCGATCATCGCGCAACCGCCCATTCCGCCGAAGAATCCAGTCACCACATTGGCCACCCCCTGCCCCCAGCCTTCACGGGTCTTGTCCGAGTGAGTGTCGGTGATGTCGTCGACGAGCTTGGCTGTCATCAATGATTCGAGCAGGCCCACCAGCGCCATCGCCAGCGCGTACGGACCAATAATCGTGAGCGTGTCAAAAGTGAACGGGACATCAGGAATGAGCCAGGTCGGCAGCGTCGACGGCAGTGCACCCTCGTCACCCACGTCAGGAACGTTCAGCGAGAACACGACGGTGCCTGCAGTGAGCAGCACAATCGCCACCAGCGGCGCCGGAACCACCGTCGACAGCTTCGGCAGAAACACCATGATCGCGATACCAATTACGACCATCGGGTACACCAGCCACGGCACCCCCAGTAGATGTGGGAGCTGTGCGGTGAAGATAAGGATCGCGAGGGCATTGACGAAGCCGACCATCACGCTGCGTGGAATAAACCGCATCAACCGTGCCACGCCAACCGCGCTCAGCACGATCTGCAGCACGCCGGCCAAGATGACGGTGGCGATCAAATAGTCCAGGCCGTACTCCTTGACTACCGGCGCGATCACTAGCGCGATCGCGCCGGTAGCCGCAGAGATCATCGCACGGCGCCCTCCGACAATCGAGATTGTCACAGCCATCGTGAACGACGCGAACAGCCCAACCCGAGGATCAACGCCTGCGATGATGGAGAACGAGATCGCCTCCGGAATCAGTGCCAGCGCGACCACCAGCCCAGCTAGTACCTCGGTCCGCAGTCGGCGAGGGCTGCGGAGGGCGGCCAGTACCGAACTGTCGTCGGCCGGTCGGTCCGTTATCGACATCACTACGGGAACTCCATTCATCGGTTATCCGCACACGTGGCAATCAAGCGACGCTGCCGCCTGCTGAGTTGAGATTGTCGGGATAGTGCCGATGCCTCGCGACCAGGCGCAAATCGCCCAGCCGCAACGCACCGATCACTGGGTAGGCACACAGCGACCAGAACTCTACCCTTACGGGAGGGTAGAGTTGCAAGTTCCGGTCGGAAGGTCGCGCGTGTCAGTTCGCTCGACTCGCCGACGACGGCCTTCGATTTTCACTCGAGCGTTAGCGCGCGTCACGACGCTCTCTCCGTATCGCGTGACGGTGCAGGCGCCGCCAGTAGTGGCGATGGCGAGGTCGGTCCCGCCAAGTAGTGATTGCGCCGCTGATCAGGCCGACTAACAGCAGGTGTCGAGCACTCCCCTCAGTGCTTCCAGCGAGTCTGGTTCGGCGCGATGCAGGACGTTCACACCTCGACGCTCGGAGCTGACAAGGCCCGCCTTCTTGAGTTGACCGAGGTGGTGGCTCACCGTACCCGCCGAGAGCGCGAGCGCCTCGGCGAGATCACCGGTGCTGATCGCACCCGGTCGGGCGCCCATGAGGATGGAGACCAGCTGAATTCGCGCCGGATCGGCCAGCGCCTTGAGCCGGAGCGCCAGTTCAAGGGCTGCATCAGCCTCCATTGGACCTGCGGAGATCGGTGCACAGCAGATCGGAGCGCTGATGTCGACCACAGGGAGCGTCTTGGGCATGACCCCAACCTACCATCCGTTGACATATGTCAAACTCTGGTCTAGAACTTGAGTCGCAACACTTTTGATGTATGTCGAATCCTTGGAGGATCTCATGTCACGCGTGCAACTCGCCCTCAACGTCGACGATCTCGACCAGTCGATCGCCTTCTACACCAAGCTGTTCGGCGTCGGCCCGGCTAAGACCAAGCCGGGCTACGCCAACTTCGCCGTCACTGAGCCCGCACTGAAGTTGGTGCTGCTGGAGAACCCCGGCCACGGCGGCAGTATCAATCACCTCGGCGTAGAGGTCGACTCCAGTGAGAAGGTGCACGCCGAGATCGCCCGATTCACCGAAGAGAAGCTGTTCACCGAAGAGGAGATCGGAGCAACCTGCTGCTTTGCCACCCAGGACAAAGTGTGGGTCACCGCTCCCGACGCCGAGCGCTGGGAGGTCTACACCGTGTTGGCCGACGCTGAGACCTTCAACGGCGAACCGGTCGCTGCCGCGGCCCCCGCTGGCGAATCTACGTCCGCGGCATGCTGCACTCCCGCGGCGAACTGCTGCTGAACGCGACCTTCTGTTAGGTCGCTGGACTGCATGCAGCCTTGCAACCAGTATCGATATCTGTCAATATCGATGTATGTCGAACTCGATTCCGTTGACCGAAGTCACTGTGCGGTGCTCACCGTTGGTGCGTGAGCCCCTCTCGGAGCGGCAGTCGGTTGATCTCGCCGTGGTGTTCAAAGCGCTCGCCGACCCGATCCGGTTGCGACTGTTCAGCTTGATCGCCAGCCACGAGGGCGGTGAAGCCTGCGTGTGTGACATCTCTCCGGCCGTCGACGTTTCGCAGCCGACGATCTCGCATCACCTGAAGGTCCTCAAGAACGCCGGTCTGCTCGAGTCCGACCGCCGCGCGTCGTGGGTGTACTACCGCGTTATCCCCGATGTTCTGTCCTCGCTCGCCGGGATCCTGCAGTCCGGCGAGCTCGCCACCTCGATGGAGGTTCACTCGTGACCAGCCCCACCCCGACGGCCGGGCATCAGCCGGTCGTCGGCAAACTCTCGACCCTGGACCGGTTCCTGCCGGTATGGATCGGCGTCGCCATGGTCGCCGGCCTGCTCCTGGGCCGGATGATCCCCGGACTGAACACCGCGTTGGAGAAGATCCAGGTCGACGGCGTTTCACTGCCGATCGCCCTGGGCCTGTTGATCATGATGTACCCGGTCTTGGCCAAGGTGCGCTACGACCGTCTCGACACCGTCACCGGCGATCGCAAACTACTGCTGGGATCGCTCCTGCTGAACTGGGTGCTCGGCCCAGCGCTCATGTTCGCACTGGCCTGGATCTTCTTGCCCGACCTACCCGAGTACCGCACCGGCCTGATCATCGTCGGCCTCGCACGATGCATCGCCATGGTGATCATCTGGAACGATCTCGCCTGCGGCGATCGTGAGGCCGCCGCCGTCCTGGTGGCCCTCAACTCGGTGTTCCAGGTGGTCATGTTCGCCGTCCTGGGCTGGTTTTACCTCTCAGTTCTGCCGGGCTGGCTGGGTCTGGAACAGACGACGATCAGCACCTCGGCGTGGCAGATCGCCAAGTCAGTGCTGATCTTCCTCGGCATCCCGCTGCTCGCCGGGTACCTGTCACGCCGGATCGGCGAGAAGACCAAGGGCCGCGACTGGTACGAAGCGACGTTCCTACCCAAGGTCGGGCCGTGGGCACTCTACGGACTACTGTTCACGATCGTCATCCTCTTCGCCCTGCAGGGCGAACAGATCACCTCCCGTCCCTGGGACGTCGTCCGCATCGCCGTGCCACTGTTGGTCTACTTCGCGGTGATGTGGGGCGGCGGCTACCTCCTGGGCGCAGTCATGAGACTCGGCTACGAACGCACCACCACGCTTGCGTTCACCGCGGCAGGCAATAACTTCGAGCTCGCCATCGCCGTCGCAATCGCCACCTACGGCGCGACCTCCGGCCAAGCCCTCGCCGGCGTGGTCGGCCCGTTGATCGAGGTCCCTGTGCTCGTCGGCCTGGTCTACGTTTCACTTGCCCTACGCAAACGCTTCCCCCTCACCCCGTCCTCCACCTCCGCTACCGCGGACTCCTCTAGGAGCATGAACTGATGCCCGACAACCTGACGATCACCGAGAACGCGGCCACACCGAGTGTGCTGTTCGTGTGTGTGAAGAACGGCGGCAAGTCCCAGATGGCCGCCGGCCTGATGCGCAAGGCCGTCGGCGAGGCCGTCGAGGTGCACTCAGCCGGAACCAAACCCGGCACCGCAGTCAACGACCTGTCCGCCGAGAGCCTGGCCGAAGTCGGCATCGACATCACCGGCGAGACCCCCAAGCCCATCGATCCCGAGTTGCTCGCCCGCGTCGACCTGGTGGTCACACTCGGCCGCGAAGCCGTCGTCAACGCCCCCGCCGGGGTGACGCTGATCAACTGGGATACCGACGAACCGTCCGAGCGCGGAATCGACGGGATCGAACGGATGCGCCTGGTCCGCGACGACATCGCTGCCCGCGTCACCGCGCTGGCAGCCGAACTCACCGCGCGCTAACGCCGGAGCGGGTCGGGATCTACGAACCGGGAGAAGCCTGATGAACGCCGACGCCACGACCGAATCAGCCGGGACACCAGATCTGCTGATGCCCCAAGCCCTGCTATCGCGAACCGCGGAGAGGCTCGCCGCCCACTACCGCGGGATCGTGTCCGAACAGACCGTCGAACGGGTCGTATTCGAGTCCTACACCGCGCTGCGGCGCACCTCCCGCATCCACACTCACCTGGTGACCCTGACAGGCAGGTTCGCCGCAGAACGCCTCGCCGCCCTCGCGCAGTCCACCGGCGCAACCACCAAGACCGTGCCCGAAGTGCTGTTCATCTGCGTCCACAACGCTGGCCGCTCACAGATGGCCGCCGCGCTCCTGACCCACCACGCGGCAGGACGAGTGCACGTGCGTTCAGCCGGGTCTCTACCCGCGGCGGAAAACAACCCGATCGTCGAGCGAGCCATGACAGAGATCGGCCTTGATCTCGCCGCCGAGTTCCCCAAGCCGCTCACCGACGATGTGGTCGCGGCCGCGGACGTCGTGATCTCCATGGGCTGCGGCGACGCCTGCCCGATCTACCCAGGCAAGCGGTACCTGGACTGGCAAGTCGCCGACCCCAACAACCACCCCATCGAGACCGTTCGTCTGATCCGCGACGACCTCACCTACCGCATCCGCAACCTCCTCACCGAGCTCCTACCTGCCACTACCTGACCGACGCTGATCGGCCTGCCCGCACGCTCCCGCGCCTTCTCACAGCAGCGCGGTGCCCTGCTCTACCTCACATACCCGTGTCCCTTCGGAAGGAACCGACACTCATGCCTGCACGCAAGATCATCGCTATCGGTGGATCAGACGCCGGAATCTCCGCCGCTCTGCGGGCTCGCGAGCTCGACCCAACCAGCGAGGTCACCGTCGTCGTCGCCGACGCCTACCCGAACTTCTCCATCTGCGGCACCCGTACTACGTCTCCGGCGAAGTTACGCACTGGAGCAACCTCGCCCACCGCACCGCCGCCGACCTCGCCGCCACCGGCATGACCGTTCATACCGACACCCGGGCCACCGCGATCGACACCGCCGGGCACCGCCTCACCGTCACCGGGCCCGACGGTGTCTCGCGAGACCTCGACTATGACGCACTCATCGTCGGGACCGGCGCGGTCTCAGTGCGGCCACCGATCACTGGCCTCGAGAAACTAGGCCCTGACGACGGCGTTCACCTCCTGCACTCGATGGGCGACACCTTCGCCGTCATGAACACCCTGACCACCACCGACCCGAAGACCGCGATCATCATCGGTGCCGGCTACATAGGCCTGGAGATGGCCGAAGGGCTCACCACACGAGGCCTAGCCGTCACCCAGATCGAAGCCCTCCCCGAAGTCCTCCCCACCGTCGAACCAGAACTCGGCACCCTCGTCCACAACGAACTGGTCCGCAACCGAGTCGACGTACGCACCAACACCCTGGTCACCGCCATCGACCGCGCCGACAACGGCGACCTGACCGTCACCACCGCGAGCGACGGCCACACCGACCACCTCACCGCCGACCTCGTGCTCGTCGTGGTCGGCGTGCGCCCCGACACCGACCTCGCCGCCGCCGCCGGCGCCAACCTCGGAATCAAGAACACCATCGCAGTCGACGAACAGATGCGCACCAACCTGCCGGACGTCTTCGCCGCCGGTGACGCCGTCCACACCCACCACCGCCAACTCGGCATCACCTGGCTCCCACTCGGAACAACCGCACACAAGCAGGGCCGCGTCGCTGGCGAAAACGCCCTCGGCGGCACCGCCCGCTACACCGGCTCCCTCGGAACCCAAGTCGTCAAAATCTTCGACCTCGTCGCCGCCCGCACTGGCCTCAAAGAAGCCGAAGCCCTCACAGCCGACCGCGGCTGGACACCCGTATCGACCACCTCGACACCCGACGACCACAAGGCCTACTACCCAGGCGCCACCCCCATCAACATCCGCATCACCGCAGACCAGAAGACCGGCACGCTGCTCGGAGCCCAACTCATCGGCCACCGCACCGCCGAAATCTCCAAACGGATCGACACCTACGCCACAGCCCTGCACCACGGCATGACCGTCGAAGCGCTCAGCGAACTCGACCTGTCCTACACCCCACCCCTGGGATCACCATGGGACGCCGTCCAAATCGCCGCCCACAACTGGGTACGCGAGCACCGCCTGCACGCCCAGCGCAGCGAACTGAACCCAAACCAGTGACCACCAGCAGCAACCCCACCGAGCCCCACAACACGCGCGGTCATCGCACCAAAGGCGCCCGAACACGGACCCCAAGTCCTCGCGATCTACAAAGCCGGTATTGACACCGGCAACGCAACCTTCGCGACCGCCGCCCCAACCTGGCCCGACTTCCACCGCGATCACCTACCCGACCACCGATTCGTTGCCCTCGACCCCAACGGCAACGTCACCGGATGGATCGCCGCATCACCGGCATCGAGTCTGTGCGTCTACACCGGCGTCATCGAACACAGTGTGTACGTCGACCCCAACCACTCCGGCAAGGGCGTCGGCACCGCCCTCCTACAAGCGCTCATCGACTCGACCAAAAACCGCAGGAGTGTGGACCATCGAAACAGGAATCTTCCCCGAGAACCACGCCAGCCTCGCACTGCACCACGCCCACGGATTCCGCACCGTCGGAACACGAGAACGCTTCGGCCAACACAACGGCTACTGGCGAGACGTCGTCCTCATCGAACGCCGCAGCAACGCCTAACATCGCCGGATACGCGCAATTTCGAGCGCACCAACCACAGCAATACGCATCGAAGTGATACGCAGGGTATCCAGTAAAGCTCTGCGTATTGCACCAGATGAATCATCGCCGACGATGGCTGTCCGGCTCCCCTCCGCCAACGCTACACCCGCAACGACCAGCACGAACGCAGAGAATTTGCAGATGGACTGCCGGTCCACCATCCTCCAGGCTGGTGTCAGGGATGATTGTGGAGCGATTTCGCTCAATGCTTCGACCTGCAGGTATTGCCTTCACGTCTCATTGGATGCATCATTGAATCATCAGATGAAACCGGTTGTGCGGAGGTTTCGATGCAGATCGATGAGGTCGGGCGCGTTCATCTCGTGGAGTCGGTACCGATTCTGCGACCGGAAGAACGAGTGGTCGAGTCGATGCTGGACGGCTGGCGCAACCAGCAGTTGTCGCGCAATCTTCAGTTCGACACGATCGATCAGCGAGCGCGCTGCGTGCGCCGTTTCATCGAGCACTCCAACGAAGAACCCTGGAACTGGACGCCGGCCATGGTCGAAGAGTTCTCCGCCGATCTGCGGTCGATCCATCATGTCGCGCATGCGACGCTGCGTGGCTATCACGCGGCGTTGCGCGCGTTCTGCTCGTACATCTCCAACCCGGACTACGGCTGGGACCGAGTGCGCGAGCAGCTGTTCGGCACGCACCCGGCACAGGTGTTTCACGACTGGAACACAGCTCGACACGTACAGCAGTATGACGGCCAGCCGACCAAGCGGCCCTACACAAAGCAGGAGCTCGACGCCCTGTTCGAGCACGCCGATGATGAGGTCGCCCGGATCGGTTCGACCAGCCGCAAAGGCTGGCAGGCTGCCTATCGCGACGCGACGATGATGAAGCTCTCCTACGGGTACGGGTTGCGGTTCAACGAGGTCCGCCATCTACAGACGGTTGATTTCGCTCGCAATCCGCATGCTCGGGAGTTCGGACGCTTCGGGGTGTGCAAGACCCGGTACGGCAAGGCTCATCGCGGGTCGCCGCCCAAGCCGCACTCTGTGTTGACCGTGTGGCGGTGGACGCCGCCGGTGATCGAGGACTGGCTGGCCAATGGCCGCGGCGATCCCGACTGCCTGGACCTGTTCCCCAGCGAGCGTGGCGGTCTCGTCTGCGAATCAACACTGCTGCGTCGAGTACGCCGGTAGATAGAGCCCCGTGGGGTGGTGGACTTCGGATCGAGCGTAGAGCGTCACGCGATCTGATCAACGAGTCGATCTGAACGCTAAGCGATCTGCGCTTGCGAGTCCAGTACTGCGGCAGATTCTGCCTTCTTCGCCAGGACCCCGCGGAGCTCGTCCATCGAGACCTCTGACATGTAGCGGCGGGTGACCTGCCATTCGTCGTGGGCGTCGATCACGACCGCTGTTGCCAGGCGTAGGAACGCGTCCGGGTTCGGGAAGATCTCGACGACGTCGGCGCGGCGTTTGATTTCCTTGTTGAGCCGCTCGATCGGGTTGTTCGACCAGATCTTCTGCCAATGCGTTTTCGGGAAGGGCAGGAACGCGAGTACATCAGTTTTGGCCTCGCGCATCATCGCCGCTACTTTCGGCAACGGCCCCTGGAAACTCTCAGCGACCTGATCCCATTGCGCTGCAACGTCTTTGCGTTCGGTGTGGGCGAAGATCGTCCGTACTCCAGCGGTGACGACCGGCTGCTGCTTCGCCGGCACCACCCCATGCAGGTTCCGCATGAAATGCACCCGGCAACGCTGCCATGCTGCGCCTGTGAACTGTTGTGCCACAGCCGCTTTCAGACCTGAATGGGCATCAGAGATCACCAGGTGCACCCCATGTAGACTGCGGGCTTTCAGGCTCTTGAGGAAGTCCTTCCAGAACTCGTACGATTCACTCTCGCCGACAGCGGTGCCCAGGACCTCGCGAGTCCCGGTCGCTGACACCCCTGTGGCGACCACCAGCGCTTGAGAGACCACGTGGGCGCCGACGCGGACCTTGCAGAACGTGGCATCGCAAAACACATACGGGAACTCGGTGTGGGTCAGCGACCGATTTCGGAATTCGGCGATCTCGGCGTCCAGACCTGCACAGATCCGGGACACCTCGCTCTTGGACACCCCGGAATCGACGCCCATCGCCCGCACCAGATCGTCGACGCTGCGGGTGGAGATGCCCTGGACGTAGGCCTCCATGATCACCGCGTACAACGCTTTGTCGATTCGTCGTCGCCGCTCGAGCAGGACTGGGAAGAACGAGCCTGCCCGCAGTTTGGGGATCTTCAGTTCCACATCACCGGCCGGGGTCGAGATCGTCTTCGGGCGATGGCCGTTGCGGACTGTTGTCCGGTCGGCGGATCGCTCGTAGCGGCCGGCGCCGATCGTGGCGGTCGCTTCGGCCTCGATGAGGGCCTGCAGGCCGGCCCGTAGGACCTCCGGGAGGACCTCGGCAAGACCGCGTTCCCCCGATCGCAGAGTGGCGATTTCAGCGAGTTGATCGAGCAGGGCAGAATGGTCGTGGGTCATCGCATGATGCCTTTCAGTTGAGTCACTTGCCGGTAACTCACTGATCATCACGCGATGGCCCACCTCATCGGCGGCACTGACCTCTACCGCGTGTCCGCGGCTCTCACCGAGCCACCAAACCCCACCACTCCAGGGGACTCACCCCGCCGGGTACTGCACGGACATCGGCATCCCGGCGGGCGTAGACCTGCATTCGTTTCGCCGCTCGTACGCGACACACCTGCTAGAAGACGGATGGGACCCGCGGTTCGTTCAGGACCAGATGGGCCACGAGTACGCCTCGACCACCGGCATCTATCAGTTCACCTCTGACGAGTTCCGCCGGTCGACGTTGCGATCGGCGCTCGATCGAACGATGCAACAGGCACTGCACAGCGCAGCGGAAGGCGCCCCGAAATGAAGAGACACGTCGACTACACCTGGCGCCTGGCCGAGCTGATGGCAGCTCGAGGCATGAACAACACCACTGACCTCATTCCGCTCCTCGCCGAACGCGACATCTCCCTGTCACGGCCGCAGGTCTATCGCCTGGTCAACCAGAGACCCGAACGCGTCTCCCTGCAACTGATCGCGGCCCTGTGCGACATCTTCGGCTGCGACCCCGACGCCCTGGTCACCGTTACCGCTGTCAACGCACGCGAACGACGTACCGCAACCAACAGCGGCCCGAACGTCGTACCACTCGACCGCACAACGCGCCCGCGGCGGGCGAACATCCTCGATGAATAGGTTCGAAATGAGGTAACCGAGATGCGACCGGACGGATTGAAACCGCACACACCAACTCGCGGCCGACCGCGGCTGGCCGATGGGAAGTGGGTCTGCGATCGATGCGGACGATCCACCTCCCGCATCCAAGCGCACTGGCCCGAAGGTCGCGTGTGTTTCACCTGCTGGTTCACCGCGATCCACACTCACGGGATCTGCCCCGCATGCGGCACCGAACGTCTCCTCCCCGGCCCCACCACACCACCATCAGGAATCCCCTTGTGCGCACCGTGCGCTGGAATTGCCGATGACTTTCACTGCCGACGATGCGGGGAGGAGAACGGCCACCATCGCCGTGACATCTGTGCTCGGTGCGCGGTCCGGGAGGATCTGTACGGACTGCTCGGCGGCGAACCTTCCGATCCGGCACTAATCGGCCTCGTCGATGCCCTCTGCTCAGCAAAGCGTCCGGAATCAACGATCGTCTGGAAGCGCTCACCCCGAGTTCAGGCTCTGCTGCGAGGCCTCGGCGACGGGTCGATCCCTGCAACGCATGACGGTCTCGACCAGCATCCCGGCCGGGCCACCGAGCATCTGCGGGCGCTCATGCAACACCACGAGCTCCTCCCGCCGCGGGACCCGTGGCTCCCCCGGTTCGAGCGATGGATCGAGGACAAGCTCGACGGACTAGCCACCGACGTCGCTCAACCAGCACGGCACTTCGCAACGTGGCACCATCTGCGACGTATCCGCGAGATCGCCGATTCGGGACAAGACACCCAGCCCGCCGTACGATCAGCAAAGCAGGAGATCACCGAAACCGTGAAATTCCTGTGCTGGCTCCACACGACTCACGGCCGCACGATTCAGACCTGTACCCAATACGATGTCGACCAATGGATCGCCACCGGACCGACGACTCGGCACGCAATCCGAACGTTCCTGGTCGTCAGCAAACGCAACAAGCTCAACACCACGGTGACTCTCGATCCGCGATACGCGCAGACCTGTCCATCACTCACCCAGGACCAGCGCATCGCCTGGATCGGCGAACTCGTCGCCGGTCACAGTGAGGCGCTTCCCTATCGCGTCGCGGGCATTCTGATTCTGCTCTACGCCCAGCCCCTCAAAGGCATCGTCCGAACCCGCACCGCAGACATCGTCGATGGCGAGCCCATGACCATCACTTTCGGTCGACACCCCGTCGACGTTCCCGAACCGTTCGCCGAGCTCGTCCGCGAACTGCTGCGCAGCAGAACAAATCTCCGCACCAGCAGCAACGACAACCCCTGGCTATTCCCCGGAACTCACGCGGGCGACCACCTGTATCCCGACACAATCATGCACCGCCTACGCCAGATCGGGCTGAGCAATCTCGGCGCCCGCAACAGCGCTCTGGACGATCTGGTCGTCGAATGCCCACCGCCGGTCGTCGCTGACGCCCTGGGCTACAGCCACCAGGTCGCGTTCAATCATGCCGAACGCTCAGCCGAAACGTGGGCACGCTACACGGGTCGACGGATCCGATGACACCTCGCCCAAACGAGAACTGATCGTTCAGCAGCACGTGTTGAGAACGGCGCGGAGTGCTTCGAGGTTGGCGGGCTCGGCGCGGTAGATGTTGTTCACTCCGCGACGTTGCGAGGCGACCAAGCCTGCGCCGCGGAGTTGGTTGAGGTGATGTGTCGCGGTGCCGCCGGAGACGTTGACCGCGGAGGCGAGGTCAGTGGCGGTCATTTCGCGGGTCGGGTCTGCCATCAGCAGAGACATCATCCGGATTCGAGTCGGGTCGGCGAGAGCTTTGAGCCGCAGCGCGAGCTCGACCGCATTCTCTGTCGACATCGGCCCGGCCGCCAGAGGTGCGCAGCAGATCGGAGCGCTGACGTCGATCATGGGCAATGGCTTGGGCATGGTTCCAATCTACCGAACACTTTGACATACATCAAAGTTATGGGTCAAAACGGAACGGTCGAATCCTTCGACATTCATCAAAGCCTTGGAGGTTCTCATGTCCCGCGTTCAACTCGCTCTCAACGTCGACGACCTGGAAGCGTCGATCGCGTTCTACAGCAAGCTGTTCAACACCGCGCCGGCGAAGGTCAAGCCCGGCTATGCGAACTTCGCGATCGATGAACCCGCACTGAAGCTGGTCCTGCTGGAGAACCGCGGCGAGGGCGGCACCATCAACCACCTCGGCGTCGAAGTCGACTCCAGTGAGACCGTGCACGGCGAGATCGCCCGCCTGGCCGGCGAAGGACTGTTCACCGAGGAGCAGATCAACACCACGTGCTGTTTCGCCACGCAGGACAAGGTGTGGGTCGGCGCTCCCGACGGTGAACGCTGGGAGGTCTACACCGTCCTGGCCGACTCGGACACCTTCGGTGAGGCACCCGCCCTCACCTCGGCGGGCTCCGATCTGGGCCTGACGCAGGCTTCGCAGGGGTCGACGTGCTGCACGCCGGCCTCCGCGAGCTGCTGAAGCTGCGTTGATCCCGAGTCGGGGAAGGGAGTCACCCTCTGGGTGGCGCCCTTTCGTGTTGCACCCTATATCGACCAGTGTCAATATCGCGATGTATGTCGAAATCATTGGGGATCGAAGTCTCGCCGGTGCGGTGTTCGCCGCTGGTGCGTGAGCCGCTGACGCCCGAGCAGTCGGTGCAGGCGGCCGCGGTGTTCAAGGCGCTCGCCGATCCGGTGCGGTTGCAGTTGTTCAGCTTGATCGCCAGCCACGACGGCGGTCAGGCGTGCGTGTGCGACATCTCGCCGGCGGTCGATGTCTCGCAGCCGACGGTCTCCCACCACCTGAAGGTCCTGCGGACCGCTGGGCTCCTGGAGTCCGAACGCCGCGGATCGTGGGTGCACTATCGGGTGGTGCCGGCCGCCCTCGACGTCATCGCCGGCATCGTGGCACCGCTGACCGGGAAGGCCCTGGCATGAGCGTCCAGACGCCGAGCCGCAGCGTCGCCGGGAAGTTGTCGACCCTGGACCGGTTCCTCCCGGTGTGGATCGGGTTGGCGATGGTCGCCGGGCTGCTGCTCGGCCGCCTGATCCCGAGCCTGAACACCGCCATCGACAAGATTCAGGTCGACGGGATCTCCCTGCCGATCGCACTCGGCCTGCTGATCATGATGTACCCGGTGCTGGCGAAAGTCCGCTACGACCGCCTCGACACCGTCACCAGCGACCGTCGCCTGCTGGTCGGATCGCTGGTCCTGAACTGGGTTGTCGGCCCGGCACTGATGTTCGCCCTGGCGTGGCTCCTGCTGCCGGACCTGCCCGAGTACCGCACCGGACTCATCATCGTCGGCCTGGCCCGCTGCATCGCGATGGTCATCATCTGGAACGACCTCGCCTGCGGTGACCGGGAAGCCGCCGCCGTGCTCGTGGCGATCAACTCGGTGTTCCAGGTCCTGATGTTCGCCGTCCTGGGCTGGTTCTACCTGTCGGTCCTGCCCGGCTGGCTCGGCCTGGAACAGACCACCATCGATACCTCACCGTGGCAGATCGCCAAGTCAGTGCTCATCTTCCTCGGCATCCCCCTGCTCGCCGGGTACCTCAGCCGCCGGATCGGGGAACGCCGCCGCGGCCGCGACTGGTACGAACAATCGTTCCTTCCTCGCATCGGACCGTGGGCCCTGTACGGGCTGCTGTTCACGATCGTGCTGCTCTTCAGCCTCCAAGGCGACCAGATCACCTCCCGCCCCGCCGACGTCGCCCGCATCGCACTGCCGCTACTGGCCTACTTCGCCATCATGTGGGGCGGCGGCTACCTCCTCGGCGCCCTCTTGGGCCTGGGCTACGAACGCACGACCACGCTCGCGTTCACCGCAGCGGGTAACAACTTCGAACTGGCTATCGCCGTCGCGATCGGCACCTACGGCGCCACCTCCGGTCAGGCCCTCGCCGGCGTCGTCGGACCCCTCATAGAGGTCCCCGTCCTGGTCGCCTTGGTCTACGTCTCCCTCGCCCTCCGCAACCGGTTCACCCCCAACACTTCTCAGCCCACCGAAAGGGGCCTGCCATGACACCGTCCGTGCTGTTCGTCTGCGTCAAAAACGGCGGCAAGTCCGTGATGGCCGAAGGCCTCCTGCGCCAGGCCGTCGGCGATGCGATCGAGGTCCACTCAGCCGGCACCCGCCCCGGCACCGCCGTCAACACACTCTCCGCCCAGGCCCTCGCCGAAGTCGGCGTCGACATCACCGGACACGTCCCGGTCGGCATCGACCCAGCCCTCCTCGCCCGCGTCGACAAAGTGATCACCCTGGGTCGGGAAGCCGTCGTCGATGCACCCGGCGTCACCGTCATCAACTGGGACACCGACGAGCCATCCGAACGCGGCATCGACGGCATCGAACGCATGCGACTAGTCCGCGACGACATCACCGCCCGCGTCCGGGCGCTCGCCGCCGATCTCACCCCGGAGGCCACGGCTCAATAGACGACGGAAGCCACGCTGACTCGGTGCCGATATAGGCGCAATACGCTCGGATGCAATACGCAGGGTGTTCACTACGGGCTTCCGCAGTACACCCGCGCCCTTCCGAACGCGGCATCGAAGGCATCGAACGAATGCGCCTGATCCGAGACGACATTATTACCCGCGTCCGAAACCTCAGCAGTGAACTTACGAAGTAAGCCCTTTTTCAAGAGACGACGGAACCAACGCTGACTCGGCGCCGATCTACGCCGCTATACGCACGGATGCAATACGCAGGGTGTCCACTAAACCTCACCTATCGAACCAATCTCCGGACTGGCCAACGCTCTCCGGACAGAGCTCGCGCCGTGGCGTAAACCCCTCGCGACACGCGATCCAGCGAAGATCATCCTGGATCTGGCCACGAGCCTGGTCGTCGGCGGCGACTGCTCGGCCGACGATCAGCATGATCCGGCGGCCTCCGACATTCAGGTTCGGTACACATGGGCTCGGTGGTCGATGTGCAGGACGACAATTACGTGTCGCGCCTCGTCGACCCGTAGGAGCACCCGATAGTCACCGCGGCGCGCTGAGCGAGTCCCTTCGAGTTCAAAGCGGAGGGGCTTGCTCAATCGGTGGGGGTTCCCTGCCAGCGGCCCAGCGATGAACTCGACCACCGCGTGCACGATGCGGCCAGGGAGGCGTGCCAGGGATCGTTTAGCCGCCGAAGCGAACTCAACGCCGTATGGGTCGGCGTTCACTCGGAGATTCCGAGCTCTGCCCTTAGATCAGCGAGGGACGTCGTCTCGCCTGCCGCATACTCGCGATCGCCTGCGTCGACTACGGCGCGAATCCCAGGCTGGGACAACCAGTGAATGGTCTCATTCAGTTCGTCGAGGTCGTCGGCGGAGATGAGCACGGCGGCGGGTCGTCCGTGCTTGGTGATCGTGACTCGGTCGTGCGTCTTCTCGACGTCCTCGATGAGTGCGGAAAGCCGGTCCTTTGCCTCGCCGAGCGGCACTGTGGTCATCGCCCAATATTAGCCACACTACTAGCCATCATCAACCCTAAGGATTGGCCGATAACATCGCTCGTGAAGGTCAGAGCTCTACGTATTGCGCCCGATGAAAAATCGGCCCCACTCGCCCATCGGCGGCGGGTCACTGCCTTCGCCACACCGCGCAACAACGCAGAGGATCCACAGACAGACTGCGACCGCTCATCATCCTTGAGGGTGGCCAGCTGGACTTCGTGGCATCGATAGTCAATCGGCGATCCCTAGCTCGCGCCGCACATCGGTGAGCGAGGTCGTGACGCCTGCCGCGTGTTCCCGAGTACCGGCGTCGACGGTCTCGCGGATACCAGGCAGAGAGCCAGTGAATATTTCGTTCAGCTCGTCGAGGTCGTCAGCGGTAATCTGCGCCGAAGATTCCTCGCGGCAGCCCAGCAGACATAATGACCGAGTGCCGACCGTCGACGTGGAGCGATACCTCGAAGCTGTGGTCAAGACGGCGCAGGACGTCCTCGGACTCGGCTTCGTCGGAGCGTACGCGGCCGGCTCGATCGCATTGGACGCTTTCCAACCTGATCGCAGCGACATCGACATCGCCGTTGTCTGCCGCAGTCCGTTGAACCAGTCGACGAAGCGGGCGCTGATCGCCCAACTGCGCCACCGCGCTCTTCCGTGTCCCGCTCGCGGATTGGAGTTGGTGGTCTACACGCGAACCGCGGCGCAATCGGGCACGGCAGACCCCGGCTTCGAACTCGAGCTCAACGACGGCCCGGCGATGGGCTTCCGGCAGAGCTTTGAACCCGCAAACCGACCGGCAGCCGACGGCGCATTCTGGTACGGCATTGACCGCAGCATCCTGCACCAGAGTGGCCGCTCGCTAGCCGGGCCGCCAGCATCGAAGACCTTCTCTGACCTTCCGCCAGAGGAACTGCGGGCACTTCTCATCGACTCGTTGCACTGGTGGACAGCACGGTCGAACCAGTCCGGCCGCGAATCGGAAGTCGGCACTGAGGAGGCCGTGCTCGGGGCCTGCCGCGCGCTGGTCCGGCACCGCGATGGGCGTTGGCTGTCGAAGGCAGCTGCGGGCCGCCGACTTCTGTCTACCGGCTATCAGCCCGCCGAGACGATCGAGCAGTCGATTGCCGCGCGCTCCGGCGGGCGCCCGCCCTCCAGTGGGCAGGCGCTGATTCTCCAGAGACGGGCACTGGCCGAGATCCTCGCGGGGTAAGCAGCCCATATCCCCTCATCGGCGATGGACCGTCACTGTTTGGGCCACCCGATGAGGACATCGAGGCTTCGTGGACGGGCAAGTCGCGAGCAGCAGTCCAACTAGCCTGCCGCGACACCCGATCGCATCACGCACGCCTCGTCTCCGGCTCGTCGGGCGTCGATTCCGGAACTGGCTTGGCGGCTAGTTCCGGCGCGTTGGCCACGACAAGCCACGCGGCGAGCGTCGCAAACAGCAGCGGGGTGATGAGAGCGAGGTCCGGAACAATCGCGAGTCCGAGGAACAGGCTGATCCAGCCGTTACGCGTGGCGGCCACGGTCATTCCGACAGCCGCTGCCGTCACGCACAGCGCCAGCGGCAGCGAGGTCCAGAGTGCGTGGATGCCAAAACCCAGCGCGACGGCGACGAAGGCGATCGGGAAGATCCGACCGCCGCGGAACCCTGCCGCGCTGGCGAACAGCATCGCGCACAACTTGATGGCGGCGATGAAGAAGAAACCGGCGGCCGACGTCGTCGCCATCTCCCCCGGCAGGGCCTTCATCTCGTCGAGGCCTTTGAAGAGGGTGATCGACCCGCCGACCGCACCGAGGGCGCCGAGCACCAGGCCGGCGACCGTCAGTCGCAGCACCGGACTCCGCATCGTGGTGTTGAGTACCCGGTGCAGCGGATCGAAGACGTAGGCGCCGACGACGCCGATCGCCGCGACCACCACCGCGATACCGGTCGCGATCAGGACGTGCACTACCCCACCGATCTGCTCGGGCGGCAGCCCGATCGACAAATCCAGGTTGGTGAAGTGCAGGATGACGAACGAACCGGTCGTCGCGGCGACCAGTGGCACGTAGAGCCGATTCCACAGCGGCACCCGCTGATCTCCACCGATCGATTCCGACAGCATCAGCGCCGCGGCGACCGGGGTGCCGAACAGCGCCCCGATGGTCCCGGCGGTCGACAGCCCTGCCCAGTCCTGCTCTCCGACCTTGGGCAGGAAGCGAACCCCGAGGGCGACGATGATCGCCGCGTTGATCGCCATGATCGGGTTCTCCGGGCCGAGACTCACACCGCCGGCCAGCGTGAGGATCGTGGCGATCACCAGACCGGGCACGGCCTTCGGAGTGAGGGGTGCGGCCACCAGCCCGTCGGTCGCCGGGTCGTGGCCCGCATGGCCCGGGAAGTAGCGGATCACCAGACCCGAAAGCAGGCCGACCAGAGTCAAGATGGTGAGAATCCACCACCAGGAGCCCGCGTCGACTCCCAGCGCGCCGCTGAGGTCGTCCCACACCAGTTTCTGGACGACCTCGGCCAACGCCGACACGCCCCACAGGCCGAGGGCGCTCAACGCCCCGACGGCGATCCCGGCCGGGGTCATTGCGATCAGCTTCCCCACCGGCACCCGGAACTTCTCCGCACCCGCGTCTACGGGAAGAGCATCGTCCATCGTCGGTACCCTTCGTCGTCGGTCGCTTCCGATGGTGCGGGCCAGGATCGTGAGCGTCGGACTCAGATCGAGCGTGCCGCCCCATCCATGATCTGCGGCAGACGTTGCTGACGGTCGTGTTTCACCTTTTCCGGTGCCGTGGGTCGTCGCGCCGTGCGCAGGTCTGGCACGGTGGACAAGACGCGCGATGCCCATCAGCGACCCCACTCGAAGGAGATCCGACTAATGACCACTCCCGCCGCCGACCGCGACTTCAGCGAAGAGATCGTGATCCATGCCGACCGCGAGCGCGTGTGGGAGGTCCTGAGCGATCCGTCGACCATGCCGAAGGCCAGCCCCGAACTGTTCTCGCTGACTCGCCGACAGAAGGGTGCGTTCCGCGTCGGCGAGACATTCATCGGCTGGAATCGCCGCAAGGCCGTCGTGTGGCCGACAGTCAGCAAGGTCACCTCGGTGATCCCGGGCCAGGAACTGGCGTGGCACACCAATTCCAGTGGCGCGACGTGGACCTACACGCTCCGCACCGTCGGCGACACGACGATCCTTCGGGAAGCTCGAACCATGCCCGACGGCGCACCGCGGTTCGCCACGCTGTTCGCGGGGGCGCTGCTCGGCGGGATGGCCGGCCACGCCGACGAATTGGAGACCCACGTGTCGGACACGCTGCGATGGATCAAGGACGAGGCCGAACGGTGAGTGCCGGCGGCGCTAACCATCGTCGCCCGCCCGAGCGACCTGCTCTTTGATCTCGCGGTACCCGGCCACGCGCGCCAGGATCTGGTCGGCGACACCGCCCTCCGCGGTCTCGGCCGACGCGGCCGCGGCACCGTAGAGCATGGAGTTCAGCTTCCCGTGGAGGCGCTCGCGCTGCTCTTCGGTCCGCGCACGCTCCTCCTCGAGTCGCAGTGACTCGTCGACCAGCAGCGCTTCTCTCGCGCACTGGTTGATGAGGTCGACGCGACTTCGACCGATGAGTTCGAGCTGCCCGGCAGCGGCCACCGCGTCATCGAGCAGGCGACGGTCGTCGTCGGTCGGTTCGGGCAGCGCACGCAGCTCGTCGGCGACTGTCCGCAGCTCCTGCGCACGCACGAAGCCGGCCTCGATCCCGGTGATGTCCGCGGCGAAATCGATATCCCCGAGCCATCCGTCGCGCGCGGCACGGGACTGCGCGATGCGGACCACCGATGCCAGCGCGGTTTCGACGCACTGAGCGTTCGCCGTACCGAGCGAGTCTTCGCGACGACGCTTCTCGGCGGCCTCAGCTGCCTTGCGTCTCTTCTCGTCCTCGGCGGCCTGGGCCTGCCGTCTCTTCGCGACTTCCTCGTAGATCACCGTGCCGATCCAGACGGCAACAGCGACGCCGGCGATCACCCCGAGCGCGATCCAGACGCCCTTCGGGATCATCGTCAGGGCCCCGATGATCATGACGAGCGCCGCGATACCGGCCGCGCCGAAGCAGCCGTCGTGGTCGTCCTTCTTGCCCGCCACCGTCTTCTCCTTGCCGCCCCGCACGACTCTCGTGCGGGTGAGGAGAGGATACGAAGCAGCTACGACAATTCCGGCGATCTCACATCGGTCGCGAGAGCAGTTCGGTGTCGGTTCCGGACCCCTTGAACAACACCCAGGTCCGGGTGCCGTCGATGTCCCGAACCGCCGAGTGGGCGACGGTGTGCTCGTCGACCCAGGCGGTCGGGAACCCGGCAAGATTGCCCTTCTCCGCCTCCGGCAACGCCTTCAGCACCGTAGGCATCTGCGAGCTGTCGTCCATGAACCACATCTGCGCCTCAGGGTTGGTCTCGTGGACGGCTTCGGCGAGTTCAGTGAACTTCTCCGGACTCAACGTCTTCGCGACCAGGAAGTACTGCCGATCGACGCCCGAGCTCAACATGAACGATCCGATGGGCTCGGCCTGGAAGGTGATGTCGTTCGGCTCGGATGAGGTGTCGAGATAGCCGCAGCCGCCGGTCACCAGCACGACCGCCCCGATCAGGGCCGCTGCCAGCATTCGTCGCCACATTCCACCGCTCATGCCGACCAGCCTAGTGGCTTTCATCAGCCCGCCACCGGCATCAGCCTGGTGACGATGTCGGTGAGCGTGACCAGACCCACCAGGCCGCCGTCGACGTCGTGCACAACTGCCAGATGGCTGCGGGTGTCGCGCATGGTGGCAAAAGCCTCGTACACCGGGGTGGCGGTCGTGAACACCATCGGCTCACGCATCAGGTCGCGTGCTCGGGTTCCCGCAGGAGTTCCGAGGCTGTCTCGGGCATGGACGATGCCGACCACTTCCCCACCGTCGCGCACCAGTAGCCGCAGGTGGCCACTGCGGTCGGCGGCCTCCCGGATCTGCTCGCCCGTGGAGTCCACATCGACCGCGGCGGGCTGCGCGTTCGGTCGCACGATGTCGCCGACCTTCAGCGCCTCCAGTTCCAGCGCGCTCGACAGCGTGGCCCGGTGGTGCTCGTCGAGGGTTCCCGTGTTGGCCGAATGCTCGACGAGGTGACGCAGGGCTGCCGAGTTCTGTCCGGATCCGACCTGATCCACCGGCTCCACCCCGACCTTCGCCAGACACCAATTCGCGGCGCGGTTGAGCACGACGATCAGCGGCCGGGTGAGCCACATGAACCCGCGCATCGGAATCGCGAGCACGGTGGCCGACTTCTCCGGATGCGCGATGGCCCACGACTTCGGCGCCATCTCACCGATCACCAAGTGCAGGAAGGTGACGATCAGCAGGGCGAGCACGAAGCCCGCCGCGTCCGACACCCAGTGCGGCGCACCCCAACTGGTGAACAGCGGAGTCAACCAGTGGTGCACGGCCGGTTTGGTGATGGCGCCCAGCGCCAGGGTGCAGACGGTGATGCCGAGCTGTGACCCGGCCAGCAGCACCGACAGTTCAGACGCACTGCGGAGCGCAGCACGCGCCGATCGGCTGGTCGGCGCGGCGTCTTCCAAGCGGTGACGGCGCGCGGCGAGCAAGGCGAATTCGACGGCGACGAAGAACGCACTCGCCGCGATGAGGGCCACGGTGACGCCCGCGACAACCCACGGATTACTCATGGTCGACCCCCTTCGGGCTGTCGGAGCGGATGGTCAGGAACAGCAGCGACGGCACGTGCGTACCGATCTCGCGCACCTCGGCCTCGAGGTAGGTCGGCGGCTCGGGCGCGTCGGCGACCAGCGCGGCGGGATCGTCCGGCAGACGGACCGCCACCTGCTGCCCGAGGCGCGGGAATCCACGGAACTCGGCGATCAGCAGGCCTGCCAGGGTCTCGTAGTCGTCCGACTCGGGCAGCTCGCGACCGAGGAGTCGGGACACCTCGTCGACGTGCATGTCACCGGGTACCAGCCACCCGCCGTCGAGTGGCCGGACGCGTGGCTGGTCGTCCTCGCCGTCGTGCTCGTCGGCGATCTCACCCACGAGTTCCTCGGCCATGTCTTCGATGGTGACGACACCGGCGAACCCGCCGTACTCGTCGACGACCACGGCCATCTCTTCACGGGCCTCGGTCAGCTGAGCCAGGACGGCAGTGAGCGGCAGGGTCTCCGGCACCACGACTGCCGCCCGCATGTGATCGGCAGCAGTGCCCACCAGTGCCGGCGCGAGCAGGTCGTGGAGATGGACCACGCCGAGGACGTCCTCGCCGGCGCTTCCCAGGACGGGATAGCGCGTGTGGCCGGAATGCATGCGGAGCAGGACGTCGGCGATGGGCTCGTCCGCTGGAACGACGTCGACCCGGGACCGCGGAATCGCGGCGTGGACCGCGGTGCGATCCGGGAAGTCCAGCATGCGGTCGAGGAGTGTCGACATCTCGGGCGAGAGCTCGCCCGTCGCGCGTGATTCGGCGACGATGTGCTCCAGGTCGCGCGGGGTGGCCGCGTGCTCGACGTCGTGGACCGGTTCGATGCGCAGCGCGCGCAGCAGCAGGTTGGACGAGTGGTCGAAGAACTTGATGAGCCACCCGAAGATCTTCAGATACAGAGTCGTGGACAGCGCGAGGCGGCGGGCCACCGGATCGGGCCGAGCGATCGCCAGGTTCTTGGGGAACAGTTCACCGAAGATCATCTGGACGACGGTCGAGAGCAGAATCGCGACAACGGCACCCACGGCGATACCGACGCCCGTGGGAATCCCGACGCCGCCCAGCAGGTCGCTCAGTCCCTGTCCGATCAGCGGCTCGGCCACGTAGCCGACCAGCAGTCCGGTGACCGTGATGCCCAACTGGGCGCCGGAGAGCATGAACGACGTCCGGCTGGTGACCTTGAGCGCGCGTGCCGCGGCGGCGTCGCCGGCTTCGGCGCTGGCCTTGAGTCGCGACCTGTCGACCGCCATGTAGGCGAACTCCTGCGCCACAAAGTAGCCGGTGACGGCAGTGATGGCGACGACGACGATGATGCCGACGACGATCCACAGGAGGCTCAGCATCGGCGGCGCTCTCCTGCCGCAGCAGGTGCGGCCTTCAGTTCTCGGTCAACGGATCTTCGACCCTTGCGGGAACCGCGTCTCATCGCCTTCTTTCTGAGTGAGGTGAGGGCTATTCCTCAATACTACGAACGGTGTCGTCGGAAGGTTCCCGTCGTGACGTACGCGACCACCAGAAGAGCAGTCCTGCGGTCACCGCGACGATGAGAAGGATGTCGACGATCGGGTTCGACAAGACAGACACCCCGTTCTGCAGACGCAGCTGCACGTCGGAGTCCACGGCCTCGGGCAACGAGATGAAACCGTTCGTGAACCAGAACGCGATGCCGACGATGATCAGCAGGACGCCGGTGACGAGATTGGTGGTGTGCAGACGCACTCGCCCGACGCGGATCTCCCGTCCGCGCAGCGCACCGCGCACACGATCGCCGATCCGGTTCCACAGGGCGGCGATCACCATCAGCGGGACAACCATGCCCAACGCGTAGATCCCGAGCAGCACCGCCGCACCGCCCATGCCGCGCGAGGCCGCCATGGTCAGGACGGCGCCGAGGATGGGACCGGTGCAGAAGCCCGCCACGCCGCTGACCGCACCCAGGATGAACGTCTTCACCAGACCCGCCCGCTGCATCGACTCCTGTTGGAGACGCGACATGCCGGGAACAGCTCGGCTGAGGTCGAAGCCGCGGCCGACCAGTTGGACCACGCCCAGCAGCACGATCACGATCGACGCCACCGCGATGATCGCCGTCCGGTGTGTGGCGACGGTCCCGGCGAGCGCGCCGACGCCGATCCCGACCGGCAGCAAGGTGGTCAGGAGGCCGATGTAGAAGACGACGCCGTGGACCACGAGTTTGCCGCGGGCGCCGACCGTCGAGGCGAAGAACGCGGGCAGCAGCAGCGCACCGCACGGACTGAGCAGCGCGAGCACGCCGCCGGCGAAGGCGGCCGCCATTCCGATGTCCATCCGGCTACCTCCCCGTCGCGGACAGCATCGCGTCGAGCTTGTCCAGGTAGGTCTCGGCGGGTGCGGCGCCGGCGATCGGCTGACCGCCCAGGATGAACGACGGCGTCGAGTAGGCGCCGACCGTCGCCGCGTCCTGCTCGCTGCGGTCGACGGCAGAGGCCGTCGTGGGCGAGGTCATGTCTGAGCGGAAACGAACCGGATCGAGCCCGAGGTCGGCGGCGGTGCTCACCAGCGCGTCCTCGGTCAGTTGCCCTGCTGAGCGCTTCTCACCGCCGGCGAAGAGGGCGTCGTGGTAGTCGAGGTAGCGGTCCTGCAGCGCCGCCGCATACGCCGCTTCCGCGGCACGACGGGATTCCGGCCCGAAGATGCTCAGGTCTCTCATCTCGATGCGCAACTGTCCCGCCTCCACACGTTCCAGCATCGCAGGAAGCGCGTCGTTCGCCCACTTGGCGCAGTACGGGCACTGAAAATCACTGAAGACGACCATGGTGATCGGCGCGTCGACCTTCCCCATCGCAAGCCGATCGGCGGGGTCACGCCGCTCGATCCCGATGTCGTACGGATACTGCTCGCCGGCCTCGGTTCGTGCGGGTGGAGCCTCGTCGCTCCCTGCGTTATAGGCCACCACGAAGCCGACGAGAACGGCCGCGACGAGCACGATCAGACTGGGGATCAACCATGACGGCCTACTCGAACTGTGATCGGACACCGCGACGACTCCTTCGTTTGATTACTAAGTTGGATAGTAATCAACTATGCACGATAGTCGTCAATCGGGCATACTCGCAGTCATGCCCGTCTCTGTTGTGACCGTGAAGGCACTCCGCGAATCCCCCCGTCTGGTTGGGCGTGCGATCCGCGACGCGACCGCACGTCAAGCCGTGGTCGCCGTCGTCGTCGCCGCCCTGGTGGCAGTC
>JAAZAD010000219.1 GCA_012514505.1 Rhodococcus sp. (in: high G+C Gram-positive bacteria) | reverse complement strand
GTCGATGGGCGCTGTGGGTACGAGTGCCGACAACAGCCTGGCCGAGTCGTTCAATGCGGCACTCAAGCGAGAGGTCCTCCGAGACGAAGCCCTGTGGCCGGACGAGACGACGTGTCGCCGGGAAGTGTTCCGATGGGTCACGCGCTACAACACCCGCCGCAGGCATTCGTGGTGCGGACAGCGGGCCCCTGCGGTCTACGAGGAGGGAGGCACGGCTACGCTGGCATCGGCTGCATGAAACGACCACCCGTGTCCATGAACCGGGAGGCCCATCCGGCTGTGATGCCGGGCTTCTCAGCGGTCCGGTCCATGCGCTGGATCAGCGGATGCTGCATGCACAGTGAGTACGCGTAGGGGTTCATCCGACTGTTCCTTTCTGATCGCATGGGTCGGGCTCCGGCCCACCAGTGTGCCACGACTCGCCGTGGCCGCGCGGGAATTGTTTCGACAGGCCGGTCGCCTCCCTTCCGGGGATGACCGGAAACCACTCTGCGCCCCAACGCTTCTCACTCTTAGATCGGGCCATTACGGGCCCGGAACCAACGAGAAGGAGAAGTCTGATCGGGAAAAAGATCACGCGCGGACTCGTGCTGGCTGCCGCTGCTGCGGGAGTGACATTCGCATCGGTCGGAGAAGCGCAGGCCGCACCCGGCCGGTGCACCTCGATACGCGAAAGGGCCTGCGAGACGCGATGCTCGCAGGCCCTTCTGGCTACCGGAATCAGCCGAGGCGCGCGAGCAGCTCGGCGCGCTGATTCGTCCCGAGACCACCCATGCGGCGAGTCTCGGCGATACCGATGTCGGCGAGGATCTCGAGCGCGGTGACCTTCCCGACCTTCGGGAGCGACTCGAGCACGTAGAGGACCTTCGCGCGGCCCACGGTCTCGTCGGTGCCGGCGCGCCCGAGGACCTCAGCGAAGGTCGCCTTCCCGGTCTTGAGTTCCTCGCGCAGCGCGGCCCGCACACGGCGTGAGGCGGCAGCCTTCGCGAGCGCCTGGGCGCGCTGTTCGGGGGTCAGGGTGGGCAGTGCCATGTACGGTCCCTTTCATCGTGTCTCGCCTGATTGGCGTCGGATGCGACCGTAGTACGCACCGCCGACAAGCCCGGATTCACCGCTGGCCTCAAGGGGCATGCAGGGAACTGCGGGGTAGCGCTCGCTCGGAGCCCCGTCCCAGCGTGGAGGCGGCCATCCAATTCTGATCCGAAGCCATTCGGCGGACACGTCACGGCGAAGCCGGTGGTGCACGTACTGTCGGCGACCATGACCGCGACTGCCGCCCCCGACATTGAAGACCTGTACGACTTGCTCCAGGAGCAGACAGCCGCTGAGATGAAGTGGGCCGTTCACCGCCAGAGTGCCCGCGTCCACTTACCGGGACACGGGCACTCTGGCGGCGGTACCTCAGACGTGGGACGGCTCTATCGCTGGCTTCGCACTCACCTCAGTCACGCTCGGCCACAGCGCCTTGTCTCCGAGTAGCCGCATGATCGCGGGAACGAGAAGCGGCCGGACAATGAAGGTGTCGAGCAGGATGCCGATGGCCATCGCGAGACCGAACTGGAACAGTTCCCGGATCGGTTGGGTGGTCAGCACCGCGAAGGTGGCTGCCAAGATGAGTCCTGCAGACGAAATCACCCCGCCTGATCGGGTGAGCGCTACCCGCAGGGCCGCCCGTGGTGGATGCGCCGATAGCTCTTGCCGGTAGCGGCTCATCAGGAAGATGGTGTAGTCGACACCGAGCGCGACCAGGAACACGAAGATGTAGATCGCAACGCGGTTCCCGATCCCCTCGTCCCCGAGCAGCGTGACGGTAATGAAGGTCGTGATCCCGAGGGTCGCGGTGAACGACAGCACCAGTGTCCCGATCAGGTATAGAGGCGCGAGCACGTACCGCAGCAGCAGTGCCAGAACGGCGGCGACGATCACGAGGACCAGTGCGGCAACGACCCAGTTGTCGCGATCGAGCGCCGCCCGGATATCGGCGGAGTGAGCTGTTTCGCCGCCGACGAGGACCTGCGCACCGTCGATCCCCGCGCTGTCCGCTGCAGTCCGAGCAGCGGACGCGAGGGTGTCTACGCGGTCCATTGCCTCAGGGCTGTAGGGGTTGTCGGTGAGGGCGACTTGGAATGCTGCCGTTGTCCCGTCAGCGCTGACCGCGGGTTGCTCACCGACTCGGGCCACCCCGTCCACGTCCGACAGGCGGCTGGTGATCTGGTTCCAGTCGGGTGACGGTGTCCCGGGCTGGGTGGTGACGTAGACGGTGGACGGCGCGATCTCCCCGGGTCCGAATGCGTCGGCGATCATGTTCTGACCGGCCTCGGACTGGGTGTCGATGCGGAATCCGCTGATGAAGTCGAAGCTTTCACGATAGCCGGCCAGGCCCGCGGTCATCACGAGAAGACCGAGGAGTGTGGATACCAGCACAGTCTTCGGCGATCGGTCGACCAGATCCGCGATCCGTTCCCAGACCTTGCCACCGGCGCGTCCCGACGCAGTCTGGGTTGTGGAGGGCCAGAACAGTTTTCCTCCGAAGAGCAACATGAGTGCGGGGGTGAAGGTGAAGGCGACCAGCCCCATCGAAGCGACGCCCAGCGCGAGATAGGGGCCGAATCCACGCAGGGCCGGAGAGACCGCTACGAGCAGAGCCAGCATGGCCAGGACGATCGTCGAGACACTCGACAAGATCGCCTCGGACACTCCTCGCAGCGCCCGCATCATGGCGGCGGAGCGATTCGATTCCTCCGCGAGGGCTTCACGGTAGCGGGCGGTGACGATCAGTGCGTAGTCGGTGCCGACACCGAACAGCAGCACGGTCATGATCGACGCGGTCTGCGAACTGATATCGAACCATCCCGCGTCGGCCATCATCGCGCCCACCGTCTCGGCGAGCCGCATCGCGACGCCCACACCGGCCAGCGCGACAACCACGAGGACCGGCGACCGATAGATCACCAGGAGGATGATGGCGACCAGCAGGATCGTTCCGAGGAGCAGTATCTTGTCGCCGCTGCTGAACACCTTGACGGTGTCGGTGGCGATTCCTGCAGGCCCGGTGACCGCCGCATCAGCAGGTCCGGCGGCCTCGCTGACCAGATCGCGCAGCTCACCGACCGTGTCCTGGAACGATTCGTCGGTCGGGTCGCCTGTGAGCGACACGAGAATCATTTCGCTGTCACCGTCAGTGGTGCGCAGAGTGTCGCCGCCGGGGCTGTCGGCGGTGACTACCGCGGCGATCGAGGGATTGTCGGCTCTTGCACCGTCGATGGTCGCGGTGATCCGGTCCGCTGCCGCCGCGGTCTCGGCGCTGTCGGCGCCGTGTACGACGACGATCGCGGGGGTTCCCTCACTTCGCGGGAACTCCCGGGCAGCGAGTTCGGCAGCCTGCACGGACTGCGATGATGCGGGCGGATCGTTTGCGCCCGCGTTGTTTTCGACGTCCTCCAAGGCGGGGGCCACGCTTGCGAGGGCACCCGCGAGGATGATCCAAAGCAGTACGACGATGCCGGCCCGGCGCCGGGACCCGAAGAGAGTGTTCATGAAGCGTGATGTCATATCGTGGCGTCCAATCTCGACCGGAACACGTTCATCGGACCGATGTCGGATAGCGGGAGGGAAAGTCGGAGTAGCGGTCCGCGCCCGGGACGAAGCGCCCGGTACGGGCAGCCCACACCTCGAACGCGATCGTGGCGAACGGCGGCAGCGAGGACACCAACGCCAGTAGTAGGGTCCGCAGGCGCCAGCCGAGCTTGACGTACATCGCGATCGAGAGCACGACGAATGTCACGAACACTGCCCCGTGCAGGGATCCGAAGATACGGACGCCGACTTCGGTGCTCTTCGCGATCCACTTGAAGTACATGCCGATCAGCAACCCGAGCCAGGTCACCGCTTCCAGCGTTGCCACGATACGGAACGCCCGCACCAGGATGCGGGCTTCCGACGTCGCCGCCGGACGTCGAGGCTGGTCACTCATGCCACTTCCTCCACATTCGTTGATGCGTTGTCTATTTCGCGACCGTCGCGATGTTCTGGCGCGCGCGCGACTGCGCTTCGAAGTGCGAGGAAGAAGACGACAAAGGCGACGGTCAGCAGGACATGACCGATCCCAGCGATTCCCGAAATCGCGGCGGACGCTTCCTTGCCGAAGACCTGCATAGTCCCGTGGACGAGCTGCATCGCCACCGTGAGGAGCAGGCCGGCGTGGAAGGTGACGGTGAACCATCGGTAGAGAGGGCTGGCCGAAAGCACGAACAGACGCTCGAAGATCGCGACGATCAGCAGGAACAGCACCCCAAGGACCAGGAGATGGGTGTGCACGATGGACAGTTGAGTCGGGCCGTCGAAGTCCTGGGCCTTGGTCAGCTCCCGGTAGTACAGGCCCGACGCCAGACCCGCGACGGCGTACCCGAACGCGGAATTGACAAGTATCTTCACACCTTCCATCCGACCGGAATACACACTCTGGCACATCGGACGAACGGAGAGATTCATCTACGACTTTGGATAGAGACCGCAGGAAGCGGCGCACTCCGGAGCCACGCGGGCGACACACGCAACCGATACGGCCAGAGGTCGCACCCGACCGTCGGACTGGGCGGTAGATCTAGTCGATGGTGGCGTCGATGATCCCCCGCGCCCGTGCCTGTGCCACAGCGGCGGTCCGGGATCGCACACCCAGTTTGCCGAAAGTGTTCGTCAGGTGCGTCTTCACCGTGCCCTCGCTGAGGAACATCCGACGCGCTATCTCTCGGTTGGAGAATCCTGCGGCAACAGCCTCCAACACCTGAATCTCGCGTGGGGTGAGGGTCGGGCCCGGATCACGCATCTGCGCCATCAGTTTCGATGCGACCGCCGGTGACAACGCGCTCGCGCCCCCTGCTGCCGCGACGATTGCCGTGAAGAGTTCGGCCGGTGCAGTGTCCTTGAGGAGATAGCCGCTGGCGCCGGCCTCGATTGCGCGCAGAATCTCGGCATCGGTGTCGTAGTTCGTCACCACCAGTACCCGCGGAGCGTTCGGCAGAGCCCGGATCCGGCTGGTCG
>JAAZAD010000218.1 GCA_012514505.1 Rhodococcus sp. (in: high G+C Gram-positive bacteria) | reverse complement strand
TGGGACGCGGAAGAAGTTCTTGCGAGCTTCCTCGACACCCTTCTGGATGGCCGCGGGAACTTCCTTGGCCTTTCCGTAGCCGACGCCGACGAGTCCGTTGCCGTCGCCCACGATCACCAGTGCGGTGAAGCTGAAGCGACGACCACCCTTGACGACCTTCGACACGCGGTTGATCGTGACGACGCGCTCGATGTGGTTCGACTTCTCGGCAGCGTTGTCGCGACGGTTGTCCCGACGGTCGCGGCCACCGCGGTTGTCTCCACGGTTGTCCCCGGTGTTGGGGCCATTCTGTCCGGCGGGTCCGCTTCCGCCGTCACGCCTTTGACGTCCCGGCATCAGGCTGTCCTTCCGTTCATGTACTGGATCTTGGTCATCAGAACTTCAACCCGCCTTCGCGAGCTGCGTCCGCAAGGGCTGCGATACGGCCGTGGTAGCCGTGTCCGCCGTGGTCGAAGACCACTGCCTCGATACCGGCTGCCTTCGCACGCTCGGCGATCAGCTGACCGACCTTTGCGCTCGACGCCTTCTTGTCGCCTTCGCCGCCGCGCACGTCGGGCTCGGTGGTCGACGCTGCTGCCAACGTGTGGCCTGCGAGGTCGTCCACCAGCTGGACGTGGATGTGGCGCGACGACCGGTTGACGACCAAGCGCGGACGCTCGGGCGTACCGGAGATCTTCTTGCGAAGACGGAAGTGACGACGCGTCTTCGACAGGCGACGTTTGGTGGATGCATCCTTGCCGAGCGGAATGCGCTTGGCTTTCTGGTTTGCAGTCTGGCTCATATCACTTACCCGTCTTTCCGACCTTGCGGCGGATCTGCTCACCCTCGTACCGCACGCCCTTGCCCTTGTACGGGTCGGGACGACGGAGACGACGGATGTTGGCAGAGATCTGTCCGACCTTCTGCTTGTCGATGCCCGACACCGAGAACTTGGTGGGCGTCTCGACGGCGAAGGAGATACCTTCGGGAGCCTCGATCACAACGGGGTGGCTGAAGCCGAGCGAGAACTCGAGGTTCGAACCCTTCAGCGCAACGCGGTAACCGACGCCGTGGATCTCCAGCTTGGTGGTGTAACCGTCGGTCACACCGACGATCAGGTTCTGCACCAGTGTGCGAGAGAGACCGTGGAGCGAACGGCTGCGACGCTCCTCGTCGGGGCGAGCGACGACGAGTGTGCCGTCCTCGGCCTTCGTGATGGTGATGGGCTCCGAGATCGTCAGGCCGAGGGAACCCTTGGGTCCCTTGACTGCGACATCCTGGCCGTCGATGTTCACATCGACGCCGGCCGGAACCGTGATCGGGTGCTTTCCAATACGCGACATTGTGGTGGCCTCCCTTACCAGACGTAGGCGAGGACTTCCCCGCCCACTCCTTGATTGGCCGCCTGGCGATCGGTGAGCAGGCCGGTGGACGTGGAGATGATCGCCACGCCGAGGCCGCCCAGCACCTTGGGCAGGTTGGTGGACTTCGCGTACACACGCAGACCGGGCTTCGAGACGCGGCGCACGCCGGCAAGGCTGCGCTCACGGCTGGGGCCGTACTTGAGGTCGACGATGAGGGTCTTGCCCACCTCGGCGTCCTCGGTGCGGTAGTCCGAAATGTAGCCTTCGCGCTTGAGGATCTCGGCGATGTTCGCCTTGATCTTCGAGTGCGGGAGCTTCACCTCGTCGTGGTACGCCGTGTTGGCGTTGCGCAGACGGGTCAAGAAGTCTGCAATGGGGTCGGTCATGGTCATGGGTAGACCTCGACACCTTTCTCGCTGCGGTTCCCATGCAACACAGGCATGTCCCTCACGGAACCCGCCGATGGTGGGCCTTCAGCAATTGGGCTGGCCCGGACGACCGTTGCCGACCGGGATAAGTTCGTCGCCTGCGGGCACAGCTGTGCCAGGCAACTGGTCCAGTGTAGACAAACCCGCAGCGTGAGCCAAATCCGAGCATCGAGAACCACCCCGCCTCCCCGACGAATGTCACACCCGTTCGCACGAGCGGAACGTGTGTGACATTGGTCGGGGTTGGGATTCGAGGGGTGTGCCGTTCAACGCTTGTCGTACCGATGCGACGGATTCGGTTCCTCACCGTCCGCCAGGTGGTCGATGTCGGTGAACCGGGATCGCGCGCCAACTGCCTTGTTCAGGACAAAAGTGATCAGCCACAACACGATGCCGATCCCCAGCATGGCCAGCGCGATCTGGTACTGGATCATCTGCTCCGACGTGCGCGCCCAAGGCCCGACCAGGAAGAGGCACAGCACGGTACCTGCCACCGGAACCCAGACCGGGGCCCGGAAGAAGGTCTTGTCCGGCCGACGCTTGAGCACCAGGCAGGCGATGTTGACCACGGCGAACACACACAGCAGCAGGAGTGCGGTGGTACCGGACAAGGCGCCGACCACGTTGTTCTCCGACATCCGGTTCACAACCACGATCAATATCAGCGCCAGCGTGGTCGAGAAGACGATCGCAGTCCAAGGGGAACGCCGGCCGGGCAGCACCGCACCGAGCGCGCCCGGCAGAATCTTCTGACGTGCCAGGCCATATACCAAGCGGCTGGCCATCAACATGTTGATCAGAGCGGTGTTCGCCACGGCGAACACGGTCATGTACGGGAAGATTTCGTCGATGGGTATCGAGGGAGCACCGAGTTTCACGACATGCAGCAGAATTCCTTCGCTTCCGGAGTCGTGGTCGAGTGGCAGCACCGCGACGACCGCTACCACCACGAGCACGTAGATCAGGCAGGCCATACCGAGTCCGGTCAGCATCACCTTCGGAAAGATCTTCGCCGGGTTCTTCGTTTCCTCGACCATGTTCACCGAGTCTTCGAAACCGACCATCGCGAAGAATGCGATCGCCGTCGCGACCGTGACCGCCAGGAACCAGCCCTTCTCGTTCGCATCCTCGAACATCACCAGGTTGGCGATGTCTCCCTCCCCCACACCGGTTCCGGCGGCAACGAAGCCGATGACGATGACGATCGCCAGTGCAGCCATCTCGATGAGGGTGAGCACCACGTTGAACTTCACCGACTCGCCGACGCCGCGCAGATTGATCACTGCCAGCAGCACCATGAACCCCAATGCGATGGACAGTTGGGCCATGCCACCGTCGCTGATGTCGAACCACCCGAGACCGTCCTCGCTACCGAACGTCTCGTTCAGACCTACCAGGAGGTTGCCGGCCACCACATTGGACGACGTGGACGCACTGGTGATTCCGGAACAGATCACGGCGAACGCCACGAGGAACGTCACGAAGTGCAAACCGAAGGCCTTGTGTGCGTAGAGCGCAGCGCCCGCGGCCTGCGGGTATTTCGTCACCAGCTCCAGATACGAGAATGCCGTGAGCGTTGCCACGATGAACGCGATGATGAACGGCACCCATGCGATGCCGCCGACCTGTTCGATCATGCCGCCGGTCACCGCGTAAACCCCGGCACCCAAGATGTCGCCGACGATGAAGAGCAGCAGCAAACCGGGGCCGAGCACTCTCTTGAGCTCGGTCGGCTTCTCCGCCGGCACTGTCGATTCCGATGCTGTCATCGCGCGGCCTCTCGTCGGTCCCAGACCAAGCGTGACCCGAGAACGCGTCTCATGGGACCGAATTTCGCAAATGCGCAGCTATCCGCACACGAAAAAACGGGTGGTTGCCGGACGCCACCCGAAGGTGCGCCCGACAACCACCCGTTTATACGAGAGTGCTGTTGTTACCAGGAACTCTTGTGCACACCAGGCAGTTCGCCGGCGTGCGCCATCTCGCGGAGGCAGATTCGGCACAGGCCGAACTTGCGGAACACCGAGTGCGGACGACCGCACCGCTGGCAGCGGGTGTAGGCGCGAACCGCGAACTTCGGCTTCTTGTTGGCCTTGTTGACCAATGCCTTCTTAGCCATGCTCAGTTCTCCTTGAACGGGAAGCCGAGCTGCTTGAGCAGGGCACGGCCTTCTTCGTTGTTGGTCGCCGTGGTCACCACGGTGATGTCCATACCGCGCGGGCGGTCGATCTTGTCCACGTCGATCTCGTGGAACATCGACTGCTCGTTGAGGCCGAACGTGTAGTTGCCGTTTCCGTCGAACTGCGTGCCGGAGAGGCCACGGAAGTCACGGATACGGGGCAGCGCCACGGACACCAGACGGTCCAAGAACTCCCACATGCGGTCGCCGCGCAGCGTGACGCGCGCACCGATCGGCATGCCTTCGCGGAGCTTGAACTGCGCGATGGACTTGCGAGCCTTACGGATCTCGGGCTTCTGACCGGTGATCAGGGAGAGATCGTTGACAGCACCGTTGATCAGCTTGGCGTCACGGGCGGCGTCACCGACACCCATGTTCACGACAACCTTGACGACGCCGGGGATCTGCATGACGTTGGCGTAGTCGAACTCGGTGTTCAGCGCGTCCTTGATTTCCTCGCGGTAGCGAGTCTTCAAGCGCGGAACGGTCTTGTTTTCGGTGGAGGTCATGTCAGAGGTCCTTCCCGTTCTTCCGGGAAATCCGAACGCGCTTGCCGGACTCCT
>JAAZAD010000026.1 GCA_012514505.1 Rhodococcus sp. (in: high G+C Gram-positive bacteria) | reverse complement strand
TGCCCATGAAGAAGAGTTCCTTCGTGGGATCGTAGCTGTCGTGGCCCTGGTTGTGGTAACCCATGGCCGACGGGCAGATTTCCTTGCCGCGGTGGTCCATGCGCGTGCCGAACTCAGGATCACGAACCGGAAGACCCGTCTTGAGGTCAACGTGCTTCACCCAGTTGACCGTATCGTCGAGCTTGTCGGCCGAGATCAGGTCACCGTTTTCACGGTCGAGGGTGTAGACGATGCCGTTACGGTCGGGGTGGGTCAGAAGCTTACGCTTCTTGCCTTCCTTGTCCGTCTGCTCCGAGAGGATCATGACGTTCACGCCAGCGTAGTCCCACTCGTCGTGGGGCGTCTTCTGGTAGCCGAACTTGGCTTGTCCGGTGTCGGCGTCGCGACCCCAGATCGTCATGGTCCACTTGTTGTCGCCGGGACGCATGGTCTCGTTCCACGGAGCCGGGTTGCCCGAGCCGTAGTGGAAGAGGTTCGTCTCGGGGTCATAAGCGTACCAGCCCCAGTTGGTGCCGCCGCCGATCTTCCAGGCGTCGCCTTCCCAGGTGCCAGTGCCGAGGTCCTTCTGACCGTAGTGCGGGTTGGCGCTGTTGAAATCGTCCATCAGGCCGACTTCGTTGTCCGGACCGGTCGCGTAAACGCGCCAGACCTGCTCACCCGTCTTGATGTTGTAGGCGGTCACGTGACCGCGAACACCGAGCTCGGCACCCGACGAACCAACGATCGCCATGTCCTTAATGACATAAGGAGCCTGGGTCAGCGTCTGGCCGACGGAGATGTCGCCGTTCTCGACTTTCCAATACTCTTCGCCCGTCTTGGCGTTGAGCGTGACAAGGTGACCGTCGAGCTGAGTCTTCACGATCAGCGCGGGCGTGTCGCCGTCACCCGGCCAGTAGGCCAGGCCGCGGTTGACGAGGTCACAGCAAGCAACCGAGCGCGCAGCAGGGTCCTGCTTGGGCTTGTGCTGCCAAATGATGCGGCCAGGATCGTTCAGGTCGAGCGCGAACGTGTTGTTCGGGAACGACGTATGGACGTACATGACGCCATCGACGACCAGCGGCGTGCCCTCGTGCCCGTGCAGAAGGCCCGTCGAGAACGACCACGCGGCGCGCAGGTCCTTCACGTTGTCCGTGTTGACCTGCTTGTTGGTGCTGTAGTTCTGCGAGCTATAGTTCTTGCCCGGCATAATCCAGTTCTCTTCGCTCTTCGACAGCTCGTTGAGCTTGTCGTTGGCGAGAGCGGATGCCGAACCCACGGCGACCGTCAGCGCAACGCAGGACGCGCTGGCCAACAGCCCCTTACCCAGGTGCTTCATCATTCCCAAAACCTCGCGTTATCCATCCCAAGGCCGAGGCGGTTGCCGCGCGAGGTCGTCTGGTGCGCACATCTCTGCCCGCCCCAGTGGAGACCGTCCCGAAGTCCGCCTCTTTCCAGTGTCGCGATGCTCCTCGTGACCCACGTCCCGAGACACCGCTTCCGGCCCGATGTTGTCCGACCTCTAAGGACGTGTTGTCGTCGCTCGAGGCCGCCATCCCGGTCCGTGGCCAAAAGCTAGACTGCGACATTCGATGCGGTCTCTAGTCCGACTGGCAGACATCAGCAGGAACAAACTGCAAAGAAGCCGGGCGTGCACGGACAACAGGCAAAAACGTAACGATGTAACGTTATTGTGATCGACGCTCGCGGCCGTCTTGTGTTGTTCATCTCAAGCGGTTGTGCCGTTCGCATCGCCGGCGTTTGAACCTCGGAGCCCGTGCACACGTGCTTAATTGCAGACCCGCTTTTGGCAGCCTTTCATCCCCGGCGCACCGCCGCCGCGCCCGGCTCATGATCGCTGTGCTGTCGTCGGCCGCACTGCTCGCCGGCTGTGGCGATGGTCCGTCGGATACGCGCCGCGACACGCGCTCCGACACCGCTCCTCCCGCGGCCCACCAAGCGAAATGGCTCGAGGTCGGTTCACCTGTCTCGCCGGCGCAGTGGATCACCAGCC
>JAAZAD010000217.1 GCA_012514505.1 Rhodococcus sp. (in: high G+C Gram-positive bacteria) | reverse complement strand
CTTGGCGTAGGACAGGGCGAGCGCCTGGCCTTCACCCTTGGGGTCCTGGTCGACTGCGATGAGTGCGGGAACGCCCTTGCCGTCGACGAACTGGCGGCGCACCAGGTGGCCGGGACCCTTGGGGGCGACCATGCCGACGGTGACGAACTCCGGTGCCTTGATCAGGTCGAAGTGGATGTTGAGTCCGTGGCCGAAGAAGAGGGCGTCGCCGTCCTTCAGGTGCGGCTCGATGTCGTTGGTGAAGATCGACGCCTGAGCGGTGTCGGGGGCGAGCACCATGATCACGTCTGCCCACTCGGCGACCTCGGCCGGCGTGCCGACCGCGAGGCCCTGCTCCTCGACCTTTGCGCGGCTCTTCGAGCCTTCCTTGAGGCCGACCTTCACCTCGACGCCGGAGTCGCGCAGGCTCAGCGAGTGCGCGTGGCCCTGACTTCCGTAGCCGATCACAGCAACCTTGCGGCCCTGGATGATCGACAGATCGGCATCGTCGTCATAAAACATCTCGACTGCCACTTCTCAAACCTCTTTCTTGGATTTTCTTCTCGAAGTACTAGCGGGTGGCGGTGATGGACTTCGGTCCGCGACCGACGGCCACCACACCGGATTGCACGATCTCTCGAATACCGTACGGGTCGAGCATGCGCAGCAGCGCGTCGAGCTTCGACCGGGTTCCGGTCGCCTCGATCGTCACCGACTCGGGTGAGACGTCGATCACCTTGGCGCGGAAAAGATTCACCGTTTCGATCACCTGGGTGCGCACGCTCGCATCGGCCCGCACCTTGATCAGCACGAGTTCGCGAGCAACGGAAGCGCCCTCGTCCTGCTCGACGATCTTGATGACGTTGACGAGCTTGTTGAGCTGCTTGGTCACCTGCTCGAGGGGGAACTCGTCGACCGTGACCACGATCGTCATGCGCGAGATCTCCGGAATTTCGGTGCCGCCGACGGCGAGCGACTCGATGTTGAAACCTCGACGGGAGAACAGTGCGGCAACCCTGGCCAGCACGCCCGGCTTGTCCTCGACGAGAACGCTGAGGGTGTGGCTCGTGCTCACTGCTGGTCCTCCTCGCCCGAACGCATTTCGCGCTCCATGGCTTCGTGAATGATCGCCGGCTCTGCGACGGTTTCGTCTTCGTCGAACAGCGGACGGATGCCCCGTGCCGCCATGATCTCGTCGTTGCTGGTACCCGCGGCGACCATGGGCCACACCTGGGCGTCGGCCCCGACGATGAAGTCGATGACGACCGGCCGGTCGTTGATCGACTGCGCTTCGCGGATCGCGGCCTCTACGTCTTCTTCACGCTCGACCCGAATGGCGTGGCAGCCCAACGCTTCCGCGAGCTTGACGAAGTCCGGGATGCGAACCTCGCCGTGCGTACCGAGGTTGGTGTTGGAGTACCGCTCGTCGTAGAACAAGGTCTGCCACTGGCGCACCATGCCCAGGTTTCCGTTGTTGACGAGAGCAACCTTGATCGGCACGCCCTCGACGGCACAGGTGGCGAGTTCCTGATTGGTCATCTGGAAGCAGCCGTCACCGTCGATGGCCCACACCTCGGAGTCGGGCATGCCCATCTTGGCGCCCATCGCGGCCGGAACCGCGTATCCCATCGTGCCGAGACCACCGGAGTTGAGCCACGTGCGCGGCTTCTCGTAGTTCACGAACTGCGCTGCCCACATCTGGTGCTGGCCGACGCCGGCACAGTAGATCGCATCGGGTCCGGCGAGCCGCCCGACCGACTGGATCACGAATTCGGGCGACAGCGCACCGTCGGTGGGCCGGTCGTAGGACAGCGGGTAGGTGCTTCGAATGCCGTCGAGGTACGACCACCACTCGGCGAGGTCGAGCGTGGTCCCGGTGGCGCGGTCGGCCTTGACGGCCTCGATGAGTTCACCGATGACCTCTTTGCAGTCACCGACGATCGGGACGTCCGCGTATCGGTTCTTGCCGATCTCCGCCGGGTCGATGTCGGCGTGGATCACCTTGGCATCGGGGGCGAACGAGTTGAGCTGGCCGGTGACGCGGTCGTCGAAACGAGCACCCAAGGTGATCAGCAGATCACTCTTCTGCAGTGCTGCCACCGCGGCGACGGTGCCGTGCATACCGGGCATGCCGCAGTTCAGCTTGTGGCTGTCGGGGAACGCGCCGCGTGCCATCAAGGTGGTGACGACCGGGATTTCCGTCAGCTCGGCGAGTTCGAGCAGTTCCGCCGACGAGTCGGATTTGATGACGCCGCCGCCGACATAGAGCACCGGCTTCTTGGCGTCGGCGATGAGCCGGGCCGCCTCGCGAACCTGCTTGCCATGCGGTTTCGTGACCGGGCGGTATCCGGGCAGACGCATCTCCGGCGGCCACGAGAACGTGGTCTGAGACTGGAGAATGTCCTTGGGGATGTCGACCAGCACCGCGCCGGGGCGTCCACTTTCCGCCAGGTAGAAGGCCTCGGCGAGGATCCGCGGGATGTCGATCGCATCCGTGATCAGGAAGTTGTGCTTGGTGATGGGCATCGTGATACCCGAGATGTCGGCTTCCTGGAAACCGTCGGTGCCGATGAGGCTCCGGGCGACCTGACCGGTGATGGCGACAACGGGGACCGAATCCATCTGGGCGTCGGCGAGCGGCGTGACCAGGTTGGTGGCACCGGGACCGGAAGTTGCCATGCAGACACCGACCTTGCCGGTCGCCTGGGCGTACCCCGTGGCTGCGTGCCCAGCACCCTGCTCGTGCCGAACGAGCACGTGACGGACCTTCGTCGAGTCGAACAGCGGGTCGTAGACCGGCAGGACGGCTCCACCCGGAAGTCCGAATACGGTGTCGACCTCGAGTTCCTCGAGCGCACGCACGACCGACTGCGCCCCGGTGACTCGCTCGGGGGCGAGGGGGCGTCGGTTACCTCCCGGCGTGGCTGCGGCCGCGGCGGCAGGGCCGGACGCAGCCGCCTTCCGCGGTGTGGGTTGAGGCCGTGCAGTTGGTGCGCTCACTGGAAATTCCTCTGATTCTGGCTCCGGGCAACAAAAAACCCCCGTCAGCAACAAATGCTGTACGAGGGTGGCGCGTCGTTATCGTGCGAGTTGAGGTATCGACTCAGGCGACGACGCGCCGGCCGATTACGAGCAACTCATTCTGTTTCACGCGCTCGACGTTAGGCGCGCAAATGGTGAACAGTCAAACCTGGTGGGTCGACCGTCCCAGAATGTAGGATACATCGGCTGCAGTGCGAAGATGTAGAGGTGTCAACTTCGAAGCAGCCCGTGCCACCGCGTCCATCATCCCATACGCCCGAGACTTCCCGGCAGGTCATCCGGATTTCGCCGCTCGCCTACATCGGGTGTGCGTTCCTTCTTTTCGCCGTGTCGTTCCCTGTACTCGGGTGGCCGGCGGGCTTCGGGTGGCTACTGATCGCCCCCGTCGTGGCGTGCGTCTGGGTGGCCCGCGTCCGCACCACCGTCACCGAAGAAGGCCTCGAGCTTCGATACCTGCTCCGCTCGCGGACACTCGCATGGGAGCAGATCGCCGGATTCGATTTCCCGAACCGGGGATGGGCAAGCGCCGTTCTGACGGACGGGGAGGAAAAGGTGAAGCTTCCCGTCGTCACATTCGACCGGCTCCCCGAGATCTCGGCTGCCAGCCGGGGCCGCGTCCCCGACCCGTATGCCGCAGAGGCCGAGGCGCACCGGATCGAGTCCGACGAAACCGAACCCGGCGAAACCAAGCCCGACGAATCCGACCGCTGACACGCGAGTAGCGTTGTGATGCAGTTTTATCAGCCCATATAAGGAATTAGCCATGCCCCCGCTGAGGTCCCGAACCACCACCGCAGGACGAAACGCCGCCGGTGCCCGCGCGCTTTGGCGTGCAACCGGAATGACCGATTCGGACTTCGGGAAACCGATCGTCGCGATCGCCAACTCCTACACCCAGTTCGTTCCCGGTCACGTTCACCTGAAGAACGTCGGCGACATCGTTGCGGACGCAGTTCGCGCAGCCGGCGGAGTGCCCCGCGAGTTCCACACCATCGCCGTCGACGACGGAATTGCCATGGGCCACGGCGGAATGCTCTATTCGCTGCCGAGTCGCGAGATCATCGCCGACTCGGTCGAGTACATGGTCAACGCACACACTGCCGATGCACTCGTGTGCATCTCGAACTGCGACAAGATCACACCCGGAATGCTCAATGCCGCAATGCGTCTGAACGTTCCCACGGTCTTCGTCTCCGGCGGTCCGATGGAGGCAGGAAAGGCGGTCGTGGTCGACGGAGTTGCCCAGGCACCGACCGACCTGATCACCGCGATCTCCGCGTCCGCGAACGACGCCGTCTCCGACGAAGGCCTGGCGGAGGTGGAACTCTCCGCTTGCCCGACGTGCGGCTCCTGTTCGGGAATGTTCACCGCGAACTCGATGAACTGCCTCACCGAGGCCCTCGGTCTGGCGTTGCCGGGAAACGGTTCCACCCTGGCCACCCACGAGGCCCGTCGTGCATTGTTCACCCGGGCCGGCACCACCGTCGTCGAAGCCGCGCTCAAGTACTACCGCGACGAAGACGAGTCGGTTCTGCCCCGCAATATCGCGACCCCAGCGGCTTTCCGCAATGCGATGGCGCTCGACGTCGCAATGGGCGGATCGACCAACACCGTTCTGCACACGCTCGCCGCCGCGCAGGAAGGCGAGGTCGACTTCGATCTCGACACGATCGACGCAACCAGCCGCAAGGTTCCGTGCCTGTCGAAGGTCTCCCCCAACTCCGACTACCACATGGAAGATGTGCACCGTGCCGGCGGAATCCCCGCCCTCCTCGGTGAACTTCGTCGCGGCGGACTGCTCGAAACCGACGTCTCCACGGTTCACACCCAGAGTTTCGATCAGTGGCTCGACGACTGGGACATCCGTTCAGGCAAAGCCACCGACGAAGCGATCGAGCTTTTCCATGCGGCCCCGGGCGGTGTCCGAACAACCGAGCCCTTCTCGACTGAGAATCGTTGGTCCGCGCTGGACACCGACGCCGAGGGCGGCTGCATCCGTGACGTCGAGCACGCCTACACCGTCGAAGGCGGCCTTGTGGTGCTGCGCGGCAACATCGCGGTGGACGGCGCAATCCTCAAGACGGCAGGCATCGACGAAGACCTGTTCAGCTTCGAGGGCCCCGCACTCGTCGTGGAGTCCCAGGAGGAGGCCGTGTCGGCGATCCTGCAGAAGAAGATCTCCGAAGGCGATGTCCTCGTGGTCCGCTACGAGGGCCCCAAGGGCGGCCCGGGCATGCAGGAGATGCTGCATCCCACCGCGTTCCTGAAGGGAGCGGGACTCGGCAAGAAGTGCGCTCTCATCACGGACGGCCGCTTCTCCGGCGGAACGTCCGGCCTGTCGATCGGACACATCTCCCCCGAGGCTGCATCGGGTGGCGTCATCGGTCTCGTCGAGAACGGCGACCGTGTCCGCATCGACGTCGCCACGCGGACCCTCGAAGTACTGGTGGACGACGAGGTGCTCGCCGAGCGCCGCGCCAAGATGGAAGCTCGTGAGCGGCCGTGGCAGCCGGTCGACCGGCCGCGCACCGTCACCACCGCCTTGCGCGCGTACGCGGCGCTGGCCACCTCTGCGGACAAGGGCGCGGTGCGCCAGGTTCCCTGAACCGAAACCCCACCCCTACCCGAACGAATGTCACACCGGTTCAGCTCACGCGAACCGGTGTGACATTCGTCGAGATGGGGGGTCGGAGGTGGGTGGAAATCAGATCAGCGGATTCGCTCCGTTGAGGAAGATCCAGACGCAGACGCCCGCAGCGATACCCAGCAGGAGCACCACGAACGAACCCAGGAACGGACGTGTCGCCCACCCTCGGCGGCCGTCGAGGGAAATGCGGCCGGGCCCGGTCAGGATGATGACGCCGGCGCACACACCGAGCAACGTCTCGTACTCGGTGCCCGCCGGAGCAAAGTACTCGGGCCCCGGCTCTGCGATCTGCCGGAACGCCCACGCATTGATCATCACAGCCAGAACCGATGCCGCAGCGAACGGCGTCAGGAGGCCGAGAATCAGCAGTGCACCGCCGGCCACTTCACCGATGGCTCCCAGTACCGCGAGCGGCTGAGCGTAGTCGAAACCTGCTTCTGTCAGGATGTTCTCGAAACCGTCGAGCCCTGGACCGTTCCACAACCCGAAGAGCTTCTGCAGTCCGTGGGCCAGCATCGTGACGCCGACGATCAACCTCAGGCACAACAACCCCAGATCCAGGGCTCCGCGCCTCGCCTTGGTGTCGGTCTCACGTCCCTGCTCGGCGGAGCGCTGATCGTCGCGCTCGTGCTTCCCTACGGGAGCGGCAGCTGTCGGAGCCCCCGCGACCTGCTGCTGCGCCGCGGGCGTCGCCATCACCTCGGTGGGTTGGTCCGGCGCAATGGTCTGGTCCGGCACAGTGGTCCGACCGGGAACATACTGTTCCGATTGCTCGGACATGGCGGAATGCGTCGGGATGTGCTCCGTTGGCAGAGCTGCACCTGCGGCGCCGGAGTCGAGTTCGTCGTCGGTGCGCGGCAACCCATCCGATTTGGACGACTTGCTGGGGTCTTTCGGCATGTCGGTCACAGGGCTCAGCGTAGGCCGAAGTCGACACCGAGGGCGGTAAGTCGAACCGGCGTGGCGGCGCGGCCGGAACCTTCCGTAACGTCTGACCCATGACTGTGGGTGGGTGGCGCCGGAAAACGCCCGGCAGAACGGTGGTGGGTCTGGCGGTATTCGTCGTCACCATGGCATTGGCGAGCGGGTGTGCCCGCTTCGACGAATCCGCATCGTCCCCGTTCAGCCCGGAGCCGTCCATCGCCCCGGTGGATGTGAGTCCCGAGAGCGAAGCACCCGAGTCGACGACGCCCGAGGCACCCAGTGGACCACTCGGCCCGTGCGAGGACCCGGACCCGGCAGTCGTCGCGACCTGCCTCGACGTGACCGGCGGGTTGGTGACTCTGCCCGGAGGCACTGCCGCGTTGGTCGCCGAGCGACGCACCGGTCGCATACTCGAGGTCGCAGAAGGCGTCGAACCCCGCGAGATCGCACACGTGGAAGTCGACGGAAGTTCCGACGGTGGGCTGCTCGATATCGCACTGTCACCGACTTTCGTGGAAGACCGCCTGATCTACGCCTACATCACCACCGCTACCGACAACCGCGTGGTCCGGATCGCTCCGGGCGACAGCGCCAAGGTCATTCTCAGTGGTATTCCGCGCGCACAGAGCGGCAACCGCGGATCACTCGAATTCTCCAGCCCCACCGACCTGATGGTGCTCACGAGCGATGCCGGCAACCCCGCTGCGGCGGCAGACCCGGCATCGCTGGCGGGAAAGCTCCTCAAGGTCACCCACTTGTTCCCCGCTCCCGAGGGTGCTCAGCCGATTCCCGAAGTCGTGCTCTCCGGCATCGGCACTGCCGGCGGCGTGTGCGTCGACCCCGGTATCGCCACCTGGGTAACCGACCGGACCGCTCTCGAGGATCGTCTCCAGCGAGTCGGAGCCGACGGTTCGGTGACCTCCCCCGTGTGGACGTGGCCCGAGCATCCCGGTGTCGGCGGCTGTGTTGCTGCCGAAAACGTCGTCGCCGTGTCGTTGAGCGACGGGCAGGCGATGTCCGCACTCGCCGCAGACCCGAACGGCGCGGTCACAGCCGAGCCATCCGTCGTCGCGAAAGACAAGTACGGACGGCTGAACGGTGCCGCACTGGGATCGGACGGCCTTATCTGGGTGGGCACCGTCAACAAGGACGGGGTCGGCCGGCCGGGACCCAACGACGACCGTGTCGTGAAGATGCCGTTGCCCGCCGGCGGCGGGGGCTTCGACTGACAAGCTTCGACTAGCTGCGCGATGTGACCCGAGTCGGCAGTGCGCTGGCGGTCGGCGGGAGGATCAGGATCGTGGCTGCACCGGCCGCAACAAGGATCGACGCCGACGCGTTGCTCATCTCCCCCGCCGCTACGGCCACGCCGGTCACGGCGACGATGATGGGAAGCGCAGTCGTCGAATACAGCGCGATCTGGAACTGTTCCGACGTGCCGAACGAGCGACCGTCCCCCGAACGGTCCATGCGCGTTGCCACGAACACGGGGACACCGCGGACGACGACGAGCAGCACGAAGAACGCCGCGAGGGCCCCGGGTGCATCCGCGACTGCACCCACGTCGATCGTCATCCCCGACGTCACGAAGAAGATCGGTATGAGGAACCCGTAGGCGAGGCCGTCGAGTTTCGACTCGAGCGTTTCATTCCCGGCCGGTACGAGTCGGCGCAGGATGAACCCCGCGGCGAACGCGCCCAGAATCACGTCGAGATCGAACACGACCGCCAGCGCGATGAGCCCGACGAGCAGCAGCATCGTCAACCGCACCGGGGTCTGCGCGGTCGTGTCGGATGTGCGCCGTACGAAGTGGTGGAACCGCGACCCTTCGTGCACGATCCGTCGCGGTAGCCACGCCACGAGCACCGCCACCGCGGCGAACACGGCGAGGACGACGAGCGACACTGCGGCGCCGCGCGCACCGAGCAGGATCGCCATCGCGATCACCGGGAGCAGTTCACCCATTGCACCGTGATTGAGAACCGACCGACCGATCGGGGTGTTCAGGAGTCCGCGGTCGGTCAGGATCGGCAGCAATGTGCCGAGAGAAGTCGACGTGAGGGCAATAGCCACCGCGATGCCTGCGTGCACCACACCCCACGCGGCGAGTGCGCCCACCGTGGCGAGGGCGAGCGCGAAGCACACCAGCCAGGTGACCAGCGCCCGGCGCCCGCCTCTACCGGTGAGTTCCTTCACCTCGATCTCGTAGCCCGCGAGCAGAAACAGCAAGCCCAGGCCCAGTTCCCGCAGAAGCCCGATCTCGCTGTCCACCGATGCCAGCTCGAACGCGTAGGGTCCGATGAGGACACCGGCGACCAACAGCAGCACGACCTCGGGAACGAGCCGGCGAGGCATCACAGCGGCAATCACCGGCCCGAGCACTGCCGCCACACTGATCCAGAACAAGGAAGTGGCGACGGCAGCGTCCATGCGCCTCTACGTTAGTGCGGCGTCATCAGCTGCATGCGGCAATGACAAGTTCCTTCACTCGTGCCGGATCGGCCTGTCCACGAGTGGCCTTCATGACGTCGCCGACGATCTTTCCAGCCGCTGCGACCTTGCCGCTGCGAATCTTGTCGGCGATGTCCGGGTTGGCGGCCAGCGCTTCGTCGACCGCGGCCTGCAGCTTGGTGTCGTCGCGCTCGACGACGAGTGACCGCGCTTCCACGATCTGTTCGGGCTCACCCTCGCCGTCCATTACGTGGTCGACGACCTGGCGAGCGATCTTGTTGTTCAGCTTTCCGCTGTCGACGAGTTCGACCACCTTGGCGACCTGGGCGGGAGTGATGGGGAGGTCTGCCAATTCGACGCCGCGAGTGTTCGCCTGCTGCGACAGGTACGACACCCACCACGAGCGGGCTGCCTCCGGTGACGCACCGGCATCGGCCGTCGCGATCACGAGATCGAGAGCGCCCGCGTTGACGAGGTCACGCATCACCTCGTCCGACACACCCCAGTCGGCCTGAATCCGGGCACGGCGTACCCACGGCAGTTCGGGAAGGGTGCCACGCAGCCGCTCGACCAGTTCTTCGCTCGGCGCGACCGGCTCGAGGTCGGGTTCCGGGAAGTACCGGTAGTCCTCGGCCGATTCCTTCGGCCGTCCGGCAGACGTGGTGCCGTCGCCTTCCTGGAAGTGCCGCGTCTCCAGCGTCACCTCGCCACCCGACTTCAGCACTGCGGCCTGGCGGCGCATCTCGTAACGGACCGCCACCTCGACGCTCTTGAGCGAGTTGACGTTCTTGGTCTCCGTGCGGGTACCGAACTTCTCCGCGCCGATCGGCTTCAGCGACACGTTGGCGTCACAACGAAGCGAACCCTGATCCATCCGGACATCGGAAACGTCGAGCGCCTTCAACAGATCACGCAGTGCCGCGACGTAAGCGCGGGCCACCTCGGGTGCTCGTTCACCGGCACCCTCGATCGGCTTGGTGACGATCTCGACCAACGGCACGCCGGCACGGTTGTAGTCGAGCAGAGAGTGGCTGGCACCGTGGATTCGCCCGGTCGCGCCGCCGATGTGCAGCGACTTCCCAGTGTCCTCCTCCATGTGCGCGCGCTCGATCTCGACGCGGAAGGTGCTCCCGTCGTCGAGGACCACATCGAGGTACCCGTCGTGAACGATGGGCTCGTCGTACTGACTGATCTGGTAGTTCTTCGGCTGGTCCGGGTAGAAGTAGTTCTTGCGCGCGAAGCGCCCCCAGGGAGTCACGGAGCAGTTCAGTGCCAACCCGATACGGATCGCCGACTCCACGGCGATCTCGTTCACGACGGGCAGCGACCCCGGCATACCCAGACACACCGGGCACACCTGTGTGTTGGGCTCGCCGCCGAACTCGGTCGGGCAGGGGCAGAACATCTTGGTGTTCGTGCCCAGTTCGACGTGTACCTCCATGCCGAGGACCGGCTCGTACGTGGCGAGCACGTCGTCGTAGTCGAGGATCTCCGGTGCGTCGAGAGCAGTCATGCTCACGAGTTTATGCGGTGACGGACCGACCTCGGGAGCCGGTGCACCGGGAGGCCGGTCAGCCGAAGAACGCCGCAACTTCGTCGTACCGCCATCGTGGAACGGTCTTCAGTTGGCGTGTGGCGGCCGCAAGCTCCACGAGTTCGATCCGGGTGCCGTGCAACGCAACCATTCGGCCGAAGTCACCACGATGCGCGGCGTCGGTCGCGTACACGCCGAAACGTGTGGCCAGAACTCGATCGTGCGCTGTCGGCGTACCACCGCGCTGAACGTGTCCGAGCACGGTCGTGCGCACTTCCTTCCCGATGCGTCGTTCGATTTCGTCTCCGAGTTGTTGGGCGACGCCGGTGAACCGCTTGTGCCCGAACTCGTCGATACCGCCTTCGCGCAGGCTCATCGACTCAGGCGTCGGCGCTGCGCCCTCGGCGACGACACAGATGAAGTGGCTGTCGCCGCGTTGGAATCGCTTCTTCATCATGGTGCACACCTGCGCCACGTCGAACGGAACCTCGGGCACCAGCGTGAGGTGTGCACCGGTCGCGAGCCCAGCATGCAACGCGATCCACCCGGCATGCCTGCCCATGACCTCCACGAGCATCACCCGCTGATGGGATTCCGCGGTGGTGTGCAGGCGGTCGATCGCCTCCGTCGCCACGCTCAGTGCGGTGTCGAAGCCGAAGGTGACGTCGGTGCAATCGATGTCGTTGTCGATGGTCTTGGGAACACCGATAACCGGCACACCGCTGTCGGACAGCCAGCTCGCCGCCGTCAGGGTCCCCTCCCCGCCGATCGGCACGAGCACGTCGATCCCATTGTCGTCGAGAGTCTGCTTCACCTGGTCCAGGCCCGCGCGCAGCTTGTCCGGATTGACCCGTGCGGTGCCCAGGATGGTACCCCCGCGGGTGAGGATGCGATCGATGCCGTCGTCGTTGGCCAGCTTCACCTTGCGGTCTTCGAGCAGCCCCCGCCAGCCGTCCTGGAAACCCACCACCGTGCTGCCGTATCGCGCATCGGCGGTGCGCACGACAGCTCTGATCACCGCGTTCAGTCCAGGGCAGTCGCCGCCACCGGTCAGAATTCCGATACGCATGGCTCCATCTTGCCGCCGCGGGCACCACGTTGGCACCCCTTCTACTCAGCGCGGGGTGACGAGTCCGCTCTCGTACGCGAGGACCACCGCCTGAGCACGGTCGCGCAGATTCAGCTTTGCCAGCACCTTGCCCACGTGGGTCTTCACCGTCTGCTCGGCGACGAACAATCGTTCTGCAATCTCGGTGTTCGACAGTCCTGTGGCGATCAGTTCGAGAACCTCGCGCTCACGCGGGGTGAGGGAACCGAGCGCGGCGGGCTCGCGTCTACTGTTCGCGCGGCGGCTCGTCACGTCCGCGATGAGCCGGCGCGTGACCGTCGGGGCGAGCAACGCTTCTCCGTCGGCGACGACGCGGACGGCCCGCACCAGTTCTTCGGCCGGCGCATCTTTGAGCATGAAGCCACTGGCGCCGAGACTCAGCGCCTCGTAGACATAGTCGTCGATATCGAACGTGGTGAGCATCAGCACCCGTACCGGTGGGTCGAAGCCGGCCGTGAGGATCTTGCGTGCGGCATCGAGACCGTTCATTTCGGGCATTCGTACATCCATCAGCACCACATCAGGACGCAGCCGTTCCACCTCCGCGACCGCGATGCGCCCGTCCGCGGCATCGCCGATCACGCTGATGTCCTGCTGAGCTCCGAGTAGTGCTCCGAAACCCTGACGGACCATCGCCTGATCGTCGGCTATGAGTACGGTGATTGCCACCCGCACAGCCTAGGCGGAGCCCGACGGAATCTGTGCGCGGACTTCGAAACCACCGTCCGCACGCGAACCGGTGATCACCGATCCCCCGACTGCACGGGCGCGCTCACGCATGCCGATCAGCCCGTTTCCTCCGCCCGATTCCGGCTTCACCACGTCGTGCCCGGCCCCGGCCGAACCCGGCCCGTTCTCGACGCTGAGGACGGTGTCGTGCTCAGCGCACCCGATACGCACGGCAACAGCTGCACCGGGCGCGTGCCGTGCCGCGTTCGCCAGCGATTCCTGGAGAATCCGGTACACCACGAGACCCGAAGCAGAAGAAAGCGTTCCGAGATCACCGTCGACGTTCCACGACACCGAAATTCCAGCACGGCGACTCCCTTCCAGTAGGGACTCGATCTGCGAAGCATCCGGCTGCGGTGCTTGTTCCGCCGACTGTTCGTCGCTGCGTAGGACGTTCAGCAGTCCTCGTGTTTCGTTCAGCGCGGAGCGTGCGGTGGCACCGATCGAATCGAATTCTGCTCTCGCCTCCGGTGATACGTCGCTGAGTCGGTACGGTGCGGTCTGCGCCTGAACCACCACCATCGACATGTGATGGGCCACGATGTCGTGCAGATCGCGTGCGATTCGCGCCTTCTCTTCGAGAACGGTTCGGCGAGTGCGTTCGAGCTCACTGAGTTCCTCTTGCTTGGCCAACTGTCGGCGCGATAGCACCAACCACCGCACGAGCAGCCCGAAGGCGACGATCGCCGTCAATCCGACCGCCCACCCCCGACCGTTGGTTCCCGGCGTGTCCGCAAAGAACAACAAGACCGTCGACACCCACGCGACACCGACGATCGGAAGGGCCGCGCGCATGCTCACCGCGGTGAGCAGCGCCAGTATCACCAGAATGTGAACAACCTGCCAGGGGTAGTCGTACCCGTCCTGGAGGTCGAACACGCGGGGAATCACCAGCGCCGACACGGCCGACACGGCCCAGCCCATCGCGGGATTCAATCGGATCAAGACGAACGGAAACGCCGCCAGCGCCGCCACGATCGGTTGGATCGGCGGCGCCACTTGATGTGTCAGATGCAACGTCGGCCACGCGATCGCGTACAGGATCGCCGTCGTCAGGACGATCAGCACATTCGCCCATTGACCGGCCGGCACAGCCCGACTCACCCATCGCACACTCTTACGTGCATTCGTCTTCACACCTCGACAGTACGAATACTTCGCTCCCGAGTCCTCACACTCGGGAATGATCTTCGCCCCATACCTGGGTATCAGAGGGCCGGAAACGCCACCACAGAGGACGACATGGTTACCGCTCTTCCGAGTGATGTGCCTGTGTACGCGGCGTTCGTAACGTCGCTTCCATGCGAATCACGGGGAGACGAACAGCGACTCTGGCGATGACCGTGGCAGCGACAGCCACTCTCGCCACCACCGGTATGGCAGGTGCGGACACGCCTGTCCGCGAGAACAACGCGGCAGCCCACGCAGTTCAGGTGCTGAACGCGGCAGTCACCGAAAGCAATGCCCTCCCCGATGATTTCGTGGCGGTGATGGGTTACGAACCTGAGCGGCAGGGAGGTCGACTCGTGAATCCGGGCGGCAGCTGCTCGTCACCGGTGCCGCTGCCCGCAGAGTTCGACGACGCGTGCAAGGCACACGATCTCGGCTACGACGTATTGCGATACGCCACCGCGAACGACGAAGAACTGGGGCCCTGGGCTCGGAAAGAACTCGACGCTCGACTCGAAGCCGACATGCACAGCGCCTGCAACTCGCGAACCGGCGACCTGGACCGGGCGGGCTGCTACGTCATGGCCGATGTCGCGGCCGCGGCAGTCACCGGAAATTCGTGGAGACAGGGGTACGTCACGCCCACCAAGGAATCGTTCCTGCCGTATCTCCTGTGCGGGTTGGGTGTCGTGCTGAGCGTTGCAACCGCCGTGTTCGTACGACGCGAGAACGGGGCGGTGTCGTGAAGTACGCGCCTCCTCCCCTGCGCACGCTGACGGTCACGGTCGCGATTCTGGTGTCCCTCGCACCGTCGCTTCTTCCCCGGCCACCGATCATGCAGGGGATCGTGACGGGATTGCTGGCCGCACTCGCATACGCGCTCGCAGTCCTCGCCGGTCGGGTGCTCGTAGCTATCCGAAACACTCCTGAACGCGAGCCCCGAGAATCCGCGCAGGTACTGGCACTACTGTTCTCGGCCATAGCCGTGAGTTGGGCCGTCGTCGCGACCGACCACTGGCAGGACGGACTGCGTCTGTCGATGGGAATGCCGACAATCGGGCCGTCGCACTGGGCGCAAGCTACCGTGTGTGGAGCTCTCACGTTCCTCGTGTTGTTCGGCGCCGGCAATGGATTGGGTCGCCTCGCGCGCCGAGTAGGACGCCCCGGCGCCGTCACCGCAATCGTCGTCGGCGTGGTCGGTGCGCAGGTGATCGGTCCCGCAGCCGCCGCGATGCTCTCGGAGTCCTACAGCGAATCGAATTCGGTGATCGAGGCTTCGGTGGACCGCCCACTCGCCACGGAACGCGACGGCGGCGCGGCGGTACGCTGGGAAACACTCGGCCGGGAGGGGCGTCGTTTCGTCGCCGCGGGTGACCGCTCCCCCGCCATCCGCACCTACGTCGGCCTGAACTCCGCGGACGACACGAATACTCGTGCCGCACTTGCCGTATCCGAACTCGACCGAGCGGGTGGGTTCGACAAGTCTGCCGTGGTCGTCGCGGTCCCGACCGGATCCGGCTGGATCGACGCGAGTGCGGCGAGCGGTATCGAACAGCGTTTCGGGGGCGATGTCGCGATCGTCGGCCTGCAGTACTCGTTCGCGCCCAGTTGGGTGACGTTCCTGTTCGCACGCGACGCCGCCGACGAGAGCGCCACTGCCCTGCTGTCTGCGGTCACCGAGCACGTGTCCGGTATGCCCACCGACCGGCGCCCCGACATCTACGTCTACGGGCAGAGTTTGGGTTCGGTCGGCGGCAGCGCTGCCCTGGCCGACTCCGACGCACGCGCGTCTGTGTGCGGCATCCTCTGGGCCGGACCACCCGCCGGGTCCGTGGACACCCGCGGCGCCACGGTTCTCGCCAACACCTCGGACCCGGTGGTGTGGTGGTCGCCGAAGCTGATCACCACACCACCCGACCTCGACTCGGCCGACCGAGACGCACCGATCCCCGCGTGGTTACCGGGAATCAGCTTCGTTCAGACGAGCGTGGACCTGCTGACCGCGTTGAGCGTCCCGCCCGGCCACGGCCACCGATACGGGACCGAGCAGGGCACAGCCTTGCCCGAGTGCGAAGCTCAGGAAGGCGAACTCATCGGGCCGCGAGCGGCCTCGTACGCTGCACCGACTCGGTAGAGACGCTCGTCGGCGAGGGCGGGCGCCATGATCTGCAAACCGACGGGCAGTCCGTCGTCCTCCGACAACCCGGACGGAACCGACATCGCGCAATGCCCGGCCAGGTTGGTGGGCAGGGTGCACAGATCCGACAGGTACATCGCCAGCGGGTCGTCGACCTTCTCTCCCAGCTTCCACGGGGTGAAGGGGCTGGTGGGCGACACCAGAACGTCGACCTTCTCGTACGCCTTGTCGAAGTCACGTGCGATCAGCGTGCGCACCTTCAGCGCCTGACCGTAGTAGGCGTCGTAGTACCCCGAGGACAGCGCAAACGTGCCGATCATGATGCGGCGCTTGACCTCCGGTCCGAATCCGGCAGCGCGCGTCGCGGCCATCACCTGGTCTGCGCTCATGTTGCCGTCGTCGACCCGCATGCCGTAACGCATGGCGTCGAACCGGGCGAGGTTGGAGGACACCTCACTGGGCAGGATCAAGTAGTAGGCCGCAAGCGCGTATTCGAAGTTGGGGCACGAGACCTCGACGACCTCTGCACCGAGCTCGGTGAGCTGTGCGACGGCCGCGTCGAACGAGGAAAGCACTCCCGGCTGATAGCTGTCGGAGTGAAGTTCCTTCACGACACCGACCTTGACGCCGTTCAGGTTGCCCTTGGCGCCCTCGCGGGCCGCAGCAACGACCGGACGAACCGGTGCGTCGATGGATGTGGAGTCACGCGGATCGTGACCGGCGATGACCTCGTGCAGCAGCGCGGTGTCGAGGACGGTACGTCCACACGGGCCACCCTGGTCGAGGGACGACGCGCACGCCACAAGCCCGAAACGCGACACCGTGCCGTACGTGGGCTTGGTTCCGACCGTCGCCGTGACCGCCGCCGGCTGACGGATCGAACCGCCTGTGTCGGTGCCGATCGCCAACGGCGCCTGTCGGGACGCCAACGCCGCAGCGCTACCGCCGCCCGAACCACCCGGAATCCGGTCCTTGTCCCACGGGTTACGTGTCGGCCCGTACGCGGAGTTCTCCGTGGACGAACCCATCGCGAACTCGTCCATGTTGGTCTTGCCCAGAATGGGTATACCGGCGTCGCGCAGCTTCGTGGTCAGCGTGGCGTCGTACGGCGCCACCCAGCCCTCGAGAATCTTCGACGCACACGTCGTCGGCATGTCGGTGGTGGCGAAGATGTCCTTCAGCGCGAGCGGGACACCGGCGAGCGGTGAAGCCGGCGCCTCACCGGCGGTGATCGCCTCGTCCACGGCCTTGGCCGACACCAGCGCCTGCTCACCCGCGACGTGCAGGAACGCGTTGAGTTCGCCGTCCGCAGCCTCGATCCGGTCGAGGTGAGCCTGCGTCACCTCGACGGACGACACCTCGCGGGTGTGAATCTTCTCCGCGAGTACGGAGGCATCGAGACCGGTCAGATCGGCGCTCATTCGCCCTCTCCAAGAATCTGCGGAACCGCGAAGCGATCCTGTTCGACAGCGGGTGCACCGGAGAGCGCCTGGTCGGGCGTCAGTCCGGGCGCAATGGTGTCCGGGCGCGTCACGTTGGTGACATCGTTGGGGTTGGCCATCGGCGGCACGTCCTCGGCACCGACCTCGGTGACCACTTTGACGTGGTTGAGAATCGAATCCAGCTGGCCCGAGAACTCGTCGAGCTCGGATTCCGACAACGCAAGTCTGGACAGCCGCGCGAGGTGCGCGACCTCGTCACGAGAGATGGCAGGCACCGCGGTACCCCTTTCGGATCGGGCGTTTCAGATCGGGCATGGCGTTCCGTCCCAGCCTAGAGCGTGGCACGCTCAGCCATGCACGCTGGGCCACGGCCGTCCCCGACGGCGGAAGTGCAAGGATGGTCGACGTTGCCGTCAAGTGTTGCAGGCCATGCGAAAGGGATGCACGTGTCATACCTACTCCGCGTCCGGCTTCCGGACCGGCCCGGCAGCCTCGGCGCACTCGCCGTGGCCCTCGGTTCCGTCGGTGCCGACATCCTGTCGCTCGATGTCGTCGAGCGCGAAACCGGCTTCGCCATCGACGACCTCGTCGTGGACGTCGAGCCCGGCGCCCTTCCCGACACCCTCATCACCGCGGCCGAAGCTCTGGTCGACGTGCACGTCGACTCCATCCGCCCGTACACGGGCCTGCTCGACACCCACCGTGAACTCGAACTCATCGACCACGTCGCGACTGCGGCCGACGACCGGTTGCAGGTGTTGGTCGACGGTGCACCACGAGTCCTACGAGTGGGCTGGGCGGCCGTGGTCGAACCGACACCGCACGGCGTAAACCGACTCGTCGGCAGTTCGGGCGCCCCGGAAACACACGCCACCGAACTCCCCTGGTTGCCCCTGCGCCGCGCAACGGTACTGGACGGTCAAGCATCGTGGGCGCCGCAGGTGTGGCGGGACATGGACACCACCTTGGCCGCCGCCCCGCTGGGTGACTCCGACCGCGTACTCATGCTCGGCCGGCCCGGTGGCCCCGAGTTCCGGCCTTCGGAAGTGGCCCGCCTCGGCTACCTGGCCGGCATCATCGCAACGGTTCTCGGATAGCGCGTTCTCGGATAGCTGCCCTACGCGATCTCGCGAACGAGCACCGTCAGCTCGGTACCGGGCACCGGTTCCCAGTTTCGCTGCGGCGCCGGTACGAAACCGTTGCGGTCGTACACGCGGCGGGCATCTTCCATATCGGGATGGGTGGACATGACCACAGCCTGATCACCACGTTCGTATGCCACGTCGTATACGTGCCGAACCAAGGCAGACCCCACCCCTTGCTTGCGCGCATCCGTCGACACCGCGAGCATCCGGAATTCCAGTTCCCCCGGCTCCGCGACGTCCGCGTAACGCGAACCCGGTTCCGCGATGGTCACCGATCCGACGATCGTGCCCTCCTTCACCGCGACGAGCACCCGTGCATCGTCGGCCCGGCCGGACGTGTCCTTGAGCACCTCGGTGTACGGGTCATGTGTGTCGACGAATCCACCGCCCACGTAGGCGATCAGCGTCAGGTCTGCCACGGCCTCGTGCTCCTCGGCCGTCGCGTCGCGAATCTCGATCATGCAGGAATGATGACAGCTGAACTCACACCAGCCAAAACGTGATGTGAGGGAACAATCACACCTTCGCGACGGCGGCCTCGGGCCCCTCGGCCAACAGAACTCGGAATCCCTCCTCGTCCAGTACGGGAACTCCCAGCTCGACCGCTTTGTCGTGTTTCGATCCGGGCGCCTCACCGACCACCACGAAGGCCGTCTTCTTGGACACCGAACCGGCTGCCTTGCCACCACGAACGAGAATGGCTTCTTTGGCTTGGTCCCGGGAGAAGGTTTCGAGAGAACCGGTCACCACGATCGACAATCCCTCGAGGTTGCGCGGGATCGACTCGTCACGCTCGTCTTCCATACGAACACCTGCGGCGGCCCACTTGTTCACGATCTCCCGGTGCCACTCGACGGAGAACCATTCGACGACAGCCGTGGCGATCGTGGCACCGACTCCGTCGACTTCTGCCAACTCCTCGAGCGTTGCCGACCGAATGCGTTCCAAGGAACCGAATTCGCTCGCCAAGGCGCGTGCCGCGGTGGGACCGACGTGCCGAATGGACAGTGCCACCAGCACACGCCACAGGGGCTTGTCCTTCGCGGAGTCCAGGTTGTCGAGCAGGCGACGTCCGTTCGCGGACAGATTGCCCGCCTTGGTCCGGAAAATCGACGTCTCCAGAAGCGATTCTTCGGTGAGGGAGAACAGATCCCCCTCGTCGTCGATCGCGTGCGACTCCAGAAGTGCGGTCGCGGCTTCGTATCCCAGGACCTCGATGTCGAAGGCCCCGCGACCGGCCACGTGGAACACCCGCTCCCGCAATTGCGCGGGGCAATGTTGCTGGTTGGGGCACCGGATGTCGGCGTCGCCCTCCTTGGCGGGCGCGAGAAGCGTGCCGCACTCGGGGCAGTGGGTCGGCATCTCGAAGGCGCGCTCGTCACCCGTGCGCACGTCGACCACCGGACCGAGGACCTCGGGAATCACGTCGCCCGCCTTGCGCAGCACGACCGTGTCCCCGATCAGCACACCCTTGCGCTGCACCTCGGATCCGTTGTGCAGCGTCGCCAGCGACACGGTGGAACCTGCGACCGTGACCGGTTCCATATAGGCGAACGGCGTGACCCGACCGGTCCGGCCCACACTGACCCGGATGTCCAGAAGCTTGGTGGTGGCCTCCTCCGGCGGATACTTGAACGCGATCGCCCACCGCGGCGCCCGTGACGTGGAACCCAACCGGCGATGCAACGACATCTCGTCGACCTTCACCACCAGGCCGTCGATCTCGTGTTCCACGTCGTGCCGGTGCTCGCCCCAGTACTGCATCTTCTCGACTACCGCATCCGCGCCGACCACGCGCGAGGTGTGCGACGACACCGGCAGACCCCATGCCGCCAACGCCGTGTAGGCGTCGTACTGCGACCTCGGCTCGAAACCGTCGATGCGCCCCAAGCCGTGACAGATCATGCCCAGCCGCCGACGGGCCGTGACCGCCGGATTCTTTTGACGCAGGGAGCCAGCGGCCGAGTTTCGCGGGTTCGCGAACGGTGCCTTCCCTTCGGCGACGAGCGACGCATTGAGATTCGCGAAGTCTTCCAAACGGAAGAACACCTCGCCGCGCACCTCGAGCAACGCCGGAACCGGGTACTCGTCGGTGCCGGTGAGCTTCTGCGGGATCTCGTCGATCGTGCGGGCGTTGAGCGTGACGTCTTCGCCGGTACGGCCGTCGCCACGGGTGGCGCCGCGGACAAGCGTGCCGTTCTCGTAGACGAGGTTGAGGGCAACGCCGTCGATCTTCACTTCGCACAGGTAGTGAAGTTCGGGCCCTGTCTCCTGCTCGACGCGTGCAATCCACGTCCGTAGTTCGGCTTCGTCGAAAACGTTGTCGAGGCTGAGCCTCCGCTCGAGATGGTCGACCGAGGTGAATTCGGTGGCGAAGCCGCCGCCCACCAACTGCGTCGGTGAATCGGGTGTGCGCAGGTCCGGGTACTGGTCCTCGAGCGAATTCAGCTCACCCAACAACGTGTCGAATTCGCCGTCCGAGATGACCGGCGCATCACGCACGTAGTAACGGAACTGATGCTGACGCACATCCTCAGCCAGCTCGTTCCATCGTTCCCGGATATCATTCGGTGCGGGCGCGGGGGCGTCGGTCGATTCACTCACGGGTTAGAGATTATCTGTTGGCACCGACGAGCTCGACGCGTTCTCTCAGTCCGTCACGCACCGTCGGCCAGTCCTCCGCGATCACCGAGAACATGACGGTGTCGCGAACACTGCCGTCGGCGCGGCGGAAGTGTCGACGCAACGTACCTTCGTACTGCGCGCCGAGCCGTGCGATGGCCTGTTGGGAGCGTTTGTTGCGGGTATCGGTCTTGAGCTGAACGCGGCCGGCGCGCAGGGTGTCGAAGGCGTAGCCGAGGAGGAGGAGCTTGGTCTCCGGGTTCACCGCGCTCCCCCACACGTCGGGCGAATAGACCGTGAACCCGATCTCGATGCGAGCGTCGTGTGGGCTCACATCGAGGTAGGAGCTGGTTCCCACCACACCCGCACTCGTCCGAACAACCCACGGTGTCCAATCTGCGAGACCAACCCGTGCCGACAAGATCTCCTCGAAGTGCGCTGGGTTGGTCGGCCGAAGCGGAACGTGCGCCCAGACCTCGTCACGATCGAGTGCGTGGAACAACTCCTCCGAGTCCCGTGCCGGGTCGAGCAACGACAGTGTCACGGTCGAGCCCTGGAGTTCGGTTCCAGCTGGAACCGGCCACACCATCTCATCCCACGGCTGATCGTCGGGGCGCACGTCGGTAACCGGCTCGAATCTGGGGATGCTCACAGTCATTCCCCCACAATACTTTCGGGCACAACCGAATTAGGCCGTGGCAGGGGCGGTGCTGTCGACCGGCATCGGTGCCGTGTCGGCGTGCAGAACTCGATAACGTGGCGTTGCCCGACCGACCGTGGGACGGTTCGGGCGGACCATCCAACTCCCTCCTTGGCGTAGTTGCATGCAGCGCACAGGCCTGCACCATTCTCCGCGGCCGTGGAGCCGCCCTGCGCGTGTGGACGGATGTGATCGTGATGCCGGATCGGCGCGTCACACCAGGGTGTTCGGCATTCCCGATCTCGCAGATCGATCAGCTGCGCCAACCCTTTGGGAAAGTGCCGTGCACGAGACTCGACGGCCGTCAGCGCCCCGGTCTCTGGCCGCGCGTACACCCTGCGCAGCGTGGCCGTTCCCGCGACATCCGCTTCGCTGACCCATGTTCGGGCAAGTTCGGCGGGAATCGGCCCATACCCCTGGACGCAGGCCGGTTCCGTTCCGCCTGCCAGCAATGCCCGGTCGGAGACAACCAAATTCACAGTCACCGGGGTAGGCGTTCTCGCCGAGGTTCCGGTGACCCGTTCGACGAGGAGGTCGGCCATGATCTGTGAACGAGTTCGCGCATCGCCGGCCGCCAATGCTGAATCGGCGCCGACCCCGAGTGCCGCATACACCGCCACTCCCTGAGCCACCGGAAGAAGTGCACCGAAACCGATCACCCAGCGATGCAAGAACATCCGGATCCGAACACGGCACTCGGTCGACAACGGAACGATCTTCCCTGGTTATACAGGCTGTCTCCCGAACCAGAATGGTCGCACGCCACTCACTCAACGAGCCGCCCTCGAGTAGCGCCAACGTGTGGGGCATCTCGTGGACCAACGCGGTCGCGAGACCCAGATGCCGTCCTCCACGATGCGGTGAATCTCTGCGCGCCAATGCGATCTGCGCGGCAATACCGACACCTCATTGCGTGGTCGGTACCCCCTCGTTGATTCTGCGTCGGCGTGTGGATGCGTCCAAGTCTGCTGCAACCTTTGCTTGCGCGGCTGCGCAGGCGGATTTCAGATTCTCCAACGCTCGGAGTAGATCGACCCGCACACCGTCAGCGACTTCGCGATCGAGATGCGCGATCCTACTGAGAAACCCGCCCAACACGACAGCATCGACTGCCGAACCTGATGCAACTTCGAAATCCCCCGATTCGAACATGTGTTCTACATTATGCCGGAGCGTCCCCTTTGCATAGGGCGCAACTCCCCCAACGAAAACAGGGCCCTCTTCGGTTACCAGCGGTCGACGACCACCAGTATCCGAAGAAGACCCACGTTCTCGAGCTTGACTGTTACACAGCGGGAATCGGCGGCGCCGGCATGGGAACGCCCGCTGCGGCAGCACCCGCACCAATTGCCGCGCCGACGCCAGCGGCAGGGATCCCGAGCGCAGCAGCGCCCAACGCCCCACCTGCCACGGCACCGACAGCGCCACCGATTGCAGTTGCTGGAGGAATAACCAGCAGCTCGCCCGCGATGCCTGCGGCCAACACTGGAATATCAACCAAGCATCCTGTGGCCGCGCAGCCGGCTACCCCGGCAACCACGGTAGGAATCAGGACCGCTCCCGCACCCAGCACGAGTCCGGTTCCCCCACCGACGACAGTGCCGGTAGCGGCGCCACCGAGTCCGCCCAGCACTCCGCCCACGGCCCCGCCGACCAGCGCGCCGTTGATCGCGCCATTGTTGACGTTGTTCATATCCGGTCCCGCCAGCGGGCCGTCGATCGACTCGACCGGCGTCACAACCTCGGACACCGGTACAGGTGCAGCCACGTCCGGTGTCGGCGCCACCGATTCGGACTGGGCAACAGCATGTTTCGCTGGAGCTGCGTTGGCAGTTCCGGTAGCGGCGAATGCGACGGCGATCGATACGGGGACGGCCCCCAGAGCAGCAACCTTGCCGACATTCGGCGAGACCCGACGATGCTTACCGACAGTACGACGATGAGTCATTATTCCCCCACTCGAGTTTTGATTTCTTCAGACATTCGAACCTCCGCCGACTGCTACAGAGCGGGAATCGGCGGCGCCGGCATCGGTACGCCTGCCGCGCCTGCTCCCGCACCGACCGCAGCACCTACACCTGCGCCGACGGCTGCAGACGGGACGCCCAGGGCGGCTGCACCTAACGCTCCACCCGCTGCTGCCCCAATGGCCCCTCCGATTGCAATGGAGGGGGCTACCGCCGCAGCCTCGGCTGCCATACCTGCCACGAACACAGGAACATTGATGAGGCATCCGGTGGTCGCACATCCCACGGCTGCAGTCACGATGAGCCCGGAGGTGACCGTTCCGACACCGACCATGAATCCGGTTCCCGCGCCCACCACGGCGCCGGCCGCAGCACCCCCGAGACCCCCGACGACGGCACCGGGAACTCCACCAGCGGCAGCGCCCACCAACGCGCCATTGATGGCACCGTTGTTGACGTTGGTCATGTCCGGACCGTTGACCGGCACCACCGGTGTCACCACGTCGGCCACGGGCATCGCAGCCGCGAGGACTGGTGCGTGGACAGCCGATCCAGGTTGGGCAACAACAGATTCCACCGGGGCAGCGGTGGCGGTTCCGGTCGCAGCAAATGCCATGGCGATCGACACAGGGACGGCCCCCAGAGCAGCAACCTTGCCGACATTCGGCGAGACCCGACGATGTTTACCCACGGTACGACGATGAGTCATTATTCCCCCACTCGAGTTTCAATTAGTTAGATATCAAAACCTATTGAATTTCCCCCAAACCGGACAAATTTTGTGCGGACTGTCATGACGATGATGCAGCGGCGGTTTACGTCTCGTTCGCTGCGCGGCTGTCGTATTCCTCACGGTGGGACAACACTTCGCCCATGTTCGCCTCGGCCCACCTCTTGATGCCGCGGATCACCTGATGGAGCGAGAGTCCGAGGTCGGTGAGTTCGTAGGTGACCGTGACGGGCACCGTCGGCGTCACCGTCCGAACGAGCAAACCGTCGCGTTCGAGCGAGCGCAGGGTCTGGGTGAGCATCTTCTGACTGACCCCGGCCAATCGGCGTGACAGTTCGGAATACCGCATTGCCCGTGGCTCACCGGTGCCGTCGCGTCCCGGGTGCGTGGCGCCGTCGCTGCCGAGCGCGGCGAGCACGAGCGCGACCCACTTGTCGGAGATTCGGTCGAGCAGCTTGCGGCTCGGACATTCCGCCAGAAATGCGTCGTAGTCGGCCTTCGCATGTGCGCGCTTCTGCGCGGCCGTCATCGTGGGCATCAATTACACCTTCCTACCGCCGGGTGACCTACGCACCTCGAGGTGCGTACTTCCTAATAGGTAGTTACCTATCCATAGCGAAGGAGTCAGGCCATCGAACACAACCCTCTAGGAGCGTTGACTCATGACGAACCCCACTTTCCGCGCTGCAGTGGTCCGCACTCCGGACGGTCCCGACTCGATCGAGATCATCGACGTCCCCGTTGCGCTCCCAGGCCCTGGACAGGTGCGGGTCCAGATCACCGCAGTGACCATCAATCCCGTCGACCTGGCGATCGCGAACGGCATCTTCCATAGCATGGGCGCCATCCATCAGCCGGAACACACAGGCCTGGGCTGGGACTTCGCCGGGACCGTGATCGATACGGGCGAGGGCACGGACCTTGCAGCCGGAACGCGGGTCGCGGGAATGGTGGGCGGTATCGATCGGGACTTCGGCACGTACGCCGAGCAACTCGTCGTCCCTGCCACCGATCTCGCCGTGGTGCCACACGAGCTGGAGCTCGCTGCTGCCTCGACAGTGCCGCTCAACGGGCAGACCGCCAACCAGATCGTCGACCTACTCGGTGACGCACCCGAGGCCGCCAACCGACTGCTGGTGACCGGAGCGGCCGGCGCGATCGGGGCCTACGTCGCCGCACTCGCGCGGGATCGCGGCTGGCAGGTGACGGGTCTCGCTCGCGCCGAGGACGAGGAGTTCGTCAGCAGCCTCGGTGCGGGCTTCACCACACACGCCGAATTGGGTTGGGATGCGGTCGCCGACACCGCCACACTGGGCGAACAGGCCATCTCCCTTGTCCGTGACAGCGGCACCTATGTGGGTGTCCAGCCGAATGCCAGACCTGCCTCCGAACGCGGTATCCGCACGGAAGCGGTGATGGCCCACCCGGACGGCACCCGACTGGCCGAACTGCTCGCCCGCACCGTGTCGGGTGAACTTCCCGCCCGGGTACATACCCTGATGCCACTGGACCAGGTAGCCGATGCACACAAGGCCGTAGCCAAGGGAGGAGTGCGCGGACGTTACCTCCTCACCCCCTGACGGACTACTGGTACCGGTCACCGGAATGTCGGTGGCCGGTACTGCCGTCCGTCGCCGGCAACAGAACGACGTTGTCGTCGAGATCGACTGCAATTCCGTGCTTGTCGCCGGTGGCGTGATCGACCCGCAACGCCTTCTTCGCCTCCACCTCTTCGGCGGTGTGCCGGTACGACGGCGAGAGCAGGGTTTGCATCTCGCCGAAAACTCCGGCAACACCGCTGCCGTAGTTTGCGCTGAGCTTGCGCCAGTAGATCCAGCCCTTGCGTTCGGCCCACAGTGCCGTTCGGTCCACGACCAGTGCCACCACCAGGAGAACGGCCAGTCCAACAACCCAGTGCACGCCGCCTCCTCAGTCGGTCAGAGAGATTCGGGATCCTCGGAGAGTGCAGCTCCGACCTCGCGGGTCAGTTTCAGCGCTTCGCGGCTCCACTGCTCACTCGTCCCAGCCAGTCCGCATGTGGGTGTCACGGCCACCTGAGTTCGTAGGGTGGTGCGTGGGAATCCGAGTCGGTCGATCAACGTCACAGCGGGCTGCGCCAGCTCGCGCCAACCGGGCACAGTTTCCGGTTGGAGCGACGGGACGAGGCCGAGGACCAGTTCCTTTCCGGAATCGATCAGTTCGCCGATTCCGTCCAGGCCGGACGACGTCAACTGCGAGGCATCGAATCCGATTGCGAAAGCAGAACTTCGGCGCAGTAGATCCGCCGGAAGGTCACTCGCACAGCAGTGGACCATGACCGGATGACCGGTCGCGTCGATGGCGCTGTCGAGAATCGCGAGCGCTTCGGGTTCGGGAACGGCAGGAACGGTCTCGAGACGAGTACGGCCTTTCAGGGTTCCTGCCAGCACTGCGGGCAACGAGGGTTCGTCGAACTGAACGACCACCTGAGCCCCAGTCCTTCGCGTCACCTCGGCAGCATGCCGAGAAAGGCCTTCACCCAACGATTCCGAAAAGTCACGGACCGCACCGCGGTCGGTGAGGATGCGCTTACCGGTGGCGAACTCCACCTGGGCCGCGAGAGTCAACGGTCCGACGGACTGCACTTTCAGCACCTGGTCGCCACTGAATCCAGCTACCTCCCAGGCCTCTTCGAGTGCGTCGAGATCCTGAATCAACAGATCCGCGGCGCGCTTCGTGACGGCGCCCCGCGAGCGGGTGATCCGGTAGCCCGTGGTCGATGCGTCGAGCGGAATGTCGACCAATAGTGCCGCAGCCCGGCCGATCATGTCCGCCCCGAGCCCACGATCCGGAAGCTCGACGAGGTGCGGCAACTCCCCCAGTTCGCCAAGAATCACCCGGGCGGATTCGAGCGAGTTCGTTCCCGGCCACGAGCCCACACCGGTGACTTTCCCGGCCAGACCGACGGAAGCGTGTGGTGTCACAGTGAGTTCGGTGCTCCGCCGGTACCGGCGATGGTGCCACTACCGAGCACGATATCGCCCTCGGAGTCGGGCCGATACAACACCACGGCCTGCCCCTTGGCCACACCGGTGAGAGGTTCACGGAGCGTGATCTCGATACCGCCGTCGACTGCTTCGGCGACCGCCTGCGCGAGTCCGCCGTGCGCTCGCACCTGCACCGTGCACTCGAGGGGACCGCTCGGGGTCTGCCCCGACGTCCACACCGCACGCTCGGCAGAAATGGACCACACATCGAGATTCGCCGCCGAACCGACACGCACGGTACCGGTTTCGGGTTCGATGGCCGTGACGTACCGCGGGCGACCGTCGGCGGCCGGTCCTTGCACGCCGAGCCCCTTCCGCTGCCCGATCGTGAACCCGTGCACACCCTCGTGTTCCGCGAGCACCTCGCCGGAGTCGGTGTCGACGACACTGCCGGGCCGCACTCCGATACGCGCACCGAGGAAGGCGCGGGTGTCACCGGAGGGGATGAAGCAGATGTCGTGACTGTCCGGCTTGTCCGCGACCGCGAGGCCGCGCTCCGCCGCCTCTTCGCGAATCCGATCCTTGGGGCTGTCGCCCACCGGGAACATTGCGCGCGAGAGTTGCTCGGAGGTGAGCACGCCCAGTACGTACGACTGATCCTTGTCGTCGTCGACGGCGCGACGAAGCACCCCGTCGTCGAGTCGGGCGTAGTGACCGGTCGCCACTGCGTCGAAGCCGAGCGCCGCAGCGCGATCGGCCAAGGCCGAGAACTTGATCTTCTCGTTGCAGCGCAGGCACGGGTTGGGGGTTTCACCGGCGGCATAGGACGCGACGAAATCGTCGATCACGTCTTCCTTGAAGCGGTCCGCGAAATCCCATACGTAGAAGGGAATGCCGAGCACATCGGCGGCGCGGCGGGCATCGCCGGCGTCCTCCTTGGAACAGCATCCCCGCGAACCGGTGCGCAGTGCGCCCGGCGCTGTGGACAACGCAAGGTGCACCCCGACCACGTCGTGTCCCGCATCGACGGCGCGGGCGGCGGCCACCGCCGAATCCACCCCACCGCTCATGGCTGCCAGAATGCGCATCAGTTGCCTCCTCCGCGCGATCCGGCGCCGGCCAGGCCGGCAGCGCGGGCGCGCTCTACTACCTGTGGCAGCGCCGATACCAGCGCCGCCACGTCGTCAATTGTCGAAGTGTGTCCCAGCGAGAACCGCAACGACCCACGCGCGGTTACTGGGTCCGTTCCGATGGCGAGGAGCACATGGCTCGCGCTCGCCACTCCAGCAGTGCATGCCGATCCGGTGGAACATTCGATTCCGGCCGCGTCGAGCAGCATCAATAGGGAATCGCCTTCACAGCCGGGGAAGGTGAAATGCGCGTTGCTCGCCAACCGACCGTCACCACTCGGCCCGTTCAATATCGCTTCGGGTGCGATGCGATGCACTTCCGATACGAGATGATCGCGCAGCGACGCCAATTCTGCTGTGCGGTGCGGCAGGTCCTGCGTGCCCGCCTGCAGCGCCGCGGCCATTCCCACCACGCTCGCGGTGTCCGGGGTTCCCGATCGCAGGTCGCGTTCGTGGCCACCGCCGTGCAGCAACGGAACGCACGGCACCGTGCGACCGAGCAATAGCGCTCCTACGCCCTGCGGACCGCCGAACTTGTGTGCGGCGATGCTCATCGCGGAGAGCCCACTCGCGGCGAAGTCGACCGGCAGGTGGGCCACCGCCTGAATCGCGTCGCTGTGCATGGGGATCTCGAACTCCGACGCCACGGCGGCGAGTTCGGCGATCGGCATCACGGTGCCGATCTCGTTGTTGGCCCACATGATGGTCACGAGCGCAGCTTCGTCGCCGTGGAGTTCGAGCTCACGCCTGAGGGTGCGCGGGTCGACGCGACCGACCTCGTCCACCGGAAGCCAGGTGATCCGGGCGCCTTCGTGCTGTTCGAGCCATTCGAGGGTGTCGATCACTGCGTGGTGCTCCACCGCGCTCGCGATGATGCGGGTGCGCTTCGCATCGGCATCCCGCCGAGCCCAGTAGATGCCCTTGACTGCGAGGTTGTCGCTCTCGGTTCCACCCGAGGTGAAGATCACCTCGGAAGGACGGGCACCGAGATTCGCGGCGATCGATTCGCGTGATTCCTCGACTCGCCTACGGGCGGCGCGCCCGGAACCGTGCAGCGAAGACGCATTACCCACGGTGGTGAAGATGTCGGTCATGGCCCGAACGGCCGCCGGCACCATCGGTGTGGTGGCGGCATGATCCAGGTAGATGGGAGGAACGGAGGTGCGAGCAGAGGTCATGACCTGACCAGGATAACCTAGGCGACCAGGCTCTCCTGCCCCTCGATGGCGGGATCGAGGATGTCGTGGGCGGCCAGGTCGATGCATTCGGCGCCACGTACTGCACGTTCGGTGCGGGCGGCAAGGTCGTGACGTGATTCCCCCGGGTACTCGATCGGCGCCAACCGGACCGCAGCCGTGACGTTCTCCTGCCGGATGATGCGGCTGATCGACTGCCCGATCGTTTCCTCTCCCACGAAGCACGGACCTGTCGTGAGGCGATCTGCTGTGGTGTAGCGGACAGAGATCGGTTGCACCGGGCACTCAGCGTCGATCGCAGCCTGGAACATGGCGGGGCGAAATCCACCGTAGGCGCGGCCACACCACGTGGTCCCCTCCGGGAAGACGACGACCCGCTCGCCCCGTCGCAGGCGGTCGGCAGCGACCCCGATCGTGGCGGGGAGGGCGCGGAGATTCTGCCGCTCGATGGGGATGATCCGCATCCGCCGCGCCAACGACCCGAGAACCCGCCAGTCCAACAGGTCTGCGCGGGCAACGAAGCTCGCCGGAGCTATCGCGCTCAGTACCAGCACATCGGTCCAGGAAACGTGGCCTGCGACGATCATCACGCCGCCTTCCGGCCTACGCACACCCCGCTCGTCCGAGACTCGCAGCCGCATCCCCATGCAGCGAAGGAGCATGCGGGAGTATCTGCGTTGCAGGCTGGAACGCAGCTTCCGGGGAAGCAACCATCCCGCGCTCAGCACGGGAGCTGTTGCCAGCGCAGCGAGCACCAGGATCCAGCGGCCGATCACGACCGGGTGCGACACCCGGTCCTGGTGTGCGGGCAGGCAGCCGTCGCCGCACGGGCTCACCGGCATCCAGGCGTGCTGTTCCGTCCTCATCGGAGACTTCCGGACTCGAGGTTGGCGGACGCCTGCTGCAACCTGTCGAGATACCGCTGATTGGCATCGCGGCGGTGCAGCATCGCGACGAAGTCGGCGACACCGAAAGCGGGATCGTGTGCGGGTTCACCACAGATCTTCGCGTTCAGCCGCAGATATCCCCTCAGCAGCGGCGGGATCGACGGCCGCACGGGCGGGACGAGATCGTCCAAGCCCTTCCCATCGACGACCACCGGAGAGTAGGGCACTGCCCGACGGTCGGGCTCGTTACCGTGCTTACGCAGGATCATGTCGCGCACGCCGCGGACATTCGCTCCAGCGGGTTCGTCCGGGGTCTCCTGCATCGGCACCGACACACATCCCATGACCGATTCGTGGCCGGTCAAATCCAAGTAGTGCAGGATCCCTGCCCACATCAAACTGAGAACGGAACCTGAACGATGATCGGGGTCGACACACGCGCGACCCATCTCCACGATCCGGTTCTCGGCCGGAACCAGGGCCGAGATGTCGAATTCCGTGGCCGTGTAATAGCCGCCCGCCGCCACGGCTGCGTCCGGGGGAAGCATCCGGTAGCAGCCGACGAACTCGCCGGTCGCGTCGTGACGAACGAGCAGGTGGTCACAGAAGTCGTCGAAACGATCGGCATCCAGGCCATCCGGATCGTCCGGGATCGAGAACCCGGGTTCCGACGCGAACACCTGGTAGCGGAGCCGCTGGGCAGCAACCCGATGCTCACGATCAGAGGAGACGACCAGGGAATACCTGGGCGAGGAAACAACGGAATCGGTGGCGTCGCGGGGCGAACGCAGTACTGACGAAGTTGTCATGGCGCAGGTTTACCGAGCCACTGCAGACCTGCGGCAACCCCGAGGTGTCATGTCGATGCAGGACGGGTGAACGCTCCCTGAAACGGGCTACGCCCTCCGTCTCCCAGTGAGAAACGAAGGGCGTAGCGAGCAGATCTCCGCTGTGAGCGGTTATCAGCCCTTGTGGCTCTTGACAGCCTCGGTGAGCTGCGGAGCGACGTCGAACAGGTCGCCGACGATGCCGTAGTCCGCGATCTCGAAGATCGGAGCCTCTTCGTCCTTGTTCACAGCGACGATGGTCTTCGAGGTCTGCATACCTGCACGGTGCTGGATGGCGCCGGAGATACCGAGGGCGATGTACAGCTGAGGCGAAACCGTCTTACCGGTCTGACCGACCTGGAACTGGCCCGGGTAGTAGCCCGAGTCGACTGCGGCACGCGAAGCACCGACAGCGGCACCGAGCGAGTCGGCGAGCTCCTCGACCACGGAGAACTTGTCTGCGCTGCCGACACCACGACCACCGGACACGACGACAGTCGCCTCGGTGAGCTCGGGACGGTCGCCACCGACGATCGGATCACGCGAGGTGATCTTCACTGCGTTCTCTTCCTGGGCGGGAACCTCGACGACAACCTTCTCGCCGGCTCCGGCCTGCGGCTGCGCCTCGATGGCACCCGGGCGGACAGAGATGACCGGGACGTCACCGTTGGCCTTGGCATCGACGGTGAAGGCGCCACCGAAGATGGAGTGAACGACGCTGCCGTCGCCCTTGACGTCGACGGCGTCCACGAGGAGACCCGATCCGATGCGTGCTGCGAGACGGCCGGACACCTCCTTGCCCTCGATGCTGGCGGCGGTGATGACCGCTGCCGGCGACGCGGACTCGACGAGTCCGGCGAGCACGTCGACCTTGGGGGTGACGAGGAAGCCGTCGATGTCGTCCGACTCGGCGACATAGATCTTCTCGGCGCCGGCCGCGGTGAGTGCGTCCGCAAGCTTGTCGGCGGTGCCGGCGGGGCCGGTGACGACGGCGGACGGCTCACCGAGCGCGCGTGCGGCGGTGAGGAGTTCGGTGCTGATCTTCTTGACTGCACCCTCTGCGTGCTCGACGAGCACAAGTACTTCTGCCATGACTAACTCTCCCTGTGAATGTCTGCTGGTTGTTTAGAGGGGCGCGATCAGATGATCTTCTGAGCCACGAGGTACGAGGCGATCTTGCTGCCGCCGTCACCCTCGTCGGTGATGCGCTCACCAGCGGTACGGGGGGGCTTGGGGGTGGAGGCGGTGACGGTGGTCGCTGCGTTGGCAACACCGACGGTCTCCGGGTCGACGCCGAGGTCGGCGAGCGAGTAGACGAGAACTTCCTTCTTCTTCGCGGCCATGATGCCCTTGAAGGAGGGGAAGCGGGGCTCGTTGATCTTCTCGTTGACCGAGACGATGGCGGGGAGGCCGGCTTCGAGGCCGAAGACGCCCTCGTCGGT